>JAZRGD010000043.1:0-15991 GCA_045644045.1 Eubacteriales bacterium
CAAACCAGTATAGGCAGACCTCATGACCTTTCTCTACCACAATACCATCATAGTTCAGTATTTTGATGTCATAGGCATTGTTGGCATTTTCCGTATCGATTGTATAGCTTCCCATAGAGGCATCAGAATGAGCTGTAAATGTAATGGTATTCTGCCCATTTGAAAAATTCATTACCCTAATACCAGCTTTGTTCTTATCAAGTTCCAAACTATATCCATCAGGCATCCACGTCGGGACGGTTGGCAAGCTCGGTGAGAATACGGAACTGCTTCTCCACTCCACTGTCTCTTTTGCCGTCCTGTCCCTTGCGAAGCTCAAAATCAAAGCGTTCGGGTATGCAAGGCAGAGTCTCGCGGCACCAACGGGTAGAGCCGTCGGGGTTGGGAGCATAATGGTCGATGTCGGACAAGGAGAACAAGTGACCGAAGGCCCAACTGACGATGTACCCTTCTCCCTCCATATAGCCGTTCAAGGAGCGCAGCTTGCCGATGGCGGCGGCGATATTTCTGCCAAGACTGGGCTTTTCCGCAATGATCAGCTTCATTTTTTGCTCCTTTCGCTTTTTTCTTTTACAATTGTATCATAAAACGCGCGCAAATGCAAGGGAAAGAAAAAAGAAAAGGAAAGAAAAATCCAAACCGTTGACAAACGGCCGTCTTTATGCTACAATGAGGTAGATTTCAGATTGCTTTAATTTATTTTGTAGGAGAAAAAAATGGAAACCTGTGTCATTTGCCGCAACAAGTTTGAGTCCGAATCCCCTGCCGTTCTTTTTGTCAGTGGATACGGCAACCGTCGCTGTCTCTGTCCCGAGTGTGAGGCCCTGCTCGACTTGGCCACCGCCGAGGAAAGCGAGGAGCAAGCGAATGCCAAGGAAAAGCTTCTTTCGCGTGCCGCCGCCATCAAGGACCCCCAGGTGGCAAAGGCACTGAGTGACATCTTGTCGGGCGAGAAAACGGATACCGTCTCCGAAGAGGAGGAGGCGGAAATGAACGCTATCTTTGAGGAGGTCCGCGCCGAGGACGCGGCGGCCGAGCCTGAGAAGGGCCCCTCCGTATGGTCGAGCATCATCCCCGTTGCCATTATTGCCGTTTTCGCGCTCTTCCTCATTTGGTTCTATTTCCTCCGCTGATATGGGATTTATATTCTTCGGCTTCTTTTTCCTGTTTTTGGACTTTCCCATCGCTGTCGGCACGGGCTCCCTCAACCTGATGCCCGCCGCCGTGGGGTGTGTCCTGCTTCTTTTGGGCTTCGGTCGCATCTCCGACGGTGCCCCCCGTTTTTTACGGATGCGTCTTGCCGCCATGGGGCTTGGTGTCTTAGACCTTGCTTTGACGGTATTGGCACTTCTGGCCGTGGATATGGGCAAGCCCTTGGGCATCGCGCTTGACCTTGTGGGCTTGGCCCTTGCCCTCTATCTCGGCTACGAGATGGCGGAGCAGGTGAAGGCATGGGAAAAGCGCGCTTCCCGCCCCTTGGGCGGACGGGATCTTTCCTCCGCTTGGTTTTTGCTTCTCTTTGGCAGTCTGTTGTCCATTCTCGGCGGTTACGTGGAGAGTGTCGCCCTTCTTTGCATGGTGCTTCAGCTCTTGTCCGTCATTTGGTATCAGATGGCACTCTACCGTTGCTGGCGCAAGCTCGAACCGCCAAGATGATTTTTTCAATAACAAAAAATATCGCACCCGTGGGAGTCCTTCCATAAAGCGGGTTTTACCTCCCAAAAAAGAAAAAAGGAGTACGGACGATTTGTTCGTACTCCTTTTCACACACTTTGCCCTGCAAGGTGTAGTGTATTACACTGTCGGGCGGTAGAACATAAGTGAAATGTTTTGCTATCGCAAAACGTGAAATAATATGCTGTCGCATATTGTGAAATATCTCACTTCGTTCGATGTGAAATGAAATTTGCCTACGTTCGCGAAGCGAACATTTCACATTTGCGAAGCAAATATTTCATCGCGAAGCGATTTCACTTGCCCGAATGGGCAAATTTCGTTGCGTACCTGCTTTATCGCAGGTACGCCGTGGGTGCGATATTTTTTATTATTCGATGGTCGTATCCAATTGAAAACGCATGATCTTGCGCAGGGTGTTTTTGGGGAACTCCTCTTCCCTGACCTTGAGGAGACCGATCTTCTTGTAGGCCACCGCGTCCTTGTTGTACTTATCCATATAAGTCTTGAAGTAGGCGTCAAGATCCTCGATGCCGTTCTTCTCGAAATACTCCTTGTCGGGATAGATCTCCGCTACGATGGCGTTATAGGAGATGCCTCTCTTGCTCTGTCCCTCATACACCACGATGTCAAGCACACCGGGCACGGAGGTCCACACATTTTCGATCTCCTCGGGGTAAACATTCTTGCCGTTGGAGAGGATGATAAGGTTTTTCTTGCGTCCCGTGATGAAGAGCACACCGTCCTCGTTCAGCGTACCGTAGTCTCCCGTTTTGAAGTAACCGTCCTTGTCAAAGGCCTCAAGCGTGGCCTCCTCGTTCTTGTAATAGCCGAGCATCACGTTGATTCCCTTGACGCAGATCTCTCCCTCGCCGCTTTCGTTGGGGTCGGCGATCTTGACGGTATCAATAGGCACCACGTGCCCCACGCTTCCCGCCACGGGAGCGTAGCTTCTGTTTACAGCCACCAAGGGAGCGCACTCGGTGATTCCGTAACCGTTCAGCACTTGGATTCCGATGGCCTCAAAGAAATCCATGATCTCGGGGTTAAGGGGCGCGCCGCCCGAAATGACGGTGCGAAGCGCACCGCCGAATGCGGCGCGGACAGAGGCAAACAGCTTTTTGCGCATATCAATACCCAGCTTGCGCATGGCGTTGCTCGTCTTGATCATCTTTCTGATCAGCTCATCCTTGCCCTTTTCCTTTAAGGTAGCTTGGATCTTGCGATAAAAGGTCTCAAGATAGAGAGGGACGAGGACCATGTGCTCAGGTCTCTGCTCCTTCAGCTCCTTGACCACGTAGCGAAGCCCGGCGGAGAGATACACCTCACATCCGATCATGGTGTGGCCGATGATCATAACGGTAGAGCCGTAGGTGTGGTGAGGCGGCAAAACGCTGACCGTCTTTTTACCGAAATCAATATACCGCAGAATGTAAAACAAGTCGGTGAGAATGGCGTTTTGGGTCAGCATTACGCCCTTTCCCTTACCCGTCGTGCCGGAGGTAAAGACGAGAAGCGCCATTTTGGTGGGATCAATACGCGCCTCGTAATAGGAGCGGTCTCCCGCCTCCAGCTTTTTCTTTCCGCTTTCCACCAAAGCGGAAACCGAATCCGCGCCCTCTGCGGAAAGATAATAAACAGGGCTGCTGATATTCGCAACGCGGGCGATAAGCTCGCCCTTGTCCGCAATATCCTTTTCACAGAAAAGGAAGGCTGCGTCGGCATTTTTCACAGTATCGGCCAGATCCTCCGCCGCCCAATCGCGGTCAAGAGGCGCGAGAATGCCGCCGATGGACATGGTGGCGTAGTAAAGAAGCACCCACTCATAGGACATTTTGCCGACGAGAGCCACGTGCTTGCCCGCGCACCCCATGGCGTACAGCTCGGTAGCCAAGGCGCGCACGTCCTCGCCAAGCTCGGCAAAGCTCTTTCTCTCTACCTCACTCTTGTGAGGGTTGGGGGCGTAGGAATAGGCGGCTTTGTCGCCGTGGGTCTCTGCGGCCCACTCCACCAGCTCACGCACGCTGGCAAATTCACCTCTATCATATACAGGCTCGTGTTTCATTGGAAGCATCACTTCTCCTCCTTGCTTTGCTTTTCATACCTGTCGCACAGCTTTTGCAGGTTTTCACCTACGCGATACAGGCTTTCATACATAATCCTTCTGTTTTCCTCGCTGATCCCCTCGCTTGAGAGAGCCAAAACCTTGTCGATCTTTTCCACCATTTTGGCACCCGCCTCACGACCCTTTTCGGTAAGCGCCAAGGGACTGCGATAGCGCTTGGCCGCGCCGTCGGCGCACACGATGTAATCGTTTTGCTTCAAATGCTCAATGGTACGGGAAATGTTGGCCTTATCCTCCTCGCACAGCTCGCACAGCTCGGTAGCGGTCAGAGAGTCATGCCTGTACAGATAGTATAGACAGAGAGCGTGGGTTCCTTTCAAGTGAAAATCCGCCATTTCCATCGTTTTGATCCTGCGAATACTGCGCCCGATGCCTGTCATCAGCGCGGTGAAGGTCTCGAATCTGTTTTCCATTCTTCCTCCAAAGTTGTATTTACAACATCATTATAGCACGTTCCCTGTTTCTTGTCAACTGTTTTCATCAAAAAAACCGCAAAAGGCTCACTTTTGCGGTTTTCGAGAATTTTAGTTTTTATTAGTTTTTAACGGTCAAGACGACCTTGCCCACGTTTTTCCCCTTATAAAGGATGTCATGAGCGGCCTCTGCCTCGGTAATGGGCAGAACGGCGTGGATGGTGGGCTTGACGAGACCCGCTTCGATCTTGGGGAAAACGTCCCTCACGAGAGAGGCGAGGATCTGCGCCTTCACGGCAGGAGTACGGGAGCGCAGGGTGCTTCCGATAATGCGCACGTTGCGCACGTAGATGTTTTTAAGGTCGATCTCGGTCTTGGTGCCCGCCAAGGCGGCGATCATGATCCATCTGGCACCGTGGGTAAGATAGGGGAGGCATTCGCCCATATGGGCACCGCCGAGGCAGTCAATGGCCACGTCCACGGATCGCCCTGCCTCAAGCTCCCTCTTAAGAACCTCCGCAGTGGTCTCCTTTTCCATGTTGATGATGACATCCGCGCCGAGATGAGAAATAGACTTGGCGATCTCGCCGTTCAGCACCGAGGTGATGACCCTGACGCCAAAGGCCTTGGCCATGGGAATGATCACGCTGGCAAGCCCCGACGCGCCCGCGTGCATCAAAAGCGTGTTTCCTTCCTTTATACCACCCTCGATAAAGAGATTCAGATAAGCGGTAGCAAAGGCCTCGGGAATCGCGGCGGCCTCCACCATAGAGCAATTCTCGGGCACGGGCATCAGCATATCATACTTGACCGCCACCGCCTCGGCGTAGCCACCGCCGCCGAGAAGAGCGCAGACCCTGTCACCAACCTGCCAGGACGATTTTTCCTTTGCCTCCTCGCCCATGGCGGTGATAACACCCGCCACCTCAAGGCCCATCCACTCGGGGCAACCGGGAGGAGGGGGATAATCTCCCTCTCTTTGCATCAGGTCGGCACGGTTGAGGGCGGCGGCGTGGATCTCCACCAATACCTCCTCGGGCTTTATTATGGGATCGGGAACCTCGCGCCACGAAAGGGATCTATCGTCGTTTACCAATATGGCTTTCATCTTACATTCTCCTTTTTGTTAAAATATGCTTCCATTTGCAGATAAGGGGCTGTATCATGGAAGGCGAAATCCTTGGGGAAGGCCTCATATTCAAGCCGCAAGCCCTCGGCTAAGGGCATTAACTCACTTTGCTTCATGCCCGTGACGGTGAGGATCTTCGTATTGTCCATTACGCGGTCATAGAGACGGTCAAGCTCTAACTGACGGCGGCCCCAAGGACTTCCGCCGCAAATGACGTCGAGATAGGTATCGATGTCGGTAGTTTCGTATTTAAGTCCGCCGATGCGCCCATAGATCCTCGCTACCTCTTCCCACGGCATATGCTCCGCCGTGCAAACGGAATACGTCTCGCCGTAGGCGTCCTTGTTGCAAACAAGACGGGCGATCATTTTCGCCACGTCCCCTGCCCAAGACATGGTGGCTTGCTTAGGCATGGCCGCCTCGGGCAGAAGGATCTTTTTGCCCTCAAGCATCCTTCGCATCACCACGTCCATTTCGAGGGTGACCAGCTGAAAGCGGCGCTTGGAGTAGGTGACGGCGGGGCGAATGGCCGTATAATGGCTCTTGCCGAGCGCTTTTAAGAAATCCTCGCCCTGTGCCTTGTAGATGCAATAGTCGCCCGACGTGAGAACCGTTTCGTCCTTTGTAACGTCTAAGATCCTCGGCGAGGTCTCCTTGATGGGATGCTCCTCGTCGGCATACACCCGATAGGTGGAAAGATAGATATAATGCCCCGTATTAGCGAGATACAACGGCAAAAACCGCTCGTATTCCTCCTTCGTGGGATAGATCATAAAATCCACCACCGCGTCGTAATCCTTTTTAAGGATCTCCGTCATAACCGCCACGTCCTTGGCGTTTGCCTTGGTATAGGTCAGATTCTTGTGAACGATCTCGCCAACATCCAAGGCCACAACGTCCACCGCATAGCCCATACGCAAAAGCTCAGGCACGAGATAAACGCCCATGGCGCCCGTGCCGCCCGGAATCAACACCTTTTTCATACCGTTTGTTTCCTTTTCTATTTTATCGTAATCCCATTTTAACACGAAGCGACCCAAAACGCAATAAGGAAATCGCTTCTATTTAACAAATTCGATTCTGTTTTATCACCTGCCCGACACGCCGCAGGCGGCAAGCACCAGCTCGTACAGCTCCGCCTCGTAGTCGTAGCTTTTTGGGCTTTCCTTTTCCCCTCTCACCACGGCGGCAAAGGAGGCCATCATGGTGTCGTAGCGATCAAAGCGCGCGCTCTCGGTATAGCTCCCCATGTCGCCCCAAGCGTCACTTGCATATTCCGTTTTGCCCGTAAAGAGCATACTCCCCGTGTCGAACATTTCAAGAGGCTCGAGACGAACCGTTTTTTTCGTGCCGACCACCGTCAAATGTCTGCGCGCAAAGCCGCCGTGCTCCACCGCCGTGGTCTTGACAATGGAATATCCCTTTTCGTATTCGAGCAATGCCAAGCAGAAGTCCTCGCTGTTATGGCCTTCGCCGTGGGTCGTGTTCTTGTTAAAGGGCAGAACACGAAGGGGCTTTCCCTGAATGGAAAGCACCAAATCAAGCAAATGGCACCCGAGGAAAAACATCATCCCACCGTGGAAGGTGCCGAGCCAGCGAAGCACCTCGTCGGTATGGCGACAGCACATATGCGTCTCTATGCTGACGATGTCCCCAAGCTCGCCCTTTTCGATCGCCTCCTTCAAGGCGATGATTTCGGGATTGTAGCGATACATATACCCCGTGTGGAACACGAGGCCCTTTTCCTTCACGGCGGCGATAAGGGCGTGGAAACCGTCGCGGCAGAGGCCGCCCGGCTTTTCCATATGGATATGCTTGCCTGCCTCAGCGGCCATCAGTGCGTATTTGGTGAGATAGATCTCCTCCGTCTCAACCACTACCGCCTCAATGCTTTCGTCGGCCAGGATCTCCTCCACCGTCATTTCCCTCAACCCATCAAAGTCCGCCGCGCGCGCGGGGAATTTTTCCCTTTCATTTTCGGGCAAGGCGTAGCCCACCACCTCGAAAATATCGGTTTGCTTTAAGAGAGAGAGTAAAATATTGTTTCCGTGGCTGTTTTGGCTCGTGCCGATCTGTGCGACTCTGATCTTTCTCATATCAAAAAACCTCTTTCGTCCAATCAAACTGTAAAACGGTAGGGAATGCGGGATCATTTGCCAAGCGCTCGTACACCGCGGCGCATTCGGAGGGGACACGGGTCTCCTTGATCATGGAAGAGAGAGAAAGACGGCCATAACGAATGAGATCCAGCACCGCGCGAATATCGTCCTCGTGGGTAAACCACCCACCGTGAGACTCCTCCTTGGGACGGGCGTTGGTGTGAGCACCGATGAGGGTGATGCCCGGGCCGTGGACCTTGTGATAATAGTCAATGGAGAAATCCGAGCTTCTGGTGCAGCCAAGCAGTGCCACCCGACCGAAGGGGCGCATACAGTCAAGGGCTCCGTCAAGACCGACGCCCACGCCTGTCACCTCAATACAAGCCGCCGCGCCGCCGCCCGTGACCTCCTTTACCCTTTGCGCGAAGCCCTCCTCAAAAGGGGCGAAGGCATAATCGGCACCGTTGCGCAAGGCCTCCTCCCTTCTCTCCTTCACAGGGTCTACCGCCACGATGGGCGCGCCGCCCGCCACACGGGCAAGCTTGACCGCCAACTGACCGAGAAGCCCCGCACCCATTACGAGGACAGGCTCACCCATTTCAAGGCGGGTCTTGCGGATGGCGGCCATAGGGAAGGTGGCGATGAAGGCGAGGGCTGCCTCGGCAAAGCTCACGTCCTCGTAAGGGATCTTCACCGCATTCTTCGCCGAAACGGTATTGTAAAGAGAATGGTGTCCCCAATAGACCACTACCCTGTCTCCCACCGTAAGACCGCTCACGCCCTCTCCCACGGCATCCACCACGCCCGCACTGCTATATCCCAGCCTACAGGGGTAGGTGGGACGCTCCCCGCTTTTCCCGACGGTGCTGACGTTTGCCTCGCCCAAAAGGTTTGCCTTTTCCGTTCCCGCGCTGACGGTGCTGACACAGGTGCGCACACGCACCTTTCCCGCCGTGAGCGGCGGCAGTGCTTCGGTGAGATACTCCGCTCTGCGGGGTGCCGTAAACACGATAGCTCTGTTATCCATGGCTTTTGCTCCCTGTTTTTCTTTTTCCGCTTTTATTATAGCATCTTGACAAAGGGAATAAAATAGAGTATCATATCTAAAAAGAGTAATATTCTATACAAAAACACGAGGTTTTTATGGCCAACAATGCATTTTCATATCAAAATTACGTATTCAACCGTTTTTCCCTCTCCCATTATCACCACACCGACAACACCCACGGCATGCCTTGGCACTACCTCGCCTTTATGGAGGAGGGAGAGGTAAAGCTGGTGTCAGAGAAAAGAACAGTGATGGCAAAGGCGGGGGATGTCTTTTACATTCCGCGCGGTCTGCCCTACCACTCCTATTGGCACGGCGAGCATATCAGGTTTTTGTCCTTCGGCTTTTCCGACACGGGGACGGAGGAGTTCAAGGATCTCGTTTTGCAAAGGATCGACTGCGGCGCGGAGGTGGCGGCTCTGGTGAGGGCCATTCCCATAGAGGAGTGCGGGGTGCGGTGCGATGCCCTCTCACGCTTTTACACTGCCCTTTCCGCCCTGCTTCCCTTCATGGAAAGAGGAAACGAAAGCGCGCGTGCTACGGTGCTTGCGCGGGCAAAGCAGCTCTGGCTTCGCAAGCCCTCCGCCGCCGTAGCGGAGATCGCCGCCGATTGCCACATCAGCGAGCCTTATCTGTACCGTATTTTCCACGACCTCGAAAAATGCACCCCGGGGGACTACAAGACTCGTATTCTGTGTGAAAAGGCCGTTTCCCTTCTCACCGTCACCGACGAAACGGTGGAGGCGATCAGCGAGCGTCTGGGCTTCAGCTCCGCCTCTTATTTCCGTAAGGTGTTAAAAAAGCAAACGGGCCAAACCCCGCGCGAGATCAGAAAGGAAAGATATTTTTAATAAATACGGAAAAACCGCTCTTGCCGTGGCAAGGGCGGTTTTTCAAGGCTTAAAGTGCTTTTCGAGGAAGGCTATCGGGGATGCCTTTATTTCGCGTCCTTCCGTTTTTTCTTCAAAAAAGCGATAACGGCGAGGTAAACGAGCAAGACGACAGCCGCAAGCAAGGCGGCGAGGAACACGCTTTCATTGGGAACGAACGTCTCGGTGCCGTCATCCCCCACCACCTTTTCCGCGTCGCGCAAAACGAAAGCACCGATGGCAGGGCCGATGACACCCGGGACAAGCACCTGCGCCACGATGCGAAGGCCTTGAAACATGCCCGTTCGGTTTTCGGGTGTCTCGTCACGAATGACCGCGCCAAAGACGGCGGCACCCGAAAGATAGCCGCACATCATAAGCAGCGAGCCGACGAAAACGAGGGCGGTGGCGCGGAAAAGAAACAAAAGCAGATAGCCGAGCAAAAGAAGGGCCAGCCCCGGCAGGGCGGAAAAAAGGAAGCCGCGCTTGTCGTACACCCGTCCCCAGAACACGGTGAATACGGAGGCAAGCACAATAGCGGGGGCCATGACGAAAACGTAGTTTGTCATTTGAAGGGTCTCGGTATAATAGAGGATCAGATACGGCATAAAGATCTGAATGGAGATGCCAAAGAGAGCAAAGGCGATGAGATAGAGATAAAGACGGGGATTCGCCTTCACCACCGAGGGACGGAAGCCGTAGAGGATATTAGCGAAATACCTTTGATTGCCCGCCGTGTCCATCCTTGGCTCTTCAATGATGAAGATGCCAAGCACGCCGATGAGAATGACGACGGCACCGATGATGCAGAAGATGACCGTCCAAGAGGCAGAGAGGGAGAGGTCGAAGGACATAAAGCCGCCGAACACGCAAAGGATGGCGACGAGGGGCATCATGGCGTTGATGCCCTCCGCTCTGCCGCGTGTCCCCTCGTCGGTCATATCCGTAAGCCAAGCGTTAAAGCAAGCGTCGTTGGCAGAGGAGCCGAAGAAGGTCATCAGACAGTCAAGAACGATGACGAGGGTGATGCAAAGGGCGGATACCGAGGCGGCGGTGGGAAAGAGTGCCCCGATCACATCGAGGCGAACGAGGGCAAAGCCTAAAATGGACACGCCCCAAAGAATATAGCCGCCGCACATAAACACCTTGCGCTTGCCGAGCTTGTCGGACAAGGCACCGATAAGAAGAGTGGTGACGGTAGCGGTGACGGCGGAGGCGGAGATCATAGCGGAGATCTGCGCGGGAGAGGCGGCAAACATCTTGTAAATAAAGACGTTCAAGTACATATTCTCCACCACCCAGGCAATCTGCCCGATGAGGCTGAAGATGACGAGGGAGAGATAGAATTTTCTTTTACTGCTCATGTGTGTTTCTTCCTTCCTTTTTGTTTCGTATCGCCAAAACGGTGTGCGCGCCGATGGGCGGCAGATGAGGGTAGGCACGACCGTACGCTTCCGCCGCGTCACCCGCACCGAGGGAGGTCACCTGCGGCAGGGCAAGAAAGCATTCTATGCGATAAAAGCAGGCTCTTGCCGTGCGAAGTGTCTTTTTCACCTCTTTTTTTCCGTAGATCCGCGCAGAGGCACCGACGTATTCGTGAGACGGAAGCAGACGGACGGGAGATAGACGCGAAACGCGCGCAAGGGTGGCAAGATAGGCGTCGGCTTCCGTTACGCTGCATCCGTACCGTCCCACACCGTCGAACTGAACACCGTCGCCGCTGATCAGGCTCTTCGTGAGGCGGTCGTAATATCCCACGGCGTCTGCCGCGTGCCCCCTCATTCCAATGACGCGCAAGCGACCTACCCGTTCTCCATCCCTTGGGCGAATCAGGCGCATACGGGGAAAAAGCGCCGTCAGGGTCTCGACTCCACCGCCGTGGTCGCTGTGACCGTGGGTGAGGAGCAAAAGGAATTCGTCCTCTTCGCCTATTCCCATACGGAAAAGGGCGGGCAGGACCCGCTCACGGACGTCGTTTTCGTCCGTTCCACTGTCAATGAGAATGGGACACGTATCCTTTACGAGAAAAACCGAGGTGTACAGATCCTCGAAAGGCAGGCAGAGGCGGTATATCCCCCTCGCCTCCTTAAAAAAGCTCGTTCTTTCTTGCTTTCTCATGACGTCCCCCTTTCCCTTTTGCGGTATTCGGTGGGAGAAAGCCCCATACCCGTCTTGAAGAAATCGCAAAAGACAAGCTGAGAGGCGAACCCCACGCTAACGGCAATATCCTTTACCTTCATATCAGTTTCCTTCAGCAATTCACAGGCATTTTGTAAACGAACGGTTGTCAAATACCGCTTTGGCGCAACGCCAAAGGCAGTCTTAAACCGTTTGGCGAAATGCTTTTCGCTGACGTGAAGCTTCGCCGCCAGGTCAGAAACGGTGACAGGGTGAGGATAGTTCTCCTCCAAATATTTTTTGGCGGCGGTGAGGTCGTACCCCTCTTTTCCGCCGTCCTTCTCTTCCGAAAGCAAGGGAAGGAAGGAAAGAAGCAAGCCGCAGGCATACCGTTCCGCCTCCGTCGTGGAAAGCCCACGGCATCTTTCAAAGCCGACGTAAAGCCGTTCCTTGATCTCGGAAAAGGAAGCCGCCCGCAAGCGAAGGTGGTGCTGCGGCACAAGGCCGAAAACACGCAAAAGCTTGTCTGCGCCGTCACCCGAAAAGCCAAACCAAAAATGCTCGTAATCCCCATCGATGGAAAAGGAGTGGTATTCTCCTCTGGCGATGAGAAACGCCTCACCCGCCCTCGCGTCGAACTCACAAAAGTGGCAGGTGCCCTTGACGACGAAATGCAAAATATAAATGTTTCTCGCCCAAGGTCCGCGAAAGGTGGGCTCATTCACCACGGAATGCCCGAACTCGGTGAGATAAAAACCCTTTTCGTCCGACAGAAAAAGCATTCTTTCCATTCCGTTCCCTCCTCATGCGTCCTTTTTTGTAGTATAACAGGATTTTTTCGTTTTGTCAATAGAAAGCCATTTTTCGTCGATAAAATCTGCTCTTTTTCCTTTCGCACCTGCATTATGCGGCAGTATTTTCCCGATACGAAAGCGAAATTTTCCTATATTTTTGAAAAGACCAACGCGATATAATTACAGTGTAACAAAAAAGGAGGCAAGATGATGTACAACAGCGAAAAGCAAAGCAACTGTTATTTTCCCCCGATGCTGGGCAACGGTGACGTGACCCTTCGTCCCGACGCGGAGGGCGGTCTTTTCTATACGGCAAAGGATTTTTCCTACATAAACTCGGTGTCCGACGGCGGTGTTTATCGCGCGGGTAGGCGCGCCGCCTGCACCAAAAGCACCCTTTTCGCCCTCTATCCCATGACGCCCATGGGTCGCTTCGGCTTTCAGGCGGGAGGCACCCTGCAGGGGTTCAAGCAAGCCTTGGATACCGACAGGGGCGTGGTTTTCTCGGAATGCCTTTACGATAACGGGACGGTCATGGCAACCGAATGTCTTTTGATGCAGGAGCGCAATCTTTGGGCGATCCGAAAGAGGGCAAGCAAGGATATTTCTCTGCGCTTTACCTACGCCTTTCAGGGCTACACTCCCGAAATTGACCGTGTGATGCGTCCTCCCCTTTTTACGGAAAGGACGGACGGCGTTTCCTTGGATTTTGAAATATGGGGCTTTGAGACCTATCGGGGCAGAGTGTCCATCGCCTGTGACGCCCCCTTTTCCTTAGAAAAGGGAGAAAAAGAGGTGACCCTTTCCCTTGACCTGAGAGCGGACGTGCCCGTTTGCTTCTATATGGCGGTGGAGGACGATCTTTTTTCGACCGACCCTTACGCTGTGGCGTACGACCTTACGGCAAAGGGAAAGGAGATCGGCTTTGACGGTCTTCTGTCGGAAAACGGTGCCCTTTGGCAAGCCTATTACGCCCGTGGCTTCGCAAGGACCGACGACGAGACGCTGAACAAGATCTACAAAACGGCACTTTATCACCTGAAGAGCTATACGACGCGCTGGTCGATTCCCGTAGGTCTTGAGCCGGGCTCCTGGCACGGCAAATTCTTTGCCTTTGACGAGTTTTTCTCTCTGCACGGTATTTTGGGCACGGGCATGACCGACCTGGCCGTGAGAGTGCCTCGCTTTCGCCTGAAGGACTGCCTTGAGAAGGCTGTATATCACGCCACCAGCCGTGCCGACGGAGAGATGGCGCGCTTTATGTGGGAGACCTTGGAATGCGGAAACGAATCCGCCCCCGCAGGGCATTGGAACGATCACATCTTCCACATGGCAATGATCGCCCTCGGCACTTACGAGTATTACGAGCATACCGAGGACAAGGCCTTTCTTGCGGAGCATTATCCCATCATCCGCGCCTGTGCCAAGTTTTACACCACCCATTCCGTCTATAAAAAGGAGGACGGAAGCCTTTACGTAGGAAAATGCACCGATCTTGAGCGCATGGGTCCCGCCAAGGAAAACCCGCTCTTTACCCTTTCGGGGGTCATCAAGACCTTAGAGATCTGTGCCGCCGCCGCGAAGATCTTAGAAACCGACGAGGAATACCGCACCGAATGCCTTGCCGCCGCGACAGGCTTGCGCAAGAATATCCCCGAAGAAAACGGCAGGGTAGTTCCCTACCTCACCTGTCCCGAACGCTCCATTGCGGTCTTTACGCCCAAGTTCCCCTTCGATATTTTGTCAAAGGACGACCCGCGCCTTCTGCCCGCCTGGCAGGATTATATAGCGCACGAATCCGGCTTCGGCAATATGTATCAGGGCGGAAAAAGAGTCAATCCCTGGTATTCCGCTTGGAAGGCCATCGCCTTTGCCCGTATGGGAATGGGGCCTGAGGCTTACGAAAACCTGCGTCAGGCCTACACCTCGGTGGGAGAATTTGACGAAATGTTTGAGATCAACGAGGAGGTGGCGCGCTTCCGACCCTGGTTTACCACGGCGGCAGGCATCTTTCTCTCGGCCGTTAACGAGATGCTTTTGGCGAGTGACAGCGAGACCGTCCACATTTGCCCCGCCTTCGACGGCGACGCCACCTTCCGTCTGTCCGCCAAGGGCGGCGTGACGGTGGAGGCGGAGATCAAGGACGGAGGGCTGACGGGAGTGCGCTTGCACACCAAGGCGGGGGTCGCGCCGCGCTCTTATCGCCTGTTTTTCAAAAACGAATACGTTGGCGAGATACAAAGTCAATCGAAATAAATAAATATCCACCCGCATATGATATGCACCCCAAAAGTTAGACACTTTTGGAGGTGCATATTTTTTATGGGTAAAACAGGAAGAGAAAACAGGAGATACTCGACAGAATTCAAGATGTGTGTTATAATGGACATGCGAGAACACAAATTGAGTTACAAAGAAACGGTACGAAAGTATTGGGAAGGTAGCAAAGGAAAAGAAGCGAACTACGTAAAACAGATACAATTGTGGGAACGCATATTCTTGGAAGAAGGAGCCGAAGGTCTGATGAAAGAACGCCGAGGCAAAAATAATACAAGTGGTAAACGAGGACGTCCCCCAAAACTTGATCCAAAGGTAGAAGAAGATCTTATCGCCGAGAACCAAAGACTCAGAATGGAGATTGAATACTTAAAAAAACTGAGTGCCTTAGTTCTTGCGGAAGAGCAAAAGAACGGCAAAAAGCGTTCGTAATTGCTGAACTAAGGCAAAAGTATCCGCTTAAAGATTTGTTGGAGCTTTCCGGAATAGCAAGAAGTACGTACTATTACTACTTGAAGCAGAAAGATAAGGACAAATACGAAAGCGAAAAACAAGATATATTAGAAATCTACAATGCCAATAAGGGCAGATATGGTTACAGAAGAATTTGTGCTGTTTTGAAAGCAAAAGGTTACGAAATTAACCATAAAACAGTGCTAAAACTGATGAAAGCCCTTAATTTGCGCGGTAAACAAAGCAAAAACGGTAAATACCACTCCTACAAAGGTGAAGTTGGTAAGGTGGCAGATAATCTGCTGCATAGAGATTTTTATGCAGACAAGCCGTTTGAAAAACTAACAACCGATGTTACGGAGTTTAAGATCGGCGACGAAAAGGTGTATCTTTCTCCCGTATTGGATATGTTTAACCGTGAAATTATATCTTACTCTATTTCTACAAGTCCCAACTTGCAACAAGTTAGAGATATGCTAAACGGATTATTTGAGAAACTTCCTGCTGATGCACGACCACTATTTCACTCTGATCAAGGGTGGCAATACCAACATTCCGAATACCAATGTCTACTTGCCGAACACAATATTACGCAAAGTATGTCCCGAAAAGGAAACTGTATGGATAACGGCATAATGGAGAATTTCTTTGGTAGGCTGAAAGTTGAGATGTATTACGGCGAAAAATTCGAATCCCCTAGGGGATTCATTGAAAAGTTAGAAGAATACATACATTACTACAACAACGAAAGAATTTCTCTTAAACTAAAAGGAATGAGCCCAGTGCAGTACCGAGCTCATTCGCAAACAACTTAATATTTAATTTTTGTCTAAACTTTTGGGTTCACTTCAATAGCGGGTGGTATTTCATTTTCGGGCATAGCCCTAAACACTACTGGCGGCGCACAAGTGCGCTTTATACTTTCCTGCCAGCCATGCAATCGTTACGCACACCCGCTTGAGCGGGATCGAACCAAAGCCTCCCTCCGAGAG
>JAZRGD010000044.1:0-22811 GCA_045644045.1 Eubacteriales bacterium
GCGTAACGATTGCATGGCTGGCAGGAAAGTATAAAGCGCACTTGTGCGCCGCCAGTAGTGTTTAGGGCTATGCCCGAAAATGAAATACCACCCGCTATGCGGGTGGATATTTATTTGCGGAGCAAAATAAAAAAGAGACGGTCGTTTTGCGACCGTCTCTTTTTGAAGGTTAATATCCGATCATCGTGGCAAAGAAGAGTATGCCGGCTGTGACGAGAAGAAGGAGGCCTTGCAGCTTCCAGGTCCACTTGAACCATTTGCCATAGGAAACTCCCGCCATGGAGAGACCTACGAGCAGAACAGGGTTGGTGGGGATGATCATATCGGTAAAGCCGTCGGCCATACAATAGGCGAGGATCACCAAGGAGTGAGAGATGCCCAGCGACTCGCAGATGGGCAGGATCACAGGCATCACGAGCAGGATCTTGGCAGAGGCCGAGCCGATGAAGAACTGCAAAAACAGGATCAGCGCGTACACGAGAAGCACGGTGACAAAGGGGCTCTTTCCCGCAAGAAAGCCTGTGGCGTGGTACACTAAGGTGTCCATCACGCCGCTTTCCGCAATGATGAACTTCACCGAGGAGGCAAACGCGATCATCACCACAGCAGGGAGCATTGCCACAGCACCCTGACCGAAATACCGAAGTACCGCGCTCGCCCTGTCGCTGACCAGCATGCCGCAAATAAGTCCGCCAAGCAAAAAGCTGACTGCGAGGATCGGGATCGCGAAGGAAGCAATGGCGGAAACGGAAGCGATCAAAATCAGCACCAACGCTTGGACGGCAAAGAAGACGGAATACACGCGAAGGGTACGCTTTTCCTTCGTGCCAAGAGTGGTGGGGGTGGAAAGGGATTCCGTTTTTTCTCTGTCCGTCTCGTAGGTGGGAGAGCGCATAGGATCCTTTCGCACGATGGCGATGTGGCGCAAGAGGAAGAGGATCAGTACTCCATAGGTAAGAGCGAAAAAGACGAATCGGAGCCAAACGCCGTCCGTCACCGCAGTGCCCGCCACTTGAGATGCGATGCCTACGGAGAAGGGATTGGTGATGGCCGAGGCAAAGCCAAAGCAGGCGGACAGCATACAAACGCCGAGACCTGTCATGGAGTCAAAGCCCAGAGAGAGCATCAGCACCAGCGTAAGTGGTAAAAGCGTCACCAGCTCTTCAAACATGCCGAACAGGCTTCCGAACAGCATAAAGAAGAGAACGGCCACGCAGACCACCGCACGCTTTTTATTCGCCAATCGCAGCACCAAGGCGGCCATCAGCACGCGGATACCCTCTGTTTTTTCAAGAATGTTGAATACGCCGCTCATAATGAGGAGAAACACCGATATCATAATGATCGTCAGCGCATCCTCTGAGCCAAAAACCATCACGGGCGCGGTAATGATCCTCCAAATGGGGAAGCCAACCGTTTCCCCTGCGGTGTAGCTGCCCTCAATGATTGCGCCTTCGGCATCCTTTTCAAAGCTGCCTTGGGGCAAAAAATAAGAGAGGGAGCCCGCGATCATCACCATGACCGTGAGGATGGCGATCACGGT
Organism: Eubacteriales bacterium; assembly: GCA_045644045.1. GTDB lineage: Bacteria > Bacillota > Clostridia > Oscillospirales > CAG-272 > UBA1740. The sequence continues at coordinate 1,544 of JAZRGD010000044.1, forward strand.
GATAAAGGAGCGGAGATTGATAGAGGCAAAGGCCTTATCCTGTTGCTTTACGTCATTGCTCAAACTGTGGTTACCTCGCTGTTCTCAGATTTTACGGCCGCCTCATCATAAAGAATTTTGCTGGCGGTATAAAAGTCCACGCAGGAACGGATCTCCTCGGGCACGAAATAATAAAGCTCGGTGCCGTCGTACACCTCGAAATCCTCGCCCGCACCGAAGAGCAGACGGTAAATGGCGGAGATGGGGAAGTGCTTTTCCACCACCTGCTCGTCCTCGGTGCCGTGGTAGGTAAGCCCCTCGGCGGTCAGTGTGCATCGGCCGTAGCCGCTGTGACGCAAGGCAGTCCTTCCGTCCTTCGAGGCGTGGCGAAGCTCCACCTTGGCGGAGAGGGAAAAGCCCTCTTGCGCGATGGCCTCGCGCATTTTGCCTTCCTCCCAAGCGTACCACTCGGCAAAGCTTTTGAAGGGGGCGTCGCCCGTAAAGGCGTAGCGGTCGTCCATTTTGACAACCATACCGCAGGCCTCGCAGGTAACGGTACGGCCCTTGGCGACAAGCTTATGCTTGCTCTCACAGCGTGGGCAAAGCGTCAGAATATTCTCAAGCCCCTCGGCTAAGTTGCGGTTTTTGTAGCGGATCTTGGGATGGCTCTCGAGCCACGCGAAATCGTCATAGCGCATGGCCTCCGTCACTTTTTCGCCGATCTCCGCGACGGAGAGGGCGGCAATGTCCTCGGCGGAAAAGAGCGCGGACAGCCTTGCTTCCACCAAAGCACCTCTGCGGATGCTCTTGCCCCACTTGGGTCTGGCGAAATAACTGCCGTCCATGCGGCAAAGGTAAACGGGAAGCCCGGCCTTTTTGAGGAAGGCAAAGGTGGAGGGCTGAATGTCCTCAAACCGTCCCGCGGTGGAAAGCCTGGCCTCAGGCATCATGGAAAGTACGCCGCCCGCGCGGATCACGCGCAAGCAGTTCTTTGCGCTCTCTACGTCGGGGGTGAACATTCCCTTGGGGAAGCAACCGAAGGCGTGAAGAAGCTTGCCAAAGGCCTTCTTGAAAAAGTAAAGCCGCGCTACGATAAAGTTGGGCGCGTGGCGACGCAAAAGCGTGCCGGCGTAAACGAAATCGAAAAACGAGCCGTGGGTGCAAAGCACGATGCAAGGCGTGGGGAGCTTTTTCACCTCTCTGGTGTAGCGGATGCGCACACCCTTGAAAAGCAGGATGGTGTGGGCAATGAGGAAGGGCAAAATCAGCTTTGACGGCCTGTATTTTTTTACGGTAAATTTCTTTCCCTTTTCTGCCTTTTTCGCCATAGCACCGTTGATCTTGGCGAAGATGGCGTTTCTCTTTCGGGCAAGGATCAGCAGAATGACCGCAAGCACCAGGAAGATGACGACAGACAGGATCCAGCTTGTGGTCACCGCCATATGGCCGAGACCCACGCCGATACAGACAGAGGGAATCGAGCCGAGAACAGTAGTGGTGATGTAGCGTGGATATTTTAAGCCCAGCGTGGCACCGAAAAAGCAGATCATGCCGTAAGGAATGGCGGGCAGAAAATACAGAATGAAGATGATCAGCGTCGCACGATGGGAGGCGGCGGGGCGATCAAGGTCGAGGGAAAGCTTTCTTTCGAAATAATCCTTCAGCTTTTCACCGTATACCTTGTAGAGCAGGAAAACGACGGTGTTGCCCACCGCCACACCGATCATACAGCAGATGATGGCAGGGAGAAAGCCGAATGCGGCTCCCGCCACCACCTGTACGGGCTCGGCGGGCAGAACGCAGATGACCACCTGAAGCATGGACAACAGCGATACCGTGGCGTAGCCGCGAATGCCGAAGGCGGCAAGGCGGTCGTGAACCTCCTCGCCCGAAAGGTCGTCTATGAATACACTTTTTAGGATCATATAATTGTCGCCTAAGGTAAAGAAGATCCCGATGATCAAAAGGAACAGCAGGATGCCCGCAAAGGTCAACCATTTGATTTTGGATTTTGTCATATGTCATATCGGGCGAAAGCCCACTCCGAAAATAATATTTAACGAAGAAACCCCATTATTAAAATTATAGATAAATTAATTATACATTAAAAATGCGCGCATGTCAAGGTTTTCTTTAAAACCGAGACCGCCGTTCGCAAGCGCGAACGGCGCGCTCATCGTTTTTTTCGTTAAGGAGCCGCGTTTTCGGGGGCAAAACGGACAAGCCCGCCTGCGGTATAGTTCCAAAGCCTGAGCCGTCCCTTGCCCTACCGTATTTCCAAAACGGAAACGGAGCAGTTGTCAAGAGGGGCCTTTCCCTTTAAGAAGGGCAGACCTGTGGCGGCAGACACCAAGTGGCACAAAAATGCGCCGTGGGACACCACCGCTACGGTGCTGTGGCCACTGCTTTCCAGCTCAGCCAAAACGAGCCTCGCTCTTTCCAGCACCCTCTCGGGGCTCTCACCGCCCATGGCGGTGTAGTCGTTGACCCCGTCGGGCTGAGCGGCGTAAAAATCGGGATACCGAACACGCATATCCGACACCAAATGATTGGTCAGAATGCCTGTATCCACCTCCCGCAGCGCGTCAAGATAGGTCACGCGCGCGGCGGGATAGTCGGGAAGCGCGAGGGAAAGCGTTTCCTTCGCGCGATGGGCGGTACTGCAAAACACGTGGGTGAAGGGGAGAGGGGAGAGAAGGGGAGGCAGAGCTCGCGCCTGCTCTCGCCCGCTTTCGGTCAGACGGGACTCGCCGTACATTCCCTGATAGCGTCCCTCTACGTTGTAATCGGTCTCGCCGTGGCGGATCAAATACAAGAGCATTATTTCTTCCTTGTCACGACCTCGTTCACAAAGCGAGCGATCATGTCGTCTACCTTCATCACGCCGCCCTCGCCCTCTTTTCTCGCGCGGATGGAAACGGTACCTTCTTCCTTTTCGTTGGCACCCACCACCAGCATATAGGGAACCTTGGCAAGCTGTGCCTCACGGACACGGTATCCGATCTTCTCGTTGCGGGCATCCAGCTCCACGCGCAGGTCGGCCGCTTGCATCTTGGCAACGACCTCCTTTGCGTAGTCGTCAAATTCGGGAGTGATGGGCATGACGATGGCTTGGGTGGGAGCTAACCACATGGGAAGCGCGCCCGCATACTTTTCGAGAATGAGTGCCAGCGTTCTCTCGTAACAGCCGATAGAGGTACGGTGAATGATGTAAGGCGTCTTCGCCTGGTTGTCCGAGCCGGTGTATTCCATACCGAACTTCTTGGCGAGAAGCATATCTACCTGAATGGTGATGAGGGTGTCCTCCTTGCCGAACACGTTTTTGATCTGGATGTCCAGTTTAGGTCCGTAGAAGGCGGCCTCGTCGATGCCGATGGCATAGTTGCCCTTGCCGAGGTTCTCGTCAAGCAGCTCGCCCATGATGCGCTGTGCCTCGTCCCATTGCTCGGGCGTGCCCTCGTACTTGGCGGTGTTGGCGGGATCCCACTGGGAGAAGCGGAAGGAGCAGTCCTCCTTTAAGCCCACCGCATCCAGCATGAACATAGCGAGATCAAGACAGCCCTTGAACTCCTCGGCGAGCTGATCGGGGCGAAGCACCAAGTGACCCTCGGAAATGGTGAACTGACGCACGCGGATGAGGCCGTGCATCTCGCCCGAATCCTCGTTGCGGAACAGGGTGGAGGTCTCACCGAGACGCATGGGCAGGTCACGGTAGGAGCGCTTTCTGTTCAGATATACCTGATACTGGAAGGGACAGGTCATGGGACGCAGAGCGAAGCATTCCTTGGTCTCGTCGTTGGGGTCACCGAGGATGAACATACCGTCCAGGTAATGGTCCCAGTGGCCCGAGATCTTATAAAGCTCTCTCTTCGCCATGAGGGGGGTCTTGGTGAGAAGATAGCCACGGCGACGCTCCTCATCCTCTACAAAACGCTGGAGGATCTGGATGACTCTTGCGCCCTTGGGCATCAGGATGGGGAGACCCTGACCCACCACGTCCACCGTGGTGAAATACTCAAGCTCACGGCCGATCTTGTTGTGGTCGCGCTTTTGCGCGTCCTCACGGGCGGCAATGTAGGCGTTCAGCTCATCCTTGGAGGGGAAGGCGGTGCCGTAGATGCGCTGGAGCATCTTGTTGTTCGAGTCGCCTCGCCAGTATGCGCCCGTGCAGGACAAAAGCTTAAAGGCGCGGACGGCGGCGGTGGAGAAGAGGTGAGGGCCGGCGCACAGGTCGGTAAACTCCCCTTGGGTATAGAAGGAGATCTCAGCGTCCTCGGGAAGCTCGTTTATCAGCTCTACCTTGTAGGGCTCATCCTTCATCTTCTCCAGCGCCTCGGCGCGGGAGAGGGTGCTTCTCTCGATGAGAAGGTTTTCTCTGACGATCTTCTTCATCTCGTCCTCGATCTGCTTCAAGACGTCGGGCGTGAAGGAGACGGCGGAGTCAAAGTCGTAGTAAAAGCCGTGCTCAATGGCAGGGCCGATGGTCAGCTTTACGTCGGGATACAGACGCTTTACCGCCTGTGCCAGAATGTGAGAGGCGGTATGGTTGAAGACTCTCTCGCCCTCCGCGTCCTTAAAGGTCAAGAGGGTCACGGTGGTGTCCTCGGTGAGGGGATGGGTCATCGCCACCACCTTGCCGTCTACCTTGGCGGCCAAGACCTCGCGAGAGGCAAGCCCCGCCTCCTTGGCGGCCTCGTACACGGTAACGGGTGCGGCAAAGGAAAGAGATTCGCCGCTTGCAAATTTGATTTCCATAGTATTCTTCCTTTCTTCGTTTCGGCTTCGGAAAAAGAAACACCCCGAAGCCACCTTTTTTCGGTTGCTTCGGGGTGCAAGTAAACTTACACGGTTCCACCCGGAACTTTCACTCATTTTGTAAAATTGTCGCGCAAAACGCGCACGGATGGTACCCATTTTCCCGTCGGGCGGCGCTCACAGCCTACCGGCAGCCGCTCTCTGGACCGACGCTTGCGAAAACAGACGTGTTCCGATGGCACTATTTTAACACAGAAAAACTAAAATGTCAAGTACCGAATGAGGGAAATTTTACGGTCTGCATACGCCACATGCGGAATAGCCGTCGTCTATCAGGCTCTCCTTGGTGGCGGTCACGTTGGATCTGTTATGCTCGGCAATGTCGTCCACCGAGGAGCAGGTGGGCAGATGGATCTTTTTGGAGCGGGTGTTCAGCACGTACTCCTTTTCCTCGCCCTCGGTCACCTCGTCGCCGTCGCCGCTCTCCGTGTCCCCGTCCGTGGGAGGGGGAAGGGTAGCGGAGCCGTTCTCGCCGTCAATGGCGGTCTCGGCGTAATCCGTCTCCTCGTTCAAACGGTTGTCTCCCGTCTTGTAGTCGATGGTGATACGGGGCTGGACGTTGTAAATATAAACGTTGAAGCTGACGTCCTCCCCCTCATCCTCCACCGAGTACGCCTCCATCTGTACCCCGTGCGCCACTAAGTTGTCACCAAGGTAGATGGGTGTCACGCGGAGCATCACGTGATTTTCGGTCTCACGCACGTAGTCCGCCACCATGTTCTCAAAGGGAAGCATGCCATCCACGTTCATATAGCGAGTGCCCGTGATAAGGTTGAGCTTGTTGGCGTTCTCGCCCGTCAGCTGGAAGCCGAGAAGGTGACAGCGATTGTAAAGGTAGCCGCCGTCCACGAAATCGTAGGGTTTGTTCTTCCAGCCCGAGGGGGTCACGCTGCTGATGCTCTCTCTGTCCTCGGTGGGCATGATGTCAACTCCCACGCAAGCCTCCACGTAGCCGCATCTTTTCAAATCGTCAAGAGGGCTGAAATACTCGTAGGAGACGGTGGTGATCTCCTCCTCCGTGAAGGTGGGAACGTTGTTGTTGAGATAAACGTAGGGCGTGCCCGAATAGGCGGGAATGGCCGCAAGGCTGGCATAATCTATCTTGTCACCGTCTGTTTTGCCGTCGTCTACGGTACCGTCATTCGTAGTACCGTCGTCCGTAGAGCCGCCGTCATCGGTGGACGGGGGATCAAAGTGCAGGCCGCCCAAGTCACAGCCGCCAAAGCAAAGCGTAAGGGCAAGCAGCAGAGCGAGAAAAACAAGTAAACGCTTTTTCATCTTTCGTAGGTCTCCTTCGTGATCTTTTCATGGGATGAGCCGACAAGCTCCTCGGTGGAAACGAGGTGCATGCCGCAGGCCGTCGGGTCAACGTCTAAATAGGTGGAGGCGGGGTATCGCCTGTTCCATTTATAAATATACAGAGTGTCGATCTTGTCCTTGACGGGGGAGAGGGGAAGATGCTCCACGAAGCAATAGTCCCCGACCTCTGCCATGACAAAGGGGTCATCTGCCAAAAGGTATCCCCCTTCCTTTTTGAAAAGAGACTCGGAAAAAGGAGGGACGATCAGTCTGCCTCCCTCTGCCGTACGTCTCACGTCCTCGATGAGAAGACGGTCTCGGCTCTGCCTCTTTCCGCCGAACAGCATGCCGCCCGCGTCGTCAATACATACGAATACCTTCATGCCGTCACCCTAACAGAATAGCACCGATGCGGATAAACGTGCCCTCGGAATCCTCGTCGTGGGTGGGGAGAATGCGGAGGTCAAGGGTGTGGTGCCCCTCCTCCAGATCGTCAGCCAAAATGGAATAGTTGGCGCGGGGGAAGCGGAGGGCGTAATCATCGAAGGTTGAACGCTCGCGCCACTCGCCTCCGTCCACGGAATAAGCAAAACGCCCCGAATCCTTTTCGATGGTGTGGTAAAGCCCGATCACCTTGCCGTCAAACTCATAGTGCAGGGGCGTGTCGGGCGCGCTTGCGTACAGGTAGGAGGGAAGCCTTCCGCACATGGTGCTTTTGGAAACGCGCCAACCGTCGAAGGCAAGCCCATCCTCTACCGTCACCATGCGCGGCGCGGTAGTGACGAGAGGAGAGAGGGGCGCAGGGGTGGAAATGATGAACTCCATCTCGTCGAGGGCCTTTTCCAAGGCCTCGGCGTACACGGCGTAGCCCTTGTCACCCGGATGCACGTTATCCGTCATATATTCCAAAAAACGGTCCTCCGTCCCCATCTCCTTCGCCAAGGCCGCCGCCACGGAAACGGTGGGAATACCGTAGTGCTGCGCCACGCGCTCCTCCTCCGCCGCGGTGGGAGGCAAAAGCTCCGCCGCGTATTCCCCGAAAAACACCTTGCCCATGGTGTAAACGAACACGATGGGAAGATCGGCACGGTACTTGCGCAACCAATGTACGATGGCCTCGTGATATCTGGCGGTGAAGGTGGGATTGTCGTTGATGGAAAACTCAATAAATACCATATCTGGCTTGCCCGAAAGCAGGTCGCGCTCCATGCGGAAGAGACCCAAGTTCGATCCCGTGCCGCCGATGCCCGCGTTGACCTCGTGAAATAGGGTATCGGGATATTTCTCTTGCAAACGGGTCACGAGACGGGAGGCGTAGCGGTTGCACCGCACCGTAGAGCCCGCGCCCTCGGTGATGGAGCCGCCGAGAAAGCCGACGGTAAACTCCTTTTTATCCTTGATCAGCTCGGAAAACTTCATGATTTTCGTCCTTTCTTGGCCAAGCTTGCTTGACAATTTCATTGTACCATATTCTCACCCCAAAATCAAGGGCAAGCACGAAAAAAATCCTCCCCTCTTTTTTGGCTAAAATGACGGAGCGCGCACGGCGCACCTGCTTTATCGCAGGTGCGTAAGCTCTATTCGCCTGCGGCGAGTGATATGCACAAGTGCGTGATATTTGCTTCGCAAGTGATATGCGCTGCGCGCGTTTGAAGTAAATGGGCGAATAGAATATCACTAAAGCACACCGCCCTTGACTTTTTGCTTTTACCGTGCTATAATGAGGCAAAAAGTAAATTGTAAGCCGTAAGGAGAGCAGTATGAAAAAATACACCTGCTTTGACGCGCCGCTTAAGGTGTTCGGCGTGCCCTTCTTTGAGGAAAATAAAAGGTTTGAGCGTCTGCCCGCCGCGCTGAGAGAACAGTTGGATAACATCGACTTTGCGGGCAGAAGATGCCCCGGTGCCCGTGTGTGCTTTCGCACCGACGCAAAGGAATTTACCGTCAGGGTTTCCCTTGAGACCTTAAAGCCCGATATGGGCATGAGCGTCTACGCCGCCCAATCTGTCAGCGTGATGGTGGGCGAAAGACAAAACGCGGTCTTCGCGGGCCTTGTCAGCCCGCCGAGCTATGAGACCAAGACCTTTGAGAAGGTGATACGAAAGAGTGCCGTCATGGAGGACGTTACCCTTTGGTTGCCTCGCAATGAGGTGGTGGAAACGGTGGAGGTGCTGCTCCCCGATGAGGCGGCGGTGGAAGCCCCCACCCCCTATCGCTACGGCAAAGCTCTCTTTTACGGCTCGTCCATCACCGAGGGCGGCTGCGCCTCCGGTGTCACCAACGGCTATGTGGCACTCTTATCCCGTTGGCTGGACTTGGATTTCTATAACCTGGGCTTTTCTGGCAGAGCCAGAGGAGAGACGGAGATCGCGGATTACATCGCTACCTTGGACGTCAGCCTCCTCGTCATAGACTACGACCATAACGCTCCCACCGTAGAGCATTTGCGTGCCACCCACGAGCCCTTCTTCAAAAGAATAAGAGAGAAGTGCCCCGACCTGCCCGTGCTGTTCCTGACCAAGCCCGACTGCGATTACTCCGTTTTCGCCAAGGACACGCGCCGCGTCATCAAAACGACCTATGAGAACGCCCTGGCGGCAGGGGATAAGAACGTCTATTATATCGACGGCGAGACCTTCTTCGGTAAGACCGATCGCCACCTTTGCACCGTGGACAGGATTCATCCCAACGACCTGGGCTTCTACCGCATGGCCAAAACCATCCTTCCCGTTATGGAAAAGATGCTGGGGATCTCGTAATAGCGACAATTTTATCAAAATCAATACGCTAAAAATAAAACGGCTTCCGTCGAAAGCCGTTTTATTTTTTTAATTGCTTGAAGCCGTCTGACAAAAGAGAAGGCACGTCGGTGCATAACGCTTGTGCCAAAGCGATCAGCTCGATGTCCGTTACAAACCGCTTGCCGCATTCAATGCGCTGGACCGCGTTTTTGTCCACGTCCATACCGTAGAGCTGAAGTCTGTCTGCCAACGCCCTTTGGGACATCTTCGGCACCATTGCCTTGCGGATGCGGTATACTTGCCCACCACAAATATTATTGTTTCCGCCCTCTGTCTTTGTTTTGAACATTTTTCGACACCTTTATGAAAAAATGACATTTAGTGCTTGACTTTTCCTCTATTATATGCTATAATTCGTTCAAATATGACATCTAGTGAATGTCAAATGAAGAAGGAGACAAAATATGAAAAGCAGAAAGAGAAGAGTGAAAGCATTTGGATGCGTGCTGTTATGCGCTTTGATGATGATTTCATTGGTTGCGTGCTTTGGGACGGACAAAGAACCGGACCTCGGGAAATTGGAAGTCGAATACGAGCAAGGATTTAAAAGCACTACCACGCCCTTATCCGCTGCGGAAAATGACAGTATGCTCACCGTGGATGATAAGGCACTGATCTCTACCGGTGAGTACAAGGTTTCTTATTCCAAGAGAAATGCTACCACATCTTACGATCAATGGTGTACGATGGGAGCAAATGATGAGATTCTTTTTCCCGGAGCTTTGATAGACCTTCGAGAGCAAAGTGTAAAGCCTTTGGGGATTGGTTCTTTGAAGCGTGCCCCTGTCACGCTTTCTACGAACATTGAGACGGTTTTCACAAACTCTTCCGAAAAAACAAGTATCGCTCAAACGACAGATCCTGTTCTTTCGTCTGTTCGTGGCGCAATCAGAGATATTGTCAACGATAACATGAGGGGATTGACTACGATTCCTTCCAATATCACGATGTCGATCCACGAAGTGCAGAGCAAGGAAGAGTTTGGCCTTAATTTGGGATTGGGATTCTCTTATGGCGGATTTGGTATTTCCGGAGATTTCGACCTGGGCACTATGACCAAACAGACCAATCTCGTTGTGGTATTTAAACAAGTTTATTACTCCGTAGATTGTGATTACAATGGTGCGAAAGGCTTCTTCTCTGATGAACCGTCCGCAAAAAAAATAACGGAAAATTTGGATGGAACCGTTCCCGCGTATATTTCTTCCGTCGATTATGGTCGGCTGGTTGTCATGTCGATCCAGACAAATTATACGAAGGAAGAGGTGGAATACGCTTTAACTGCCGGGTACAATTCCACCGGATATAAGTTTTTGACAGATATCGGATTTGGCGATGGCGTAAATTTGGAGTTTAATATTAATGCTTTGGCACAGGACAAAGATACTACGATACAGTATTTTGAGTATGGCGGAGCGCAGAAAAACAGCTCTTTGGTAACAAAAATGTTGGACGGGACGGATGCGGATGCATTCAGCAATATTTTTATGGGAAGTCACGATGCCAATGCCGCTTTGCCTATTTCTTATACATTCCGCCACTTGGACGGAAGTCTTGCGCGGCTCGAATCCTCCAATGAATACACGGTAAAGGAGATCGAATACATTCCCAATAAGGTAATGGATTGGAGCGCATTGGAAAAAGTGTTCGATGATCTTAACAAAAAGCCCTCTCAGGACAGTCTTGTGATCGACTTGAGTCATATGATCAACTATACCAATCAAAGCACCACGGAAGGTGAAGAAGCACCCGATCCTTATGATGCCAATTATACTATTGTTATTCCCAAGCAGATCAAGAACTTCACGCTTGTAGGTCCTAACGGCAGAACGGATGGTCTTGTTTATAAGAACTTAAGCATTAAAGTACAAAACCCTGTCACCATTACGCTCGATAACATCAGTTTTGTGGGAAGACCGGGGCAAGCTGCTATTTTCACCGGTAAAAGTATGTATGATTTTACAATCGAAAACAAAGGCCTTGTTGAAATTTGGGGAGGTGTTGGTGTCGAGGAGGTTTCCGGCGGCGTTGGGCTTCCCGCGATAGAAGTAGACGGAGAGGTGCAGATTAATGCTTTAGTGGGCGCTGAGGTTTCTTTGTCCGGCGGTACAGGATTTGCGGGGGCACAGGGCGGCCATGGGCTCACGGCATCTGATGCGATAGTGTTCAATTTAGCTTCGCACACAGACCTTGCAGTTTATGGCGGCAACGGCGGCAGAGGAACGGATGGAGAAAATATAAGTTATTCCCTCAATTTGAATGCCGATGCAGGCGAGAACGGCGGCAACGGCGGAATGGCGATAAACTGTCCTAACATCATTTTCGATGGAACAGGCAAAGTTGTTCTGGTCGGCGGTAATGGTGGCGATGGAGGCAATGGTGGAAGCATCACCGGCGAATCGGATGCAAGTGGTGCACCGGTTCTTCCCACAGGAGGAAAAGGCGGAAACGGTGGAGCTGGCGGTGAGCCCATTAATTTGGAGACGTTAAATATCGTTCAACTGGCAAGTTTGCGCTTGCAATATGGCAACGGCGGAAACGGTGGAAACGGTGGAAACGGTGGAAACGCCAAAGAAGTTGACAATAACAATCCCGATAATGGCGGAGACGGTGGCAATGGTGGAAACGGTGGCACCGGTTATGTTGGCGGCAACGGCGGCGATGGTGGCAATGGCGGTCATTCGTATGGCGACGGGTATTGTCCGGGAGGCTGGGGGCATCTTACATGCTTTGGCGATTGCAGTTATAGATATGGTACTTCTGGTGACGCCGGTGACGCCGGTAATGGTGGAAACGCAATATCTGCACTGGAATATCAGCCCGTGAACGACGCTTTAAAAGAAGATGCAAAGGGAACGTGTGGTCTCGCAGGCTCTGTGGGTAAAGTAGGAACTCTTGATAACGGAGGAGGAACAATGGGAAAACCCGGTGCTCCCGGCGCGACAGGTGTGGGCGGAAACAGGGATGCGTCCTATTATCGATCCTTTAAAAACATGTTTCAAGCAAATTGAATTTTCATTCATATAAGAAGAGGAAATACAAAATGACCAAAGAAGAACTGGAAAAATTACAGAAAAGAGCTGAGAGTGGTGATGCCGAGGCGCAGAACGAATTAGGCGACCTTTATTATGATGGCGATACGGTTGAAGAAAATCTGGAAGAAGCTGTAAAATGGTATCGCAAGGCGGCCGAACAAGGTAACGCAGACGGGCAATATAGTCTGGGGTGGTGTTACCATCATGGTGAGGGCGTTGATAAAAAGAGCAGTGAGGCTGTTAAATGGTATCGCAAGGCGGCCGATCAGGGGCATAGAGGCGGGCAATACGGTCTTGGATATTGTTATATTCATTTCGAGGGAGTGGAAAGTACCGCAAACACGATGAAGGAAGGCTTGCGCTTGCTGGAATTAGCCGCAGAGCAAGGAAGTAGCAATGCGCAATATGAGCTTGGTAGATATTATTTCGATGCTAAAAAACAAGATCTTTATCAGGCTGCGCATTATTTAAAAAAAGCGGCCGCAGACGATCACGAGGATGCCAAACGGTATTTGAATGTTTTGGTAGATGTATATGGAACAAAATACTTAGAAGGGAAAAAAACTTCAAAAACGAAAAAATCTGATGCTGAAGATGGAACTCTGCCAGCAAAAAGAAAGGCTGAGAAATATGTCCCCAATTCACCCCAAGCCCTCGCTTGGCTTAGCGAGTTTGAGGCACTTCCTACCGTGAGCGCACAAATAGAAAAAGGACCGGCAATACTAACACGCGTCTTACATGAAAACCCCCATTGTTACTCTGCCCATTGTTATTTGGGTGAGACCATGTTTTTAAAAGGAAATGTGATTGTAGCGATGGAGCATTTTGAGAAGGCAAAGAAGTCTATCGAAATGAATGTGCCAAGCATTGAGGTGGACATTCATAAAGCAAGGCTGAAGAAAAGATTGGTTTTCTTCTTCACGCATGCGATGAAGCAAAACGGACTGTGTTATGAGTCTTGTTTGAAAAAGCTGGTAAAGCTGACCAAGCAGGAATGGGTGGCGATTGCTGATGAAGTGATAGACTCGATGATGGAGGACATAGGTGCTTGGGAAGCAGAGACACTTGCGAAGTGTCGCAATACACTTTTGGAATCTATCAAAGCAACCGGAGAACGCGACGCCTCTAACGTGAAACGCTATATGCAACTGATCGTTATCGAAAAGATTTTGTCACGCAAGGTCGTGGGAACGAAAACAAGCTACAATTACTCGGTAGATCGAAATGAAACAAGTAACGTGTATTACTACGATGAGCATGATAAGAATATGGCATCTGCAAAGACGCGTATAGAAGAATATAGGCTTGCACTTCAGATCTTATCGCCGGAAGCCTATGAGGAATTTGTACAGCGGGAGCGCAGAGAAGAAAAAGAGAAGAGAAATAAAGACAGGAACAAAAAAAGAAGGAGACGCTTCTTGTACGTTGCACTTGCCATCGCCGCACTCCTTCTTTTCTATGGTTATGAAATTTATACGGCTTGGTAAATAACGATGAAACGGCAGGGAAGCGTAAGCGACCCTGCCTTTTTTTGCTTTTAAAAAATATTTTGCCTTTTTTCAAAAAATCTCTTGACAAACGAAAACAATTGGTATATAATAGTAAACTGCAGTTCGATTGCTTTTTGGCAAAGTTTTGCAAAATTTTTAACAGAAAGTTAACGACAGGTTCACGAAAAATGGAAAACATTTTGAGGACAAGAGGTTAACAAACTGTAAATTTTGGCTCTGCCACGCATTTTTCTTACTTATGTTTTAAAATCTCTGGAATTTCAAAAGAAATGGAGTAACGCTATACTATGGAGTTGAAAGAAAGAAAACTCGGCACCACAGTCAGAAAGAGCTTCGCCAGGATCGACGATACCCTGGAGATGCCCAATCTGATCGAGGTGCAAAAGAAGTCCTACCAGTGGTTCCTTGACGAAGGACTGAACGAGGTTCTGCACGACGTTTCCCCTATCATCGATTATTCGGGTAACCTGGCTGTAGACTTCGTCTCCTATTCCATCGATGCTAGTCCCAAATATTCGGTGGCGGAATGCAAGGCGAGAAGGACCACCTACGAAGCACCCCTTCGTATGATGGTGCGCCTGACCAACAAGGAAACCGGTGAGATCAAATCCTCCGAGATTTTTATGGGTAACTTCCCTCTGATGACCGACAACGGCACCTTCGTCATCAACGGCGCGGAGCGTGTTATCGTGTCTCAGATCGTTCGTTCCCCCGGTATCTATTACAGCTCCGCTATGGACAAGACGGGCAAGCACAGCTTCAGCGCTCAGGTCATTCCTTACCGCGGTGCATGGCTCGAATATGAGACCGATGCCGCCGACGTGTTCTACGTCAAGATCGACAAGAACAGAAAGCTGCCCGTGACCGTTCTCGTCCGCGCCCTGGGCGTGGAGAGCGACGAGGAGATCGGCGAGCTGTTCGGCAACGACGACGTTTTGATCCCCACTCTTGAGAAGGATGACAGCCGTAAGCTGGCAGAGGAGTACGGCACCACGCTCCAGGACGAGGCACTCAAGACCATCTACAAGAAGATGCGTCCCGGCGAGCCTCCTCTGGTGGAGAGCGCGCAGATGCTGGTCAACAACACCTTCTTTGATCCCAAGCGTTACGCATTGGCCCCCGTGGGTCGCTATAAATACGATAAGAAGCTTGCTCTTGCTCCCCGTATCAAGGGCCTGAAGTTTTCTCGCCCCGCCGTTAGCCCCCTGACCGGTGAAGTCATCGCCGAGGAGGGTCAGATCGTCACGGCGGAGCTTGCCGCCGCTATGGAGGCCGCCGCCGTCAACGAGGCGTACGTTCTTTCCGAGGCGGGCAAGGAGGTCAAGGTATTCTCCAACGGCACCGTCCTCCCCGAGCACGTGATCGGCGTATCCCTTGCCGATTGCGGTATCGCGGGCAAGGTCCGTCTTTCCGTTCTGCAAGAGATCATGGCAGAGGCCGAGGGCGATATCGACGCGGTGAAGAAGCTGGCTAAGGAAAGATCCTACGAGCTTGCTCCCCGTCACATCACCAAGGACGACATCCTTGCTTCCGTTAACTATCTGCTCAACCTGTGCCACGGCATTGGCTGTGTAGACGATATCGATCACCTGGGCAACCGCCGTCTGCGTTGCGTGGGTGAGCTTCTGCAGAATCAGCTCCGCATCGGTATGTCCCGTATGGACAAGAACGTGAAGGAGCGTATGCAGGTGCACGATTCCTCCGAGATGACCCCTGCGTCTCTCATCAACTCCCGTCCCGTGACCACCGCCATTCGCGAGTTCTTCGGCTCGTCGCCTCTGTCTCAGTTCATGGACCAGAACAACCCTCTGGCCGAGCTGACCCACAAGCGCCGTCTGTCCGCCCTCGGCCCCGGCGGTCTGTCCCGTGACCGCGCCTCCTTCGACGTCCGTGACGTTCACTATACCCAGTATGGCAGAATGTGTCCTATCGAGACGCCCGAAGGTCCTAACATCGGTCTGATCTCCTACCTCTCTACCTATGCCCGCATCAGCGACTACGGCTTCCTTGAGGCCCCCTATCGCAAGGTGGACAAGGCGACCGGTATCGTTACGAACGAGGTGGAGTATATGACCGCCGACGTGGAGGACAACTACATCGTGGCCCAGGCCAACGAGCCCCTCGACGAGAACGGCCGCTTTGTAAACAAGCGCGTTACCGCCCGTGATAAATCCGAGATCGGTGAGTTTGACGCCTCCGAGATCGATTACATGGACGCCTCTCCCCGTATGCTCGTGTCGGTTGCCACCGCCATGATCCCCTTCCTTGAGAACGACGATAACACCCGTGCGCTGATGGGCTCTAACATGCAGAAGCAGGCTGTGCCTCTGATGGTGACCGATGCCCCCTACGTTGGTACGGGTATGGAGTACAAGGCAGCCGTAGACTCCGGCTCCGTGGTGCTGGCTCGCGAAAGCGGCGTGGTGGAAAAGGTTGCCGCCGACCAGATCGTTATCGTAAACGACGATGGAAAGCGCGACGCCTACCATTTAATTAAGTTCAAGCGCTCCAACCAGAGCACCTGTGTCAACCAGCATCCCATCGTGAGCGAGGGCGACAGAGTGGTGAAGGGTCAGGTCATTGCCGACGGCCCCGCTACCGCCAACGGCGAGATCTCCCTCGGTAAGAATGCTCTTATCGGCTTCATGACCTGGGAGGGCTACAACTACGAGGACGCTGTTCTCTTGAACGAGCGCCTGGTACGTGACGACGTTTATACCTCCATCCATATCGAAGAGCACGAGGTAGAGGCCAGAGACACCAAGCTCGGTCCTCAGGAGATCACCCGCGAGGTTCCCAACGTGGGCGACGATGCCCTCAAGGATCTGGATGCCGACGGTATCGTCCGCATCGGTACCGAGGTGCGTGCCGGTGATATTCTGGTCGGTAAGGTCACGCCCAAGGGTGAGACCGATCTGACTCCCGAGGAACGCCTTCTGCGCGCCATCTTCGGTGATAAAGCAAGAGAAGTGAAGAACTCCTCTCTCGTTCTGCCTCACGGTGCCTCCGGCGTCGTCGTGGACGTGAAGGTGTTCACACGCGAAAACTCCACCGACCTGGCCCCCGGTATCAACAAGGTGGTTCGCGTTTACGTAGCCCAGAAGAGAAAGATCTCCGTGGGTGACAAGATGGCAGGCCGTCACGGTAACAAGGGTGTCGTTTCCCGCATTCTGCCTCCCGAGGATATGCCCTTCCTGCCCGACGGTACGCCCCTTGATATCGTGCTGAACCCCCTGGGCGTGCCTTCCCGTATGAACATCGGTCAGGTGTTCGAGGTGCATCTTGGTATTGCCGCGCGTGAGCTGGGCATCAAGGTGATGACCCCCGTATTTGACGGTGCTAAGGAGACCGACATCATTGAGTGCCTGCGCGAGGCGGGACTCTGCCGCAAGATCCGCGAGGGTGAGTGCGTGGACGGCAAGTCCGTCTTCCTTGAAGAGGAGGAGAACGGCAAGAAGGTTCTGATGAACCTTGACCCCGAGACGAGAAACGATCCCGAGGCCTTTGCCAAGCTGCTTGCCGAGGGCAAGCTGCGCGTGATCGACGGTAAGAGCGATCTGTACGACGGACGCACGGGCGAGCTCTTCGATAACCCCGTAACCGTTGGTATCATGTATTACCTCAAGCTTCACCATCTGGTAGACGATAAGATCCACGCCCGTTCCAACGGTCCGTACTCCCTCGTTACCCAACAGCCTCTCGGCGGTAAGGCCCAGTTCGGCGGCCAGCGCTTCGGTGAGATGGAGGTTTGGGCACTGGAGGCTTACGGTGCCGCTTATACCCTTCAGGAGATCCTGACCGTTAAGAGTGACGACATCACCGGCCGTACCAAGGCCTTCGAGGCTATCGTCAAGGGTGAGAACATTCCGTCTCCCGGTATTCCCGAATCCTTCAAGGTGCTGGTGAAGGAGCTGCAATCCTTGGCGCTTGACATCCGCGTGCTGGATGAAAAGGGCGAGGAGATCGAGCTGTCTCAGCTGATGGAGGATGATACGCCCGCCTACGCCAACCTGGAGGAGGTCATGGCGGCTGTTGATAACGCCGCCGAGGGCATCGCGGAGGATACCGACGCGGACGACTCCGACGAGGAATTCGTGGAAGAGAGCGACGACGCGTTCGGTCTGGAGGAGTTCTTTGGCGCCTCCGACGACATGGACGACGAGTTCGATGATAACTGAAATAAGCGGAACCGACAAAAATAGAGAGGGGTATTTTATATCCGATGAATGTATTTGATTCTGTAAAAATCGGTCTGGCATCGCCCGATATGATCCGTAGCTGGTCTCACGGCGAGGTCACAAAGGCCGAAACCATCAACTACCGTACGCTCAAAGCCGAAAAGGGCGGTCTGTTCTGCGAGCAGATCTTTGGCCCTACCAAGGACTGGGAGTGCCTTTGCGGTAAATACAAGCGTGCCCGCTTCAAGGGTAAGGTTTGCGAAAAGTGCGGCGTAGAGGTTACCACCAAGAAGGTGCGCCGCGAGAGAATGGGTCACGTGGAGCTTGCCGCTCCCGTGTCTCACATCTGGTATTTCAAGGCCATTCCCTCCCGTATGGGTCTGGTGCTTGATCTGTCTCCCCGACTCCTTGAGAGAGTTCTGTATTTTGCCAGATATATCGTAATTGATCCCGGTAACACCGATCTGGAAAAGATGCAGCTGCTCAACGAGGTGGAGTATCGTGCCGCCAGAGAAAAGTATGAGGATGATTTCCGTGCCGGCATGGGCGCGGAGGCCATCAAGGAGCTTCTCGCCGAGATCGACGTGGAGGCTCTGTCCAAGCAGCTGAAGGAGGAGCTTCTCGCCGCCAGCGGTCAGAAGAAGCTTCGTATCATCAAGCGTCTTGAGGTCATTGAGGCCTTCCGTCGCTCGGGCAACCGTCCCGAGTGGATGATCCTCGATACCATCCCCGTTATTCCTCCGGACATCCGTCCGATGGTACAGCTGGACGGCGGCCGCTTCGCCACCTCCGACCTCAACGAGCTGTATCGCCGCGTCATCAACCGCAACAACCGTCTGAAGAAGATGATCGAGCTCCACTCGCCCGAGATCATCATCCGCAATGAGAAGAGAATGCTTCAAGAGTTCGTGGATGCCTTGATCGATAACGGTCGCCGTGGTAAGCCCGTCACAGGTCCTTCCAACCGCGCCCTTAAGTCTCTGTCCGAGATGCTGCGCGGTAAGCAGGGTCGCTTCCGTCAGAACCTGCTCGGCAAGCGTGTTGACTATTCCGGCCGTTCGGTTATCGTCGTAGGACCCGACCTTAAGATCTATCAGTGCGGTCTGCCTAAGGAGATGGCTCTTGAGCTGTTCAAGCCCTTCGTGATGAAGCGTCTGCTCGAGACCAGCAAGGCTACCTCCATCAAGGACGCGCGTAAGAAGGTGGAAAAGGTGCATCCCGAGGTTTGGGACGCGCTGGAGTACGTCATCAAGGAGCATCCCGTGCTTCTTAACCGCGCGCCTACGCTTCACCGACTGTCCATCCAGGCCTTCGAGCCTATCCTGGTAGAGGGAAGAGCCATTAAGCTCCATCCTCTGGTCTGCCCCGCGTTTAACGCCGACTTTGACGGTGACCAGATGCCTGTACACGTGCCCCTGTCCGCAGAGGCACAGGCAGAGGCGCGCTTCCTGATGCTCTCTGCCAATAACCTGCTCAAGCCCCTGAACGGACGTGCCGTTACCGTTCCTTCTCAGGATATGGTGCTGGGCTCCTACTACCTGACCCTGGAGAAGCCCGGCTATGAGCCCGGTGAAGGTCGTTACTTCCGTAACTTCGACGAGGTGGTCATGGCCTACGAGACCAAGCAGCTTGGTCTTCACGCCCCCATCTTCGTGCGCCGCACGCTGAACGTGGGCGGAAAGGACTACACTCGCGTGATCAAGGCCACCTACGGCCGTCTGATCTTCAACTCCAAGATCCCTCAGGACTTGGGCTACGTGAAGCGTCTGAACGAGGATGGCACGCCCACCGATCATGTCTGTGACCTTGAGATCGACTTCCTTACCGATTCGGGCAAGCTCAAGAAGATCGTCGACTTGACCATCAAGTATCACGATTTTGCCACCGCCGCCTTCGTTCTCGATGAGATCAAGGCAATGGGCTACAAGTATTCCACCCGTTCCTCCATCTCCATCGCCATCTACGATATGCGTATTCCTCCCGAGAAGAAGCAGATCCTGGCGGAGGCGCAGGCGGATGTGGACGCTACCCGTGAGCTGTACCTCGAGGGTGAGCTTTCCAATGAGGAGCGTTACGCCAAGACCATCAAGATCTGGGAGGATGCCACCAACGTTCTTTCCGACAAGCTGGTCAAGGGCTTTGACGAATACAACGCCATCAATATGATCTGTACCTCCGGTGCCCGTGGTTCCATGAAGCAGACCCGTCAGCTTGCGGGTATGCGCGGACTCATGTTCTCCACCGACGGTAAGACCATCGAAATTCCTATTAAATCCAACTTCCGCGAGGGTCTTACCATGCTGGAGTACTTCATGGGTGCTAAGGGCTCCCGTAAGTCTCTGTCCGATACGGCTCTCCGTACCGCCGACTCCGGTTACCTGACCCGCCGTCTCGTTGACGTCTCTCAAGAGGTCATCATCAGAGAAGAAAACTGCGGCTCGACGAACGGTATCGTTATGTCCAAGATCGTCAGCGGTGACAACGTTCTTGAGGAGTTCCAAGAGAGAATCGTCGGTCGCTTCACCATTGGTCCCGTGGTGCATCCCGAAACGGGTGAGGTGCTGGTTGACGCCGACACCATGATCTCCGAGGAGCAGGCCAAGGCCATTGAGGATGCGGGTATCGATTCCCTTGAGGTGCGTTCCGTGCTGCGCTGTCTCTCCAAGAGAGGTGTTTGCGCTCACTGCTACGGTGCCGACCTTGCCTCCGGCAAGAGGGTCAATATCGGTGAGGCCGTCGGCGTTATTGCCGCCCAATCCATCGGTGAGCCCGGTACCCAGCTGACCCTGAGAACCTTCCACACCGGTGGTGTTGCCGGTTCCGATATTACCCAGGGTCTTCCCAGAGTAGAGGAGCTGTTCGAGGCACGCCGTCCCAAGAAGGGTGCCGTGGTGTCCGAGCATGAGGGTACGGTGCAGATCACCGTGGACCACAAGCTCTCCAAGATCTCCGTCATCTCTCCCGACGTTCCCAAGGGCCAGGAGCCCGTATACGATATCCCCTTCGGTATGGACATCATCGTCAAGGAGGGTGACCACATCCGTAAGGGCGATCCTATGACCAAGGGCTTCCTCTATCCGCAGGACATCCTGCGTCTCAACGGCCTTGATGCGGTCTACGACTACATCGTCCGTGAGGTGCAACGCGTGTACCGCGGTGAGAAGGTTGAAGTGAACGATAAGCACGTTGAGGTCATTACGAGACAAATGACCTGCCGCGTGACCGTTGACGACGGCGGTGACACCAATCTCTTGACGGGTGCCAACGTGAATATCATGGAGCTGCGCGCCGAGAACGAGGCCATTCAGGCTCGCATCGACGCAGGCGAGCGCGAGCTTCGTCTCGCTACCTACACGCCCTTGCTCCTTGGTATCACCAAGGCTGCTCTGATGACCGACTCCTTCCTGTCCGCCGCCTCCTTCCAGGAGACCACCAAGGTCCTGACCGACGCCGCAATCAAGGGCAAGGTAGACCGTCTGGTCGGCCTGAAGGAGAACGTGCTGATCGGTAAGCTGATCCCCGCAGGCTCCGGCCTGATGGCATACCGGGATTATCAGCCCGGCGCCACCCCTGAGGCAAGATTGCCCGAGGAAATGATGGAGAACGCTCTGAACTAACCCGTTTACAAAATCCCGTCACCATCCGGTGAC
>JAZRGD010000045.1:0-19881 GCA_045644045.1 Eubacteriales bacterium
TTAGCGTGTTATCCTTAACGGAGAACACGCAATGAATTGCAACCTTGCGGTTGCGTGAATTGAAAGCTCTCGCTTTCATGAATTGCCTGCGGCATGAATTGTGCCTTACGGCACATTGGTTGCAATTCAATTCATGGAGGAGGCAGAACGCCGACGAGAAATCATGGCGAAGCCAATTCATGATGCGTCAGCATCAATTCATCTATCAAAACGAAAAGAGCAAGAATAGAAGGATTTTTCTCCTTTTACTCTTGCTCTTTCTGTTGTTATAAGGGTTTGGGCTCAGCCCATAACTGCATTTGTCCAGACAAATGCGATGCTTGCACTTTTATGAAAGTGTAAATTCTCCGCTAAGGACATCACCCTTATGCAGAGTGCTTTTTGCTTTTGTCGTTCTATCCCAATCAGTTGGAAACGTAGGGAAGAAGAGCCATGTAACGAGCGCGCTTGATAGCGGTCGTAAGGGCACGCTGATGCTGAGCGCAGGTGCCGGACACACGGCGGGGAAGGATCTTGGCGCGCTCGGAGATGAACTTGCGGAGCTTCGCCACGTCCTTGTAGTCGATGGTATCGACCTTGTCTACACAGAAAATGCAGACCTTCTTACGCTTCTGATGGGGACGAAAAGAACGCTGGGTATCGTTTCTATCCATTTTCTTTTATCCTCTTATTCTTAATTTCCCACTATACGTTTGCGGCCGTCCGTGAGTGAGGCGGTCGTATCCCGTCCCGTTTAAAAGGGCAGGCTGTTGTCGTCAACCTCTTCGAACTCGGGCGCGGCGGAGGCGGCGTTGCCGCTCTGGTATCCGGGCGTGCCGTAGGAATCGGGGGCGTAGGAGCCGCCGTCCTGTCCGGCAGAGGACTTGTTCTCGACGAAGGTGACCTCGTCGGCAACGACCTCGGTGGAATACCGCTTGTTGCCCTGGGCATCCGTCCAGTTTCTCGTCTGCAGTTGACCGCATACCAGAAGGGGACGTCCCTTCTTGAAGAATTTAGCAACGAAATCAGCTCTTTCTCTCCAAGCGACGACGCTGATGAAATCAGCGGTAGGCTGACCTTGTTCGGCATTACGGGAGAAGCGGCGGTTGATGGCCAGGGTGAATCTGCAAACAGAGGTGCCTTGAGGCGTCTGCTTCAATTCGGGATCTGCCGTCAGGTTGCCGATCAAAATGACTTTGTTAAAGCTTGCCATAAAATTGACCCTATGCCTTTCTTAGATTTTTTTCGTAGTGCTTACTCAGCAGCTGCTTCGGTGGTCTCGACGGCTGCGGGTGCCTCGGCGGGAGCCTCGGCGACGGGAGCCTCGGGAGCCTTCTCGAGACGAACGGTCATGCCACGCATAATGTTGTCATTGATGCCGAGCAGACGGTCCAGCTCAAGAGGGAATTCGGGGTTGCTCTCAAAGGAAGCCAGCACATAGTAGCCCTCATTGATCTTCTCAATGGGATAGGCCAGTCTGCGCTTGCCCCACTCGTCCACGCGGATCAGGGTGCCGTTAGCGGCGATCAGATCGGTGAACTTAGCCTCGGTTGCCTTCGCGTCTTCCTCGGACAGGGCGCCGCTGATGACAAACAGAGTCTCGTAAAAGCAAGTCTTCTTCTCCATCTTTTTTTACCTCCTTATGGTCATTCTGGCCGCTTTCGCGGCAAGGAGATGAGCCCATTCGGACTCAAATCACCAAAGTATTTTACCATATTATTCTTTGCTTGTCAATAGGGAAAGAAAAGTTTTTATTTTTTTTACAATTTTGCGTTTTGCCGGGACGAGTCGGGCTTAGTGGCCGAACAGCGAGATCAGGTTGTAGAGTATTCTGTCCGCAATGGGATGACCCTGCTCGCTGAGCAGGTTGAAGGTATTAAGACATACCTCTCCCTTGCCGTTACGGTAGCTGAACATAGCGTTGGTGGCGCCGCAACCGCCCTTGATATAATAGGTTCCGGTCAAAAATCCGGGACAAAGCACTCTGTCGGGTATCCTCTCGCCTTCCAAAGAACGCTTGGCCCATACAGGGCCAAAGGCGGTGAGAGGAGCAAGCTTGCCTTCAATGCCCGCAAAGACTTCGGGAGAGAGAAGAACGTAGTCCTTGTGGTAGAGCCAGTCGGGGTAGTTCTTTACCGCCAGAGTTTCGTCCAACACGCGGAGAACGGTCACGTTTTCCTCGTTGGCAAAGGTCTCCTTGTCAAGGAATAGGACACGCGCGCCCGCTTCGGCCGCCGCTAACAGAGTGCGCGTTTCGTCGGGAGCGGTGTTGCCTGCCACGATAACGCCGTTGGTTTCCCCTGCAAAGGTCTTCACGCCGGGTACGGCAAGCCTCAGCTTTTCAAGCTCACCTTCGTTCAATGCTATGGCGTAGACGGGAAGAGCGGTGGTCAGCGCGGGTTGCTTTTCAAACACGTGGAAGAAGGTGGTGTCGCCGGTGGGCGTGCCTTCTCTCAGGTTGGCGGTCAGGTAGTACTTGCCCGCAGGTGCGTCGATCTTAAGCGTGCGCTTCATAATAGGGGTGGCAAAGTCCTCGCCCTTCAGAGAGAAGCTTTCGCTGAATCTTGTTACCACGCCCGCGCCGCTGATGATGGCAAAATCGGCGGTATAAGTGCCGTCAGCGAGAACACCCTCGTTGGCAAGCGTTGCCTCTACCGTGATCTCGTCACCCGTGTAAACGCAAGGGGGCGCGAAGAGGGAGAAGCGGAGACGGGAGAAGCCCTCGGAGATTGCGTCAAACATACCGGGCTTCCATCTGCGCCAATAGCTCCATAAGCCCTCACCGCACATGCCGTGGTCGAGAAGCCCTGTGATGGAGTAGCCGCATATACGGGGATTGGAGCGGAGAATGTCAAAAATACGCTTGCGGTCGTCTGCGTTGATACGCTGACTCTCCTTCAATGCGGCATCGGGGAAGGGAAACAGGCGGTCCATGCCGAGGTCATAGAAGAGCTTTGTGAAGGTGTCACTCTGCCTCTTCAGCCATTCCGCATCCTCAAGATCAAGACGGTGACCGTATTGCGCAAAATGCTTAAATTCCTCGATCACGTGGAAGTTAGCACCCACACCAAACTCCGACAGAAATACGGGGAAAGGGGTGTTTTTGCCCATGTTGCGGTACACGTTTATATCTTCCTTTGTGAAGGGAACGTGCGCGTAATGATGGCTGTCGCCCATGGTCTGGTGGGGACGCTTGGGGTCCCACAGCTCGGGGTGTCCTTCAGGGCCAAAGCAACATTCCCATTTGTCGCTATAAGGGTTACTGCAAGAGCCGAGATGCACCTCAAAGTCCCATCTGGAGCTGTTGAGCAGGATGAGACGGGAGGGATCAAGCTCACGGGCACGAGGGAGGAAGGCCCTTGCCGTGCGGTATATGCTGTTGTTCTGGGTCTCGTTCAAAAGACCCCAGATTACCACGGATGGATGATTTCTGTCGCGGCGGATCATGTTTTCCGTGGAGTTTACCCAACGGTCAAGCATGGTCTTCTCGTCGCCGATGGGCATCGCAAGCTTCTTTTCCTCCACGAGAGCGTGAAGCTCCTCCTCGTTCTTCCACGTGTAAAGCTCGGAGTAGGCCATGCACCAAGCGGCAAAGCATTCCTCGTAGATCAAAAGACCCATTTCGTCGGCAAGATCAAGCTGTTCGGGGCGGAACATACCCGCGATGCCGCGTAGCATGTTGAAGCCGCTGGCCTTGGCGTAGATAAAGTCTTGACGGGTGTGCTCGGGATGTACGGGCATCATTTGTCCCACGGGGAAGGCGTTGCCCGAATGAGCACTCTTGAGGAAGATCCTTTTTCCGTTCAGGTAGAAGAAGCCGTCGCGTATCTCAAACTTGCGGAATCCGAAGGAAACGGACACGCTTTGCGCTCCCTTTGCCGTGGCGAGCTCCATCTCTACACGGTAGAGATGGGGGTCGTCCGTCGACCAAAGCTTTGCGTCGGGAACCGTCAGGGAGAGCTCGTGAAGGCTATCGCCCGGAGCGGCGGATATCTTCACCGCCTTTTCGGCTTTGAGATATCCGTGATCTGTCTTTTCGTACACTGAAACGCGCAATTCACCGCGACACGCCCTTGAGAGGGCGGAGCGAAGGGTGACGTGAAGACGAAGCTCGCCCGTGTAAATGTCGCCCTCTAAAAATTTATCCTCAATATATACGGCGGGCAGAGAGGCCAGCGTGACACCGTACCAAAGACCGCCGTGGTTGAGACAACGCCCGGCGCCTTTAACCACCGTTTTGTTTCTGTGAGGGGTATTCATCAGGTTCATGCCATCGATCAACCTGTCACAAGGGTTGATGACGCGGACGGCAAGCAGATTCTCACCATCCTTTAGGCAGTCGGTCACGTCAAAGGAGAAGGGTGTCTCGCCACCCTCATAGAAGCCAAGATAGATGCCGTTCAGCCAAGCCTCGGCAAAATAGTCCGCGCCGCCAAAGCGAAGCACCTGTCTTTCTGCGTCAGCTTTGAAAATGGTGGGGGCAAAGCGACACCAATAGTAGGCAGTTCCGTGATATTCGGGGAAGAACTGCTGAATGATGGACGGCACATATGCCTCCACGGCATCCTCTCTTACCGATCTTTCCCAACCTTCTGCCTTTCCGACATTATCGCGGTCCATGGCAATGTACCAGCCCGCATTCAGGTCCATACATTTCAAAAGCTCCATCTCTTTCTCCCTTTGTGCCGATTTGAAATAAAATTGCTACCAAGTAACATAATATCACATTTTTTATTTGTTTTATATGACTTTTGTGTCAAATTATATAAAAAAATAGGCAATCAAAAAAGAAAAAGCCCTATGGGGCGAAAAAGCAAAGACCGTGTCGCCTTCCGTGTGAGCAAACGGAAAGAAACACGGTCAAAAACGTCACTCGGGTCAAAGGACGTTCTCTATGCCTTAGGCCATTGCGTTGAGCTTCAGGGTGAAAGCGCTCTTCTTGTGAGCGGCGGCATTCTTGTGCATAATGCCACGAGCAGCAGCCTGGTCGACCTTCTTCACAGCAAGGGTGTAAGCAGCGGTAGCCGCTTCCTTGTCACCGGAAGCAACAGCAAGGTTGAACTTCTTGATCACGGTGCGAAGCTGGGTCTTAACCATCTGATTCTGAAGAGTCTTGGTCTGGATCACTTTAATGCGCTTCTTTGCGGACTTGATGTTTGCCATTCTTTTTTCCTCCTCTTTCAAATTGCTATCACAGCCGCACCTGAGAGGGTGTGCGGACCGATATGCTTTCATACCCTGTCATTATAGCATATGTTTTTCAAAATAGCAAGCCCTTTTTTCAATTTTTTCAAAATATTTTTTATTTTTTCGCCCGATTTTTTCCAAAAGCCCTTGACAGACGGCAAAAAGTATGCTATACTCTGTAAAGTGATTTGGTTTACACCCTCGGAGTGTGCTATGTTTGAGAAGAATTTGAACGTCGCTTTTCTTTTGGATTTTTACGGCGAGGTGCTGTCGGAGCGTTGCCGCGACGTGCTTGAAATGTATTACTGCGACGATATGTCGCTTTCCGAGATCGCGGACAGCTTGTCTATTTCCAGGCAGGGCGCCCGCCATATTATCAAAAAGGGTGAGGAGGAGTTATCCCTCCTTGAAAGCAAGCTGGGGCTTGCCGCCCGCTTTACCGCCATTCGCGCCGCCGCCGCCGAGCTTGAGACCTTATCTAAGGCACTCTCTGCCTGTGCGGACACGGAGGAGACCGTGACACTGGCGGAGCAGATCCGTTATTACGCCGACGTGATAGCGGAAAAGAACAGAGAATGACCTCTTTATAACAACGGAAAGGGGGGATACCCTTGTTAGAAAGCTTAACCGAAAAGCTGACAAACGCCTTAAAGCGTTTCAGGAATAAAGGCAAGCTCACCGAGGCCGACGTGAAGGAAGGCATGCGTGAGGTCAAGCTGGCCCTCCTTGAGGCAGACGTAAACTTTAAGGTGGTCAAGGACTTCGTGAAGAACGTGTCCGAGCGTGCCGTGGGCGAGGCGGTGATGGAAAGCCTGCTTCCCGCCCAGCAGATCGTCAAGATCGTCAACGAGGAGCTGGTGAAGCTGATGGGCTCCGAGAGCCCCAAGCTGGAGATCGCCTCCCGTCCCCCCACGGTAGTCATGATGGTGGGTCTGCAGGGCGCGGGTAAGACCACCCACGCCGCCAAGATCGCCTCTATGTATAAAAAGAAGGGAAAAAATCCCCTTCTCGTCGCCTGTGACGTATATCGCCCCGCCGCCGTACAGCAATTGCAGATCGTGGGTGAGACCGTCGGCGTTCCCGTGTTCTCCATGGGGACGAGTGTCTCTCCCGTCAAGATCGCCAAGGCGGGTGTGGAGCAGGCAAGACGCAACGGAAACGACTTGGTGTTTATTGATACTGCGGGTCGCCTTCAGATCGACGAGGTCCTGATGAAGGAGCTCGACGACATCCGCCGCGTCACCGAGCCCACCGAGATCCTTCTCGTGGTGGACGCCATGACGGGTCAGGAGGCGGTGAACGTCGCCAAGGCCTTCAACGATCTTTTGGATATTACGGGTGTCGTGCTGACCAAAATGGACGGCGATGCCAGAGGCGGCGCGGCTCTGTCCGTCCGCTATGTCACGGGCAAGCCCATCAAATTCATCGGCACGGGCGAAAAGCTTGATATGATCGAGCCCTTCCATCCCGACCGTATGGCCTCTCGCATCCTCGGCATGGGGGACGTTTTGTCCCTCATCGAAAAGGCCGAGGCCACCATCGACAAGAAGAAGGCCGAGGAGATGGAGAAAAAGCTCCGCGAGGCCTCCTTTACCCTCGACGACTTTCTTGAGCAGATGAACCAGCTTAAGAAAATGGGGAACATCGAGCAGCTCTTGTCTATGGTCCCCGGCGTCAACGCGTCTGCCCTCAAGGGTGTGAATATGGACGAAAAGCAGATGGCAAGAACCGAGGCCATCATTCTTTCCATGACGAGGAAGGAAAGAGACAAGCCCGAGATCATCGACGGCTCCCGTCGCAGACGTATCGCCGCCGGCTCAGGCACCAAGGTGGAGGACGTCAACCGTCTGCTCAAGCAATTCGATCAGATGAAAAAGATGATGAAGCAGATGAGCGGCATGAGCCCAAGAAAAATGGGCATGTTCGGCAAGGGCAAGCGCTCGCCCTTCGGTTTTTAATTCGTTTTTTAAAAATAAAAAATATAAAATTTTTGGAGGAACTCAACAATGGTTAAGATCAGACTCACCAGAATCGGTAAGAAGAAGGCTCCCGCCTATCGCGTTGTCGTCGCTGACGGCAGATATCCCCGCGATGGCAGATTCATCGAGGAGATCGGCTTTTACGATCCCATGAAGAATCCCGTAGAGGTCAAGATCGACGCGGAGAAGGCCGACAAGTGGCTGAAGGCAGGCGCACAGCCCACCGAGACTGTAAAGGCTATCCTGAAGAAGGCCGAGATCATTAAGTAATTTTACCGCGAAACAGAAATAAAAAGAAGGGCGTTTTTCTTAGGAAAAACAAAGGAAGCAATGGATTATAAAAAAATTCTGACCGACATTGCGCGCGCAATTGTCGATTCGCCCGACCAAGTCTCTGTTACGGAAACGGTAGAAGAGGATGAGATCAAATTGGTTCTCACGGTTGCCCCGGAGGATACCGGGATGGTGATCGGCAGACACGGCAAGATCGCAAAGGCGATCCGTTCCGTTATGAAGGTGGCCGCGAACGGAAGCGGCAAGCGCATCACGGTCGAAATCGAATAACCGAAAAAGCCTTAGGCGGTCGCCTAAGGCTTTTTTCTTGTATAACGAAAACCACGCGATCGTCGCGTGGCTTTCGTTATACGATGGAATACTCCGTTTCACGGGAGGGATATTTATCTTCTATGCCTCCACGGTCGTAACGAACAGGGAATTGTCACTGCCGTATTGGGCGCAATGCTCGGGGTCGCCTGTCATGAACTGCATCCATTCGGTAACGGAGACAATGGCCTTGCTGTCGTTGACCTGAAGAACACCGAAATTGCCGAGACGGGCGCCTCTTTCGGGGGCGACGATCTCCTCGGTGTGACGGAGAATGCACATCTTTTCGGTGTCTACCTCCGCCATAAAGAGAGGGGCGCGGTGACGGAACACATGGTCGTTGTTGCCGGCCTTGCGGGTGTACACGAGATACAGCTTGCCGCCGCACTGCAGCCAGTGGGCTTGGGTGTTGTAGGAGGGAAGCTCGCACCCGGTGTCCCAAGTCCATATCTGCGGCTCGCTGAAATGCAAGCCGTCCTCGCTGACCGACCACAGGGCGCAGTCGTCGTGGCGAATGGTTTGATAATATTTTCCGTTAAAGCGGGTGATGGATACCTCACCGATGCCGCGCTTGGTAGGATAGGTCAGCTCATTTCCCATATCCTTTACGGTGAAGTGCTTGCCGTCAAAGCCCAGACGGAAAACCGCCGAGCCGCTGGGCGCACCCTCGTGGAAAACGCACATGGGCATCAGCACGTCGCCGTTTTCCTCCTCAATGTATTGAGAGCAACCGTTGGCACAGTCACAAAGGGTGAACTCTTCGGGAATGTCGATCCATCCAATGGGGGCAAACTTGCCTGTCTCGGGGTCATAGGTGGAATAAAAGGTCTGCTTTTTGTATTTTTTTGCGGGGACGTTCGAGCCGCCCTCGTAGCAAGCGATGTGTCCCGCCACGATCAGCACCCCCGTTTTTTTGTGGAAAAGAAGGGTGGCGTCGCATCCCACGCGGCGTAAGCCGTCCGCGTCCGTATCGGTAACGAAGGCGGCGTCGGGAGAGGGATTGCTCCAGCTTTTTCCGCCGTCAAAGCTTTTTGATACCAGCAGAGGAGAAAAATCGTCACAGCCTGCAATGTTCAGGTTTTGCATGGTCATGACCAGATCGTTTTCATCCAGCGCACCGATTCTTGCGTGTACGTAGCATTCCTTAAAGTCAAATTCGCGGAATTTGAATTTTTGCGTGGTGATCTTCATAAGAGTCTCCTTTATGAGGGCAAAGCCTTTGATTGCACCTACATTATAGCATGCGGTACGGAAAAAAACAATGTATAAACACGACATCTTCTTCAAAAAATGTGTCGCGTTTTAACAATTCACGCATAGAATGATGATATATTTCGATCGAAGCGCGTGGAGGAAATGAAAATGAAATGCTTTCTCGGTGTTTTGCCCGCGCGCACGCTTCCCTTTGAACGCTTGATGGAGCGAAGCCGCTTTTTGCCCGTGTCCGTTTTGCACTTTTCCTTGGAGGGAGGGGTAGGGCTTTGTAAGGGAGATGCTTTGGGCGACAGCTCTTTGATATTAGGGTGCGGGCGCACGCGTTGGTACGCGGTGGGAGAGAGAAGCGCGACCGGGGAGGAAGAGGCTTTGCGCCCGGCTTACAGCCGCTTTGGCAAGAAATGCGCCTCCCGTCTTGCTGAAAATGTCGCCTTTGCCGTGTGGGATAAAAGAAAGGGATGCTTAACTCTCGGTGGAACGGGCGAGGAGCGTGCCTTCGTGTCCGAGGAGAGGGACGGGCTTTGGTTTTCCTCTGTGGCGGATGTGCTTTTTCACCCCGTTGCGGTAACGCTTGGGGTCTTTCCCCTGTTCACACAGGGGCGGAAATGAGGAGAAAAGAGAGGGATTTTTTCAAAAAATGCTATTTTTCGGTTGACTTTGGAAAATGCTTGTGGTATACTGAATACGGTAGGGTGTACCTATGCGCCCTTCCCAAAGAAATAATTAAAAATTACATAAAGAAAGGTCAGACAAAGATGGACAACGCAAAGAAACTGCAAGAAGTCTTGAAAGAGAAAAAAGGCGTTCTCAGACTGACGCCTACCTGGGTACCCAGAGCATTCTGCCGTCCCGGTAAGAGAATCAAGCTGCATCCCGATGACTACTACGTTCTCGGTGTAGAGCGCGGCGGTATCGACGAGAGATGGTTCGCCTCCACCACCAAGGCGGAGAACGGCCCCCTCACCGCTCCCGATGAGGGTCTCAGCTACATCGCCCTCAACGACGACGCCTCCGAGAAGATCCTGCTTGCCGATGCGATCGAGCTGTTCGGTGCCGAGATCATCGGTGAGAAGCTGTGGAACAAGTACCATGGCTGGAGCATGTTCTCCAAGTTCTTCGACAACCAGGGCCCCCTGCCCCATCACATTCACCACAGAGACGAGCATGCCCGTCGCGTAAACTGCAGCGGCAAGCCCGAGATGTACTTCTATCCCTCTCAGGTGAACAACCACGCGGGTGAGTTCGGCTTCACCTTCCTCGGTCTCGTTCCCGAAGCCACCAAGGAGGAGATCCTTGACGTGCTGAAGAACCTCACCAAGGGTGACAACCGCATTCTTGGCTACACTCAGGCTTACGTTGCCATTCCCGACACCGGCTTCGACGTGCCTCCCGGAGTGCTGCACGCTCCCGCCTCCGTCTGCACCTACGAGCCTCAGTTTGCCTCCGACGTATACGCCATGTATCAGTCCGTTCTTCTCGGCGGTCACACCGTTGGCGAGGATCTTCTGTGGAAGAACTGCCCCGAGGAGGAGAAGGGCAACTACAACTACCTGCTCGACGTGATCGACTGGGATGTCAACACCGATCCCATGCTTCACAAGAACCGCTTCATGCGTCCTATCCCCGCAGGCAACGTGGAGGAGATGGAGAAGGCAGGCTACCTCGACGAGTGGATCTGCTACAAGAGTCCCCTGTGCTCCGCGAAGCGTCTTACCGTATATCCCGGTCAGACCGTTACCATCAAGGACGCCGCTCCCTACGGTATCATCTGCTTGCAGGGCTACGGCACCTTCGGTGACTATCCTCTGGAGACGCCTACCCTTATCCGCTACGGTCAGGCGACCTACGACGAGTATTTCGTCACCGAGAAGGCCGCTCGTGAGGGCGTTACCATCACCAACGCCTCCGCTACCGAGCCTATCGTCATCCTCAAGCACTTCGCCGAGAACGACGACCTGCCCAAGGGCCTGTAATAAAACACCAAAAAACGCGACCTCGGTCGCGTTTTTTTGTTGCCCGAAACTTGACATTTTTCTTTTGATATGATAAAATATCCTAGATATAGTATGCCCAAGCTGTGGAAAGGAGGGCGCAAATGGAAAAGAAGTGGACGAGAAACGAGGCTGAGGCCTTCGTTTCGGAGCGCTTGGCGGCGCTTCGCGCGGAAGGAAAACGCCCCTCCGTATACGTTACCACCTTCGGGTGTCAGCAAAACGAGGCGGACAGCGAGCGACTTTACGGTCTTGCTCTGCGCTTAGGCTACGAGAAGGCGGTGTCTCCCGATGAGGCGTCCCTCATCCTCCTCAACACCTGTGCCATCCGTGAGCATGCCGAGCTGAAGGCCTTGTCCGTGGTGGGCTCTTACAAGCACCTGAAGGAAAAAAATCCCGCGCTTCTCATCGGTGTTTGCGGCTGTATGACGGCGCAAGAGCATCGCGTGGACACCCTCAAGCGCCGCTATCCCTACGTGGATTTCACCTTGGAGCCGGGGGCGGTTGCCGATCTGCCCGTGGCCATTGCCGTCCGCCTTTCGGGCGGCCGCCGTCTCTTTTTCCTTGACGGAGAGGACACGGCGCTCACCCCCTTGCCCGTGGCGAGAGAGTCTAAGCATCGCGCCTGGGTCAGCATCATGTACGGGTGTAACAATTTTTGCTCCTATTGCATCGTGCCCTACGTGCGCGGCAGGGAGAGAAGCCGCCCCGCCGCCGATATTATCCGCGAGGTGGAGGAGCTGGTCGCCTCAGGCGCGAAGGATATTACGCTCCTCGGCCAGAACGTCAACTCTTACCACGGAGAATATGATTTCCCCACCTTGCTTGAGAAGCTGGATGAGATCGAGGGAGAGTACGTTCTTCGTATGATGACCAGCCACCCCAAGGACGCCTCGGACAGACTGATAGAGGTCATCGGAAAAGGGAAGCACATCGAGCCCCATTTCCATCTGCCCCTTCAATCGGGCTCGGACCGCATCCTGAAGGCGATGAATCGCAAGTACGACACCGCCCGCTACCTTTCGGTAGTGGATAAGCTCCGCGCCGCCCGTCCCGATATTGCCCTCACCAGCGACATCATCGTGGGCTTCCCCGGCGAGACGGAGGAGGATTTTGCCGATACTCTCGCCATTTTGGAAAGGGTCGGGTTTGATTCCGTCTATTCCTTTATCTATTCTCCGCGCAAGGGAACGCCTGCGGCGGAAATGGAGGAGCAGATCCCGCCCGCCGTGCAAAGCGAGCGCTTCTCTCGCTTGCTTGATTTGCAAGGACGGCTGTCTCTTGAAAAGAATAAGCCCTATGAGGGCGGTGTGTATCGCGTGCTGATAGACGGGCCGTCCAAGACCGACGAAAGCGTTTACAGCGGCCGCACCGACTCGGGCAAGCTGGTACACGTAAGGGCAGAGGGCTTGACGGCGGGGGCGTTTTACCCCGTACGGATCGAGCGCGCCGAGGCCTTTGCCCTCTTTGGCAGTATTTTAGCGGAATGAGCCGCAAAAAACAGAGTAAAATAATCACAAAAGGTGAAAGGAAATAAGAAAAATGACAGTAGCAGAATGCGCGAAGCTCCTTGGCGAGGCCATCAAGAACGACGAGACCGCCGTGGCGTTCAATGCCGCGAAGGAGGCCTATGAAGCAAACGAGGAGATCCAAAACGCCATTAAGGAATACAGTGCGCAAAGAATGCTTCTCGGACAGGAGCATATGAAGGACACCGCTATGCAGGATGCCGAGATGATGACAAAGCTGCAAGCTCGCATTGACGAGCTTTATACCTTCGTGATGGAGTCTCCCCTCTATAAGACGCTGATGGAGGCACAGGACAAGCTGAATGCCCTTATGCAGACCGTCAACTCCGACATTCAGTTCTATGCCTTCGGTGAGAGACCCTGTACCCACGACTGCTCCAGCTGCGGCGCGGATTGCGCCTCCCGTGGCTGATAACCCTTAAAAACCGACAGAAAGGAAGTCTCCTTCCGTGAGTGTGATCTTAGAGCGCGCCTCCGACCTGACCAATGCGACCCCCATGATGCAGCAGTATCTGGACGTAAAGCGGGAATATCAGGGCTATATCCTGATGTACCGCCTGGGGGATTTTTTTGAGTGCTTCTTCGAGGATGCCGTTACCGTATCCCGCGAGGTGGAGCTGACCCTTACCGCCAGAGATTGCGGTGAGGGCAGACGCGCCGCCATGTGCGGCGTCCCCTTCCATAAGGCCGATCTTTACATCGGTAAGCTGGTGGAAAAGGGGTATAAGGTGGCGGTTTGCGAGCAGGTGGAGGACCCTGCCTCGGCCCAAGGACTCGTGCGCCGCGAGGTGGTGCGGGTGGTGACCCCCGGTACGGTCACCGAGCCCGATCTGCTTCAGGATAAGAGAAATAACTATCTTGCCGCCGTTGCCTACTCCGACAAGGGGGTGGGACTGTCCTTTGCCGACGTTTCCACGGGGGAGGTGCTTGCCACCTTCATCGGCGGTGACGCGGTTTACGAAAGACTTTGCAATGAGTTAGGTGCTTACGCGCCCCGCGAGATCCTCTTTAACGTAAAGGCCTCGCATCTGCCCGATGTGGCGCGCTTTGCGAGGGAGGCACTGTCCTCCGTGGTCACCGATGGGAGAGAGGATCTCTTCCGCGAGAGCGACGCTCTTCGTCTCACCTCCGCTTGCTTTGGCGAGAGGGCGAGAGACTTGCACGAAGCCGCATCCCTCGCTGCTGTGGGCGCGCTTTTGTCTTACATCCGCGAGACACAGAAAAAAGACCCCTCCTTTGCCCGTGAGCTGACGGTCTACACCGACGGTCAGTACATGGAGATGGATCAAAATACAAGACGCAACCTAGAGCTTACGGAATCCATGCGCACCAAGGAAAAGCGCGGCTCTCTCCTTTGGGTGCTGGACAGAACGAACACCGCCATGGGCGGCAGACTGCTCCGCGCCTGGCTTTTAAAGCCCCTTTTGTCCGTGGCAAAGATCACCCACAGACAAGAGGCGGTCACCGATTTTTATAACGACTATATGACCCGCGAGGAGGCACGTGCTCTCCTTGACGGTATTCTTGATATTGAGCGTCTTACCGCCAAGGCGGTGTACGGCACTGCCAACGCCAAGGAGCTGAGAGCCATTTGTGACAGCCTTGCGCCCTTGCCTGCCTTGAAGACGCTGCTGTCCCGCCTGAAGGGCGACACCATGCGCGCCCTGGCCGAAAGCATTGACACCCTTGAGGACTTGCACGAGCTGCTTGACGGTGCCTTGGAGGACAGCCCTCCCTTAACCGTCCGCGAGGGCGGCATGATCCGTAAGGGCTACAACAGCGACGTGGATTATCTCCGCAACATTCAAGGCAACGGAGAGGCGTGGATGCGCGACATTGAGGCGCGCGAGAGGGAAGAGAGCGGCATCAAGACCCTGCGTGTGGGCTTTAACCGCGTGTTCGGGTATTATATTGAGGTCACCAAATCCCTCGTATCCCAAGTGCCCGATCGCTATATCCGCAAGCAGACCCTTACGAACTGCGAGCGTTACATCACCCAAGAGTTAAAGGACATGGAGGCCACCGTTCTCGGTGCCCAGGACAAGCTTTGCTCCCTTGAATTTGCCCTTTTCACCGATCTGCGCGAGAAGGTGGCGGAGGCGTCGGGGCGCATACAGCGCACCGCCTCCCTCATTGCCGAGGCAGATGTGTACGCCGCCTTGGCAGACGTGGCCGCCGAATACCGCTATGCTTGCCCCGAGATCGACGCCTCGGGTGACTTCGTGGTAAAGGACGGCCGCCACGCGGTGGTGGAGCGATTCGTCAAGGACGCTTGCTTCGTCCCCAACGACACCGATCTGAACCTGACCGACCGCCGTATGATGCTCATCACGGGTCCCAATATGGCGGGTAAATCCACCTACATGAGACAGGTGGCGCTCATCGCCGTGATGGCGCAGCTCGGCTCTTACGTGCCCGCCACGTTCGCCCGTCTTGGCGTGGTGGACAAGGTGTTCACCCGTGTGGGCGCGTCCGATGACCTTGCCTCGGGTCAATCCACCTTTATGTTAGAGATGACCGAGGTGGCCCATATCTTAAAGAATGCCACCCCTCGCTCCCTCATCGTGTACGACGAGGTGGGGCGTGGCACCTCCACCTACGACGGTATGTCCATCGCCCGCGCGGTGGCGGAATACACCCTTGGCAAAAAAATTGGAGCAAAGACCCTCTTTGCCACTCACTATCACGAGCTGACCGTCCTTGAGGATACCTTTGAGGGCGTGGTAAATTACAACGTGGCCGCCAAGAAAAAGGGGGACGGCGTGGTATTTTTGCGCCGCATCGTCCGTGGCGGCACCGATGACAGCTACGGCATCGAGGTCGCCAAGCTGGCGGGCGTGCCGAACGAGGTGGTGAATCGCGCCAAGGAGATCCTTGCCTCGCTTGAGGGAAGCACCGAGCTTCCTATGCCCAAGCGCGGCCCTGCTCCCAAGACGGCGGACACCTTCGGCGTGCCCGATATGCTGTCCGCTCTTGCCGCCTCGGAGGCGGAGGAGGTGGCAGACAGGCTTCGCGCCATCGATCTCAATACGGTGACCCCCATTGAGGCACTGAACCTGATCTACGAGCTGAAGAACGTCTTGGACGGCAAAAAATGAGTAGAACGGTTTCCGTTAGGAAAAGAAAGGAGAGCCTATGCCAAGGATCAATCAACTGAGCTTTGAGGTCGCCAACCTGATCGCCGCGGGCGAGGTGGTGGAAAGACCTGCCTCCGTGGTGAAGGAGCTGATGGAAAACGCCATCGACGCGGGCGCGACCAAGGTCACGGCGGAGATCCGTCGCGGCGGCGTAGGCTTTATCAGCGTCACCGATAACGGCGGCGGTATTGAGGCGGAGGATTTGCCCGTTGCCATTCGTCGCCACGCCACCAGCAAGATCAAGGAGGCGGAGGACTTAGACGACATCGGTACCCTCGGCTTCCGAGGTGAGGCACTTGCCGCCATTTCCGCCGTTTCCACCGTTACCATCGTCACGAAAACGCGCGCGGCGGCGCAGGGCTGTCTGCTTCGTGCCGTAAGCGGCAGAGTAGAGGAGATCACCGAGGTGGGCTGTGCCGATGGCACCGCCGTCACGGTGGAGGACTTGTTCGGCAACGTGCCCGCCAGACGGAAGTTCCTCAAAAAGGACGCCACCGAAACGGCGGCCGTCACTGCGGTGATGGAAAAGATCGCCATGTCTCATCCCGAGATCGCCATCCGCTTCGTTACCGACGGCATCACCAAGTTTTCCACCCCCGGTGACGGAGAGGTCCTGCACGTGCTGTACGCCCTTTTCGGAAGGGATTTTACCTCTCGCCTGCTTCCCGTGGAGGGAAGGGTGGGTGAGACCCACGTGACGGGCTTTATCGGTCGCCCCGACCACGCCAAAAGCAACCGTAACCATCAAAACACCTTTATCAACGGCCGTTACGTCAAGAGCAAAACGGTGATGGCCGCCATTGAGCGCGCCTTCACCTCCTATATGGCGCCCGAGAAATTTCCCGTGGCGGTGTTGTATTTAGACGTGCCCGGCTTCGCCGTGGACGTCAACGTCCATCCTGCCAAGCTGGAGGTCAAATTCACCGACGAAAGACAGGTCTTCGAGGCGGTCTATTACGCCGTGCGAAGCACCTTAGAGAGCGACACCTGTCGCCCCTTTATGACCTTGCGTCAGCCGACGAGGGAGGAAAAGAGCTTTTCCGCCGCCCACCGCTTTGAGGGCGATAAGGGAGAGCAGATCAAAATGCCCGCCCTTCTCAGGGCAGAGGACACCGCCCCTGCCGCCAAGACGGCGGAGGTGAGTGATAAAACGCTCGCCGTCACGGCGCGCGAGACCTCCGCTCCCGTCCCTCGCCCCACCTATGACGACGGTGCTTTTCGTGCCTCCTCTCAAAACAGCGAGACGAAAAGCAGGATGTCTGTCTCCGACTCTCTCCGCGTGTGCGAGCGACTGTCGGATATCCCCGCCGCCGTAGACATCCCCTCTGTCGCCTCCGTCAAGGAAGCGACGATGGCCGACGCGCCGTCGGTCAAGTCTCATGAGGCGGCGACCCCTCTGCCCGGTACGGGCAAGATCGTAACCCCCGCACCCCAAAAGGAATTGCCTTACTACCGCATCGCGGGAGTGTTATTCCGTTGTTATATCCTTGTGGAGCTGGAGGACGAAAGGATGCTGGTCATCGACCAGCACGCCGCCCACGAGCGCATTCTTTTTGAGCAGTTGAAGAAGCAAAGAGGACAGGATAAGATCCTATCGGTGGGTCTGCTTTT
The DNA here is from genome assembly GCA_045644045.1 of Eubacteriales bacterium. Lineage (GTDB taxonomy): Bacteria > Bacillota > Clostridia > Oscillospirales > CAG-272 > UBA1740. The sequence goes on from JAZRGD010000045.1 coordinate 17,232, forward strand.
GCCCCTCACCCTTCGTCCAACGGCGGAGGAGCTGGATGCCGCCGTCGCCTACGAGGGCGAGCTTGCGGCATTAGGCTTTACCTATCGCGTGACGGACGGAAAGCTGTTGCTCCTCTCCATTCCCGACGGCACCGCTCCCCACGAGGCGGAAGCCCTCTTCCTCTCCATGTGCGACGAGCTGGCGGAGGGAAAGACCGACCTTGCCGTCAGCGAGCAGATGAGAAGGGAAAAGCTCCTTTATCAGATCGCCTGCAAGGCTGCCATCAAGGGCGGCAGAGTTTACGACGATGCCCACGTGGAATGGCTGGTGAAGGAGGTCTTATCCCTCCCCGACGTGACGGTGTGCCCCCACGGCCGTCCCATCGCCTTCTACTTAACGAAAAAAGAGCTTGACCGCCAGTTTGACAGGATCAAGTAATAAAAAGGAAAAGATTATGTTTGAGCTACTGAAAAAAGAGGGCAAGGCCCGTCGCGGTCGCTTTCACACCGTTCACGGCGTGATCGAGACCCCCGTATTTATGAACGTAGGCACCAGCGCCGCCGTCAAGGGCGGCATCTCCACCATGGATCTGCGCGAGATCGGCTGTCAGGTCGAGCTGTCTAACACCTACCATCTGCACATCCGTCCCGGTGACGAGCTGATCCGCCGTATGGGCGGACTTCACAAGTTCTTCAATTGGGACAAGCCCATTTTGACCGATAGCGGCGGCTTTCAGGTGTTCTCCCTCGCTAAGCTGCGCCGCATCAAGGAGGAGGGCGTTTATTTCCAGTCTCACATGGACGGCAAGCGCATCTTTATGGGGCCTGAGGAGTCTATGCGCATCCAATCCAACATCGCCTCCACCATTGCCATGGCCTTTGACGAGTGCGTGGAAAACCCCGCTACCTATAAGTACGCAAAGGCCTCTCACGAGCGCACCATCCGTTGGCTGCTCCGCTCCAAGGCGGAGATGGAACGACTCAACTCTCTCCCCGATACCATCAACAAAAAGCAGATGCTCTTCGGCATCAACCAGGGCGCGACCTTTGAGGACCTGCGCGTGGAGAATATGCAGCGCATTGCCGAAATTCCCCTTGACGGCTATGCCATCGGCGGTCTCGCCGTAGGCGAGGAGGCAGAGGTGATGTATCACATCATCGATACCGTAGAGCCTCATATGCCTGGGGATAAGCCCAGATACCTGATGGGCGTGGGAACCCCTCAGAATATTTTGGAGGCGGTCTATCGCGGCGTGGACTTTTTCGATTGCGTCATGCCATCCCGAAACGCCCGTCACGGCAATCTCTTCACCTGGCATGGCAAAATGAACATCAATAACGAAAAATATTTTGCCGACCCCAAGCCCATCGACGAAAGCTGCGGCTGCCCCGCCTGTCGCCATTACAGCCGTTCCTATATCCGCCATCTCTTCAAGGCGAGAGAGGCGCTGGGTATGCGCCTTTGCGTGCTTCACAACCTGTATTTTTACAACGAGCTGATGCAGCGCATCCGTGACGCCTTGGACGCGGGCTGCTTCGGTGCCTTCTATCACGCCAACGTCAACCGTCTGGCAGAGCGGAGCGAGGACTGAGCCATGCGGATCAAAAAAGGCGAATCCGTTTTGCTTTCTCCCGCCGCAAGCTGCCGCTTTTTGATGGTGGTGGACTGCCTTACCGAGCCCGTCACCGTGACCAAGGCAGGGAAGACGGTCATCCGCATCGCTCTCACCGAAAACGAGGACGTGACGGCTGAGGTTTTGTACCGTGACGGCAAGCGCGCCACCCTTCGTGGCGAAAACGCCAAGGGACGTGAGATCATTCTCACCCAGGGCGACGCCCATCTGGTCCTTTACGTGAACGGAGTCTTAATGGACGAGGACTTTTTCTTCGCCCCCATCGACTATGCGGACGCCACCCTGACGGCGGGCTCCTTCTCCCACTTTGAGGCAGGTTATCTTTACCATTCTATGTGGGAAAGTGCCGTGGGCGGCGTGACCTTCCCGTCTCTCGACGACCTTGTGCCCCTCGGACGGAATAACGAGATAAAAAGATGCTTTACCGCTACCGTAGCGGACAGAACGCAGTTATTTTATTTTCTCAAAACCGAGGGGAAAGAGAAGTGCGGCAAAGGCGCGACCCGTCTCTTCCAGGTTCAGCTGATGGAGGACGGCGGGGTGGTCTCGCTCCCCATTGCGCTCCCCATTGACGAGATCGACGAAAAAGGGGTCAAGGACGCCGCACTCCTGTGGCACGAGGGCAGAGGCTACCTATATTACGTAATGGAAAGAGACGGCGGCAACCGGCTCTCCTGCGCCGTTTCGGAGGACGGCTATTCCTTCCTCAAAACGGGACTTGACGTGGAGATCCCTACGGTGGACGGCCACACCGTGACTGCCGTTTCGGTCACGGGCGGTGAGACCCCTCGCCTCTTCTTTACCGCGAACGGTAAGGAGCTTTACGCCGACAGCATTGACCTGCTTCATTTTAGTACCCCTCACACCCTTTCGGACGAGAGCACGAAAAAGACCGCTCCCTTTACTGTGAGGAACGGAAAAATCGTGAAAAACACATAAGAAAAAGCCTATGCTTAGCGTGTTCTCCTTAACGGAGAACACGCAATGAATTGCAAGTTTGCGGTTGCGTGAATTGAAAGCCGTGCTTTCGTGAATTG
>JAZRGD010000046.1:0-13104 GCA_045644045.1 Eubacteriales bacterium
AACAACAAAACCGGAATTAAGTCAGAGCACGCTATTTTTTGTTTCTTTTTATTTGTTGTCGGACAACCCCTTGCGTGACAGGGAGATACGCTTTCTTTGCATATCCACCGCCTTGATGCGCACCTCGATCACGTCACCCACCGAGAAGAGATCTCTGGGATGCTTCACGAAGCGGCGGTCAGACATTTCGGAAATGTGGAGCAGACCGTCCTCGTGCACGCCGATGTCCACGAAGCAACCGAAGTCCACCACGTTACGCACGGTGCCCTTGAGTACCATATCGGGAACAAGGTCCTTCATTTCCAGCACGTCGGTGCGAAGCACGGGCGCGGGGGCATCGTCACGAACGTCACGGCCGGGCTTTTCGAGTTCCCCGATGATGTCCAGCAGGGTTGGCTCGCCGCAACCAAGCTCCTCGGCCAGCTTCCTCACACCCTTTTGCTCTGCCTTGAAGCGCATCATGGACAGACCGCCCGAACGCACGTCCTCCTCGGTGTAGCCGAATTTAGAGAGAAGTGCCTTGGCCACAGGGTAGGATTCGGGATGCACGCCCGTGTTGTCGAGAATTTCGTCGCCACCCACCACGCGCAGGAAGCCGGCGCATTGCTCGTAGGCCTTGGCACCCAGCTTGGGCACCTTAAGGAGCTTGGCGCGAGAGGTAAACTCGCCGTTTTCCTCTCTATACGCCACGATGTTCTTGGCGATGGTCTTATTGATACCCGAAACGTAGGACAGAAGAGAGGCAGAGGCGGTATTGAGGTCAACGCCAACGCTGTTTACACAATCCTCTACCACGCCGCCCAGGGTCTCCTCAAGACGCTTGGGGTTCATGTCGTGCTGATACTGACCCACACCGATGGCCTTGGGGTCTACCTTCACCAGCTCGGCAAGAGGGTCTTGCAGACGGCGGGCGATGGACACGGCACTGCGCTCGTTCACGTCCAGATCGGGGAACTCCTCCTTGGCAAGCTCGGTGGCGGAATAGACCGACGCGCCCGACTCGGACACGATGGTGTAAGCCACGTTCAGGCCGTTCTCCTTGATCAGATCGGCCACGAAACGCTCACTCTCGCGGGAGGCGGTGCCGTTACCGATGGCGATGATGTCCACCTTGTAGGTCTTGATGAGCTTTAAGAGGGTCTGCGCCGCGCGCGCGGTATCCTCACGGGGCTTGGTGGGGTAAATGACGGTGCTGGTCAGGTACTTGCCCGTCTTGTCTACCACCGCCAGCTTACAGCCGTGGGCATAGCCGGGGTCAAAGCCCAACACGGTCTTGCCCTTAACGGGAGCAATGAGAAGCAAATTCTTCAGGTTTTCGGAGAACACCTTCAGCGCGCCCTCTGCCGCCTCGTCAAACAGCTCGCTTCTGATCTCTCTCTCCAAGGCGGGGAAGATCAGACGGCCGTAGCTGTCGGTGGCCGCCGCGCGGATAAACTCTGCGGTAGCAGAGCCTTCATTCTTGGTGCAAGCACCCATCAGCTTACCCACAGCCACCGTCTCGTCGGCGGCAAGGTCTACCTTTAAGAAGCCCTCCTTCTCGCCACGGTTGAGGGCGAGAATACGGTGGGGGCGCATCTTGGTGATGGGCTCGGAATATTCGTAATAATCGGCGTAGACCGAATCCTCCTCCTTTGCCGCCTTGGCGGTGATGGCACCGTCATGGGACAAATAGGTACGAAGCAGCTTGCGGTAATCCGCCGTGTTGGAAATGTCCTCCGCAATGATGTCGGACGCGCCCTGCAACACGCTTGCCACGTCGGGCAAGCCGTTTTCCTCGTTCACGTAGGCCTCCGCCAGCGTCTCAAGAGTGCCCTCCAGCGTTTCAGGCTCGGAGGAGATAAGGGCGGCCAAGGGCTCAAGGCCACGGTCGCGCGCCACCGAGGCACGGGTCTTTCTCTTGGGACGGTAAGGGAGGTACAAGTCCTCCAGCTCCACCAAGGCCGTAGCGCGGTCGATAGCCGCCTTCAGCTCAGGGGTCATCTTCTCCTGGGCCTCGATGGAGGCGGTGATCTCCGCTCTTCTCTCCTCCAGGTGACGGAGGTATTTGAGGCGATCCTCCAGCTTACGAAGGGTCTCGTCCTCCATGCTTCCCGTGACCTCCTTGCGGTAACGGGCGATAAAGGGAACGGTGTTGCCCTCGTCGAGCATTTCCACCGCCTTTTCAATATATTCCGCTTTCCAGGCCAGTTCCTCCGCCAGCTTTTCAATGATGTTCATACTGTTTTCCTTTCTTCCTTCTTTATATAGGGAGCTTCCTTTAAAAGGGTCAGCTCTTGTTCACTCAAATATCGCCACGCGCCGGGCGACAGGCTTTCATCCAAGGGAATCCCCGCGAAGCAAGTGCGATGCAGGGTGACCACCGTCGAGCCCTCGCTTGCCATCATGCGCTTGACTTGATGATACCGTCCCTCGGTGAGCACCACCTCACCCGCGTCCCGTTCGGAGGTCAGTCGGAGCGCGGCAGGCTTGCAGCCTCCGTCGTGCAGCGCGACTCCCGACAAAAAACGTTCCTCCGCCCCTATGGGCAAGGGCTGATCTAAGGTAAAGGCGTAGGTCTTTTCCACGTGCCTTTTGGGGGAAAGCAGCAGATGCGAGAGAGCACCGTCGTCGGTCAAAAGCATAAAGCCCGTCGTATCCTTGTCAAGTCTGCCGCAGGGGAACAGCCCTCTTTTTTGCAGGGCTTCGTCAAGCAGCTCGGTGACCACGGGCGCGTGCCCGTCCTCGGTGGCACTGATGTACCCCTCGGGCTTGTTGAGCATCACGTACACGAAGGGGTGATACGCCACCCTCTCGCCACGGTAAGCAATGAGGTCGGATTCCTCGTTTACCTTGGTATCCGCCCGTCTCACAGGCTGACCGTTTACGGTGATCTCACCGCGAGAGACCGCCTTTGCCGTTTCCTTGCGGGAAAGAATGCCCGCCTCGGACATAAATTTATCGAGTCTCACGGTATTCCTCCCTTCCTTTGACGCTTACCCCTCTATTCTACCATTTTTTCTTGCAAAAGTAAAGAAAAATATGTAAAAATACTTGATTTTTTTCTTTCCTTGTGCTATGCTATCTTCATCCGAGAAAAATTTTACACGCTCGGTTCAGAACAGAGTAGACCTTGCTTCGTCAAGTGCCCTTGGGACGGGGAGTTGCCCGAGGGACGAAGGAATATCCGCGGTTGCAAGGTCGCATCCCGCTGCTTAGATCAAGAATACTTTCCTTCTTGCATCGGGTATAGCCGTTTTCGGCTATGGGCGCACGCCCCTCATTCTGATGACAAGGAGGTATTTTTATGTCCAAAGCACGCTTTCCCTCGCACCACCTGCACCGCCTGACGGCCGACGCCATGCTGGCGGCACTCTTCTTCGCGCTTTCCCTCTTTTCGGTGGATCTCGGCTTTATCAAATTCACCGTCGCCCCTCTCGCCATCCTCATTGCCGCCCTGCTCTTCGGCCCTAAGGACGGTATGGCGGTGGGTCTCATCGGCGCATTCCTTGAGCAATGGATCAAGTACGGCTTCAGCGTCACCATGCCTCTTTGGATCATGCCCGCCGTAGCCCGTGGTCTCGTAGCGGGCCTGCTCGCGCTTCTCTTGCGCCGTGTTCTCCGCAACATCGGCAAGCACCGCATCACCAAGCTGAACGAGAGCACCGTGTATTTCACCGTAGGCGTCGTTCTGATCGCTATGCTCTCCGCCCTCGTGGTCACCGCCCTCAACACCGTTCCCCTGTACGTGGATTTCAAGGTCTACGGCTGGAGCGACGAGAATCCTCTCCTTTGGACCTATCTCTCCGCTCGCTTCGTTTCGGGCATCATCACCTCTGCCATCCTCGGTCTCGTGACGCCTCTTCTGCTCATTCCCCTCGCCAAGCTTTTCGAGCGTCTCCGTAAGAGCTGTCTTTGGACAGAAGGCTGATCCGCTCTCTTCCGCCCCGTCTCCGCGACGGGGCTTTTTTTATAGATCTCACCGTCGCAAAAGCAAAAAACCGCCGAGGCTTTCGCCTCGGCGGTAATTTTTCAGCTTAGGATCTCGCGTTTGTCTCCGTCCACAATCTCAATTCAGATTTTGTCCGATCTTGTTCCTTCGGGCACGCGCGAGGCGCACCATATCGCCCCTTTTAGAACACCTCGACGCCCCCTGCTTGTATTATAAAACCTCTGCAACTTAAATTGGAACCAAAAAAAGAGCCATTTTTTGACCCTTTTGAAAGTGACACCAAAATTCACCATTTTTCGCTGTTCGTCTTATGCTCATATAGATAAAAACGACAGGCCGCCCTTTATAAAAAGCAAAAACGGCATCTGCGTCGCTCCGCCGCAGATGCCGTCCTTTTTATAAGATTTAGTCCTTCAGCTTTTTCAAGTTTTCCACTGTTCCCGTTACAAAATGCCAATCGGCATTATCGGCAAAGGGCTGCACGTGGGCGCACTTGAACATGTCAACCTCGTAGCCGCCGCGACAGATCTGATCCTCAGTCACAAAATAATTTTCTGCGCCGTTGGTACAGGATAAGATCAAGGTGTGTTGGATCTTGCTCTCTGCGACAATCCGCAGCCCGATCACCGAAAACAGCTCAAAGGGAGTGCCGACAAAGACCACGTCGCCCAGCTTTAAGATGCTTTGGGGAATGCTGGCTGTCTCTTTATCCACGTACCCCTCGCGGTAAAGCCGAATCTGCTCCTCGTAATATTTCTCCTTCAAGTGGCGGGAGCCGATAGTATTGTTCTTATACACCTCATACTCTTTCTCGGCAACCTCCAAGGGAATGCGCTTGTCAAGTGGCAGGGTAACGTTTGCCTCCAAAGTCGACAGCTCTACCGCATCAAAGCTCTTGATGCTTTTGTAAATGCGAACGGCATCCGCCGCTGCCAATGCTCCGTGACGCTCGGCATACCGTATGTCGCCGCGCCCCACCGTAAGTCCATTGGTCAGTCTGGGACCTACGTCTCCCTCAGGTCCGTTGACAAAGGCGGTAACACCGCCGCTGACAGCCTCAAGCTCATCTACCATCACACCGCACCAGTCTCTGGAAATTTCAAAATTTTTCCCCGCGCAGGTGCAATGAGTACCGTAATGCACAAGATTGGCAACAGCTGCCCCCGCCTCGTCTCGGAAGGCGATCACCGTCATCACAGGATGAAAGGGTCCCCAAGGGTTCTGGCCGAAATAGATTTTATTATCCACCTTCAGCTGACGGCGGTTGATGCCAACGAGGCTCTCCCCCGTTCCAACACCCATTTTCACCGCCACCATCTTGTCTCGCGCCTCAGCGATGGCGGAAAAGAGGGCAGGAAGAAAGACATCGCGGTAATAGTCTTCATCCACGTCACCCCAGCCGGTCATACCGCAAAGATTAGGCCCGGAATGGGTATGCGTACAGCAAAGAAAAACGTTGCCGTAAGGAATGCCATACATCTCCGCAATCCGCGCGCGCATTTCATCGCAAAGCGACGTATGGATCAAACAAAGATCAATGCTCACAAGCAAAGCGCAGCTCTCTCCTTGCTTAAACCAAAACGCCGTAGCGTTCAGATCATCGTGCACCGCGTTTGACACCGTATCCGGTCCATACCCCATCAAAAGCGCACCGATCGCGGGAGTAATGCAAGCGCGACCCACGCCGAGATAAAGCTTTTTCTTCATACCGCTTCTCCTATCGTACTGTTTTTTCTTTATTTTACCACCTCACCCCCAAGGTGTCAAGCGCTAAAAATTCCATTCTTTTCCCCAATTTTTCCTCTTAAAGCCACGCGTCCCGCTCGCGCCCCCCAAAAGACCTTCAAACGTTTGGGCAAGGAAAGCGGGTCTGTGCCCTTCCGCAAGGCGGGCGCGCGGGAGAAAAATAGGAGCGGTATTTTCTCCATTTTGTAAAAAAGAGCAAAAAAACCGCCGAGGCGAAAGCGTGGTGTTCTTAGCGGAGAAATGAAATAAGGGTATGGGCATAGCCCGATGCATTTGTAAAACAAATGCGAAACTTGCAATAAAAACAGAAGAGAGTTAACGGTTTTAGCCATTAACTCTCTTTTTCTGCTTTTCAGTTTAGAGTTATGAGTTATGAGTTTGCTATCGCAAACGTTATGATATGATTGCCCTTGCAATCTTCCACTTGGCGAAGCCAACCATAACGATGCGGAGCATCCCATAACTCATAACTTGCCCGCATGGGCAATCATAGTTTAGCGTGATTGTCCGTTAAGGACATCACGCTAATGCCTCGGCGGTTTGTGTTTGTGTTATTCGCTTATCAGCTGTAGAAGTCGCCCAGCTTTACCAGACGCTCGTACTTAGCCTTTGCGTTGGCCTCAGCCTTCTCAAAGAGCTCAGCAGCTCTCTCGGGGAATGCCTGTGCAAGACGGGCATAGCGAGCCTCGCTCTTGATGAAGTCCTGATAAGAAGCGGTGGGAGCCTTAGAATCCAAGGTGAAGGGATTCTCGCCCGCAGCCTTCTTGGCAGGGTTGAAGCGGAACATCTGCCAGTAGCCTGCCTCAACAGCCTTCTTCATCTCAGCCTGGCAGTTTGCCATGCCGCCCTTGATGGAGTGCATCTCACAAGGAGCGTAGCCGATGACGATGGAGGGACCGTTGTAAGCCTCAGCCTCGGTCAGAGCCTTCAGGGTCTGATTCATATCAGCGCCCATAGCGATCTGAGCAACGTAAACGTAGCCGTAGGACATAGCGATCTGCGCCAGATCCTTCTTGCCGATGGCCTTACCGGCGGCGGCAAACTGTGCTACCTGACCGATGTTGGAGGCCTTGGAAGCCTGTCCGCCGGTGTTGGAGTACACCTCGGTATCGAATACCATGATGTTTACATCCCCGCCGGAGGCGATCACGTGGTCGAGACCGCCGAAGCCGATGTCATAAGCCCAACCGTCGCCACCGAAGATCCATACGGACTTCTTGGAGAGGTACTGCTTCTCGGCCAGAATAGCGGGAGCGGTGGGGCAGCCTGCGGCGGCGGCCTTCTCCAGCTCGACGATCAGGGCGGCGGTAGCCTTCTCGTTGGCGGCACCGTTGTCCTTGGTCTCAAAGTATGCGGCGGCGGCAGCCTTGAAGTCCTCGGAGGCCTTCTCGGAGGCGGCCATTTCCTTCACCATAGCCATGAGTCTCTCACGGATGGTCTTCTGACCGATGGCCATACCCAAGCCGTGCTCAGCGTTGTCCTCGAACAGAGAGTTCGCCCAAGCGGGACCTCTGCCGGTGGCAACGTTTACGGTGTAGGGAGTTGCGGGAGCGGAGCCACCCCAGATAGAGGAGCAACCCGTAGCGTTGGAGATGTACATTCTCTCACCGAAGAGCTGGGTGATGAGACGGGCGTAAGAGGTCTCGGCACAGCCTGCGCAGGAGCCGGAGAACTCGAGCAGGGGCTGCTTGAACTGGCTGCCCTTGATGGTGTTGTTGATGATCTCGGGCTTCTCGGTCACGTTAGCAACAGCGTAGTCGAATGCGGCCTGCTGTGCGATCTCGCCTGCCTGAGGAACCATCTCGATGGCCCACTTCTCGGGATTTTCCTTGCCGGCCTTTGCGGTTACGGGACAAGCCTTCACGCAGAGGGTACAACCCATACAGTCAAGGGGAGAAATGGCAAGGCTGTACTTGTAGTTGGTCTTAAGAACGGGCTTCTCGCAGAACTTGGTGGACTCGGGTGCGGCAGCGGCCTCGGCCTCGGTCATCGCGAAGGGACGGATGGTGGCGTGAGGACATACGAAGGCACAGCTGTTACACTGGATACAGTTTTCGGGATGCCACTTGGGAACGGATACGGCAACACCGCGCTTCTCGTAAGCGGCAGAGCCCTGAGGGAAGGTACCGTCTACGTACTTGGAGAAGGCGGAAACCTTCAGGCTGTCGCCCTTCATACCGGCAACGGGAAGAACGACCTCGTTTACGAAGTCTACGAGATCCTCTCTCGCGCCCGTAGCCTTAGCGGCAGGAGCGGTCACACCTGCATCCTTCCAGGAAGCGGGAACGGCAACCTCGTGCAAAGCGTCCTTACCGGCGTCGATGGCCTTGTGGTTGAGGTCAACGATGGCCTGACCCTTCTTGAGGTAGGACTTGGTCGCCATGTACTTCATGTAGTCGATGGCCTCGTCGATGGGCAAAATCTGCGCCAGAGCGAAGAAGGCAGACTGCAGAATGGTGTTCTTAACCTTGGCGTTACCGAGATCGATAGCGAGCTTGGTAGCGTTGATGGTGTAGAACTTCACGTTGTTGTTGGCAATGTGGCTCTTCACGGAAGCGGGCAGGTGAGCGTCAAGCTCCTCGTCGCTCCACTCGCAGTCGAGAAGGAAGGTACCGCCGGGCTTCACGTCGGAGATCATGTCGTACTTGGTGAGGTACGCGTGGTTGTGGCAAGCCACGAAGTCAGCCTTGTTGATATAGTAAGCGGACTTGATGGGGCTGTCACCGAAGCGCAGGTGAGAAACGGTAATACCACCCGTCTTCTTGGAGTCATACTGGAAGTATGCCTGAATGAACTTGTCGGTGTGGTCACCGATGATCTTGATGGAGTTCTTGTTGGCACCAACGGTACCGTCGCCGCCCAGACCCCAGAACTTGCACTGCTTCATGTCGGAGGGAGCGGTGTCGGGAGCAGCCTTCTCGTCAAGAGACAGACCGGTCACGTCGTCACGATACCCATGGTGAAGTGCACCTTGGGCTCGTCCTTTGCCAGATCGGCAAATACGGCAAAGATGGAGGAAGGAGGAGTGTCCTTAGAACCGAGACCGTAACGGCCGCCGGTCACCTTGATACCGGTTCTGCCAACCTCTTCAAGAGCGGTGATCACGTCGAGGTACAGAGGCTCACCGAGAGAGCCGGGCTCCTTGGTTCTGTCAAGAACAGCGATCTTCTTCGCGGTAGCGGGAATCGCCTCGGCAAACTTAGCGGCAACGAAAGGACGGTACAGGCGAACCTTGATGAGACCCACCTTCTCGCCCTGCGCGAGCATGTAATCGATAACCTCTTCCGCCACGTCGCAAACGGAGCCCATAGCCACGATCACGCGGTCAGCATCGGGTGCGCCGTAGTAGTTGAAGAGCTTGTAGTCGGTACCGATCTTGGCGTTGACCTTGTCCATGTACTCTTCCACGATAGCGGGCAGAGCACCATAGTAGGGGTTGCAAGCCTCTCTGTGCTGTAAGAAGATATCGCCGTTCTCGGCAGAGCCGCGCAGAACGGGGAACTCGGGGTTGAGGGAGCGGTTACGGAATGCGGCAACGGCATCCATATCCACCATCTCGGCAAGATCCTTGTAATCCCAAGCGGCAACCTTGGATACCTCGTGAGAGGTGCGGAAGCCGTCGAAGAAGTTAAGGAAGGGAACGCGGCTCTTAATGGTAGCCAGGTGAGCAACAGCACCCAGGTCCATGATCTCCTGGGCGTTGGTCTCAGCCAGCATAGCAAAGCCGGTCTGACGGCAAGCATACACGTCGGAGTGGTCGCCGAAGATGTTCAGCGCGTGAGAAGCCACGCAACGGGCGGAAACGTGGATAACGCAGGGAAGCAGCTCACCTGCGATCTTGTACATATTGGGGATCATCAGAAGAAGACCCTGAGAAGCGGTGTAGGTGGTGGTCAGAGCACCTGCGGCAAGAGAACCGTGAACGGCACCTGCGGCACCGGCCTCGGACTGCATCTCAACGACCTTTACGTTGTCGCCGAAGATGTTCTTTGCGGGCTCACCGAAAATGTTCTTGTTGGTGGCGCTCCAGCTGTCGGTCACCTCTGCCATAGGGCTGGAAGGGGTGATGGGGTAGATGGCCGCAACCTCGGTAAACGCATACGATACGTGCGCCGCCGCGGTGTTACCATCCATGGAAATCTTTTTTCTTTCCATTTTGTGTTCCTCCGTTTTTATATAAATTTTTTTAAAACCTTCATTTGGGAGCGTTTTCACACTCCCTCAAAGTATTCTATCACTTTTTTATAAAAAAGTAAAGACCTTTTGCGAATTTTTTCGTTTTTTTATTTTTATAAAGAAAAAGGACAGAGTTTTTTTCCCTCTGTCCTCTCTTTGTTACAAAGTATTTTTTCCGTTCGCGGGCGCAGACTCGACCTCTCTTACTCCGCGTCGGCAGGGATCACGCGCAAAAGTGCCGTGGAGGCGGGCGGCATCTTCACGTAGATGGCCGCCTCGGTAGCGGTAAAGAGCTCTTCACGAGTCACCTCGCCGTCGTGCTCCTCGTCCACCATCTCAACGGAAACCAATGCCCCTGCGGGGATACCCTTGAGGGACACTTTTACCGTCTCCGTGACCTGCTCCTCCTCTGGCTCCACGAAATGGGTCAGCATCACCGCGCCCTCGTCGCCCTGCTTGGCGGCACCCACACACAGACGCGCGGCGTCGTCCGTCTCACTCATGACCTCGGTGCCCATACGATACAGCCTGCCAAACATGCGAAGGACGAAGTAGCCCTTGAGGGGTCTCTTCCTTTCGTCCCACAGACCGCACCATGCGTCGGGGCGGCCATCGTAATACATCAGCATATCGGTATCCGTCTTTTGCATGCTCAGCATGGTAGCGCCGAGGAAGGCGGAGCCAAACAGCTTTTTAATGACCTCGTAGGTGAACTCCATTTCTTCTCCCGCCCAGCCCTTGACGTAGTTCCATTCGTTGAGAATGCTTTCGGTCTCGGTATAGCCGTGACGGTCGAGAAGCTCTCTGACGAGCTTGCTTTTTTCCACCAGCCTTTCAAAGGTGTGGAAATAGCAATGCCAGGAGAAAAAGTCGAGGGGCGCGGTCAGTTGGGCAAGGAATCTGTCCGCCCAATCCAGGTCATAGGCAATGGCGGGGCCGCCGATCTTCAAATGCGGAAAGCATTTTTTCAGATGGCTTGCCGTAATGTTGTAAAGCTCAAAGAACTGCTCGTTCGTTCCGCTCCATGTGGGGCTGATCTTGTCGGGCACGTTCTTGTAGAGGTCGGGCTCGTTCCAGATCTCCCAATAGGTGATCTTGTAGGTAAAGCCGTCCGCCCAGCCCTCGGTATAGTGGCGGATGATATGCTCGCAAATGCGCGCCCACTTATGGAAATCCTTAGGAGGGAGAGTGCCCACTCTCTTCTGATGCTCAATGGAAGCACCCAGACGGTAGAAGGTCTCGCAGCCCACGCCGGCGATGTCTGCCAGATACATATCCGTCATTTCAAAATCGTAGGATTCGGGAAGGGTCTCATCCGCGTCGAAATTTTTGAAAATGCGATGCACGTCTACGGTGTGCTCCCCTCCGTAACCGGGGTAAAAAGAGGCGTCGTGGTTTCTGGCGTAGGGAATTCCCGCTTCCTCGTAAAGATGATAGTTAGAGGAGGTCTTGCGCACCTTGCCTCCAACGGGGCCGTTGTTGACGGCGTGCATGGGCTTGATCCTACCCGTAACGGTAGAAAAATCCACGGTGACCTGTTTCATATCGTTTCTCCTTTTATTTGACTCTCTTGTTTCAGACCCACGCAGGGGCTTTCGTTTTTATTTTACATCCTATCGAAAGAAAAGTCAAGCGAAAGCGCAAAGAAAAAGCAGAAAAAAATCGTGTTTTTCTTGACAAATATCGCCCCTCGGGCTATAATAGAGAAAAAAGATACAAAAAGCGACGCCTGCCGTCGCAAAAGGGAAAGGACTCTTCATGTTAGGAGAACAAAAGGTCGTCTTCTCCGGCATTCAGCCGTCGGGAAACCTGACCATCGGAAACTATTTGGGCGCACTCAAAAACTTCACCGCCTTTTCGGAGGAATATAAGTGCTTTTACTGCGTGGTGGACTTGCACGCCATCACGGTCAGACAGGTGCCTGCCGACCTGCGCCGCCGCACCTACGAAACGCTGGCACTGTACATCGCATCGGGTCTCGATCCCGAAAAGAACACCCTGTTCGTGCAGTCTCACGTGCCTGCCCACGCCGAGCTTGGCTGGATGCTCAACTGCTACACCATGTTCGGTGAGCTGTCGCGTATGACCCAGTTCAAGGACAAGAGTGCCAAGCACGCCGACAACATCAACGCGGGGCTTTTCACCTACCCCACCCTGATGGCGGCGGACATTTTGCTCTATCAAACCGACCTCGTGCCCGTAGGCGTAGACCAGAAGCAGCATCTTGAGCTGGCCCGCGACATCGCGGGACGCTTTAACCAAGCCTACTCCCCCACCTTTACCGTACCCGAGGGCTATATGGCCAAGACGGGCATGAAGATCATGTCCCTCTCCACCCCCACCGCGAAAATGTCCAAATCCGACCCCAACCAAAACGGCGTGGTCTACCTTCTTGACCCCAAGGACGTGATCATGAAGAAATTCAAGAGTGCCGTCACCGATTCGGACACCTGCGTGCGCTTTGACCCCGAGGCAAAGCCCGGCGTTTCCAACCTGATGACCGTCTACCGTTGCTTCACGGGCAAGACCTTTGAGGAGATCGAAAGAGAGTTTGACGGCCGTGGCTACGGCGACTTCAAGCTGGCCTGCGGTGAAGCCTGTGCCGAAGCTCTTGCACCCGTACAAGCCGAATTCTCTCGCCTGATGGCCGACAAGGGCTACCTTGAGGACGTAATGAAAAAAGGTGCCGACGAGGCCTATGCCATCGCCCGCCGCACCCTCTCCAAGGTCAAAAAGAAGATCGGCTTCGTCATTTAATACCGTCAACGCAAAAGCCCGTGTCGCTTGACACGGGCTTTGTATATTTCCCCGTTTTTGGGCAAAGATAGAAGGGCGCAAGCCTCTCCTTTTATCCGTAAATGCGCGCAAAAGCAAACCAAAGTTTACATATCCAAAGGAGAATCCTATGACACAGCAAGCTCTTTTGCTCCCCCTCGCCGCCACCCTTTCTACCCTTCTTACCCCCTTTTCCATGGCGGTGGCAGAGGGAGCGCGCGCCATTGATCTGCCCGACGGCGGAAGAAAAATGCACCGTCTCCCCACTCCTCGTCTCGGCGGTTTGGCGGTCTTTCTTTCGGCGGCCACCCTGTCTCTCTTTTTTCTCTCTCCCACCCCCGCCGTCGCCGCTTGGCTTTCGGGCGGCGCGCTTCTGTGCGCCTTGGGGGTCAGCGACGATATTTTTTTCCTCTCCCCCCGTCTCAAAATGGCGGCGATGGTTTTTATCGCAAGTCGGAGGCCAAGCGGTCTTAGGAAGA
>JAZRGD010000047.1:0-3078 GCA_045644045.1 Eubacteriales bacterium
GGTATCGGACACTGCCTCCGCGCCGCTCTCGTCCTTCGCAAGCGTTTCCGCTTGCGCGGGAAGGGTAATGGGAAAAAGAGAAAGCACCGTGCAAAGCACCAGCAACACAGACAAAAAGCGTTTCATGATCTCCTCCATACTCTTATCTTCACCGTATGACCTTCGTAAAAAGCAGAGGCCGTTATCAAGCCCTAGCCATCACGCGAGCACCGTGATTTTATTTTAGCACATATATGCACAAATTGTCAATACATCTCCTCTCTTTCGTTCACTTTAATTTCATAAAAAATCCGACATGGCCGTTTGACCATGTCGGACTCTTGTTATGCGGATCAATAATCGTTGTTTTTAAGAATGTCGGTCGTTCCCTTATGTCCAAAGCATCCCGCCGTGCGGGCAATGCTCTGTGCGGCCGCGGGAATATAGGAAACGCCTCTGACGTAATGGGTGTCGCTCTCCGCGAGGTTTCGCTCCGCCACGACGTAGCTCTTATAGACCTCCGTCTTTTGCGCGGCGGGCGTGGTAGCGCGCACGTTCAGGATGTAGTTTCCTTCGCAAAGAATGTTGTGCGTCTCCTGTGACTCGATGTGCTGGATGTAGATGTAGGTGGAGCCTGCGCGACGCTTGCGAAGCTGGGTCACGTACTTGTTCACCGCAGGGTCCGACATATCAAAGCCGAAGGTTTCTTCCGATACAGAGCCATAGGACTGCTCGGCCACCACGTTATCGTAGCACAGCCAGTTGGAGGAGGAGCCGTCGAAATAGATGCCGCAGATCATATGACCGAGGCCGTCACCGGACAGGTTGGACATCACCACGTAGTTGTCGTGCACATAGTTGAAGAGTCGCGTATCCTCCATATTGGAGTTGCCGCCTGTCACGTAGATGGCGCCGCCGTCACCGATCTCGGTCATGAAGTTGGTCACGTAGTTATACGCGATCTCGGTGTTATAGATGTGGTAGTTCGTGCCTGCTGTCCACGAGGGATCTCCGAAGGTATAGCCTACGGAAATGGCGGTGTAAGCGCAATCATCCACCGTGTTGTAGGTGATCTCCACATCCTTGGCCAGGTTGATCCAGATGGCCGTGGCACTGTGGTATTCCATACCGATCTGATGCAGGTAGTTGTTCGTGATCTTAATATCCTCCACGTAATGAGAGGATTCAATACGAACGCTTTCCTTGCCGCCCTCGCCCAAATAGATCGCGTTGGCGTTGATGCGCTCAAAGGTACACCCGTCAACGGTGATGTTTTCCAGCTTATCCGAGCCGTGAAGGCCCTTGCACCCCAGATCTCGGAACTCACAGCCAATGAGAGTCAAGCCAAAGCAGGAATACAGGCGTATGGCCGAGCGATCGGAAATATATCCGCCGTTATTGCTTTCCGTACCGCTAAGAGACAGACAGCAAGCGTTTTGGGACATATAGTAATCGTCCACACCCGTGAAGGTCACGCTGTCGAAGGTGACGTTCTTCACCTCGGTCAGGATAAACATACGGTCGTTCGTAGGATAGGAGAAGGTCTTTCCCGTCACGCCGTCAGGCTGATAGGTATACACCTTGCCCGCCTGCTCGTCGTAGTAAAACTCGTTTTCGCTATCCACGAATTTAGCCGCGCCCTTGATACAGATGTTGCGGTTTTCCATGGTATAGCCATCGTGAACGAAATACATCTTGTACTCGTCGGGGTCGAGGTAGCAGGCCACGTTTTTACCCGAGGCATCCAAATCGGCGTAATCGATACCCGCAATATCCAAAATGTTGTACCACCACTGGCCCGCCCAATGGACCTCAAGCCCCGTTCCCTCCAGGGCATAGCGGATCCACATATTCTCATCGGTCATCTTGGAGGCTCTCGCCTCCGCCTCCGCCAAGGCGGCCCGCGCATCCGTCAGCTCTGTTGCGGCCAAGCTTGCCTCACCGACGGCTTTTTCCTTTTCATTGACGGCCAAATTATAAATTTTCCACTTAACGTCTCTATCCTCGTAAGCGGCGGAAATAAACGCATTATAGGCCGCATCGGCTGCCGCAGTCTTCTCCGCGAGAAGCGCGTCGGCCGCCGTCTTTTTCGCCTCCGCGACGGAAAGCGCGGTCTGCGCCTCGGCAACCAGCACCGACGCGCGAGCGGCGAGCGTGCCGTTTTTCGTGGGATCCATAGCGGCAGTCTGACCTTCAAAGCCGCTAAGAAGAGCCAAGGGCAAATACACCTTCGCGTTATCCATAGCGGTGGTCTTTACGTTCGCGCGATAGCTTGCCATAGAGCTGATGCTTCTGTCGGACTGAATCTCCGCGCGCAACGAGGAAAAGCGGGAGACGTACGCCGCGTTATCGGTATATTGCGTGGGCGTGTAGTTGGCGAAGGTAGCCAAGCTCCTGTCCGCAGAGGGTGTCGCGCTGTACTGCTTTTGCAGATCGTCGATGACCAGATCGGTCAGCTTGTATTCCTCAAAGGCCTCCGTGTACAGTGCCAGTTCATCGTTTGTCATACCGTCGGGGATGGCGGCAGGCTCGGTGTCGGGCGTCATGGTGCCGACGGCATGAAGCGCTTTCTCATCCTTCAAGGCGAGGAAGCGGATCTTGTACTCATTGAAGGCCGCGTGGAGATCGGCACGCGTCTCGGGATAGCTCCCCTTGGAATCCAAGGTCAGCGCGCCCGTGTCATACAATGCCTTTACCGCCGCGTGGATGGCATCAAACTTGCGGTCATAGGGCGATTGGTAGGTGTTCTCGTCTCTGGCGTGACGGGTGGCGATATAGGCATAATCCTGTATTTTTCCGTTCACGTAGAGATAACGGAAGGCGGGATACGCCCCGTTTTCGTCCTTCTCAAGCTGATAAGACCAAACACCGTTTCCTTCCTCCGTAAAGCCCATGGCATCCATGCTCTTGGTGGTGGTAAAGGCGGCGTTGCCCGTTTCGGAGGAAACGGCAAAATGCAGGTGACGGTACGGCATCTCGTCTGCCGAAAGCGTAGCCGTGCCATATACCCCGTATTCTCCGTCACCGAGAAGGAGAGTAAGCTTCGTGGGGGTGTTTGCCTTTGCCATAATGGCCTTGCAGGCGGCAAAGGCATCGGCA
>JAZRGD010000048.1:0-7233 GCA_045644045.1 Eubacteriales bacterium
CCTTGCTGGTATGGCTCAGTTGGTAGAGCACATCCTTGGTAAGGATGAGGTCCCCAGTTCGAATCTGGGTAGCAGCTCCAAACACCAACCACCCCAAATGGGGTGGTTTTTTGGTGTTTGGGGGTGCTACTCTTTCGAACTGGCTCGGCGCACAAAAATCGAAAACCACGCCTTGAACAGTACCGATTCCCTCGGACTCGCGACAGTGCGACACCGTGCGCCGAATCCGGTTCGTAGTCCCGCCGCTTGCGGCGGAATCTGGGTAGCAGCTCCAAAAAATTCCGAAAGCATTAGCTTTCGGAATTTTTTTATCCAAGCCGCAGGCTTGGTATATCATCGACGTACGAAGTGCGGTGTATATCATCAGCCCTTCGGGCTGTATCTCATCACGCGCCAGCGTGCATCTTTCCTGCGGCTTGATGATATACAATGCTTCGCATTGATGATATACCGCAACAAGTTGCGGATGATATACACGCCTTCGGCGTGATTGGGGCGCGTTAATTGCTAACAAATAATTTTCAAAAACTTATCTGGACTTTCGACTTCCTTTCGGTATAATGGTATTTACCAAAACCGAAAGGAATTTTTATATGGAATACGAACTGGGGCACTATTACCGAGTAAAATACGCCCTCGTCTGCGCACGGCAAAGCTTTCTGAAGGAACCGCCGAAGAATGATTTTGAGGAGTACGCTCAAAAGGTGATCGATCGCGCATATTTTATCATTCTGAATAAGATCGATGAGCTTGACGGGACGAATGAAAAACTATTGAAATATTATAAGGAGAATATTGAAAAATATAGGAAAGTGTGCTATAATACATTTGACGTGAACGTCAAATGACAGAAAGGCGATGGACTATGATGAAAGCCAGATTGAATATAAAACTTTATATTGTTTCCGTTGTTATGCTTTGCCTTGTTGTATTTGTATGGTATGGTATTTACTTTCTTAATTCGAATGAAATTTTAATGGAAGGCAATACTCCAATGGATGCAGGAATCAAGTCGCTTTTTACGGTTCTTATGAGCATAGTTGCTATTTCTTGGACCGCTTCGTTATTGACTTTGATTCGTCAAATGCTTTTGGGATACGCGTTTCGTATAGATGAGAATGGGATACATGACACGGCAACTGCAATTATGATTTTGGCATTTATTTTTGTTGTGCCAATAAGGCGAATTCCTTATAATGCAATTCAACAGATCTCTGAAGAAAACGGGATTTTAACAATTCGGATTGATAAATCGAAAATTCAGGTTGTGCCGTTTTTAAAACCTTTTGTTCGAAAAGAATATCATTTCTTTTCAGGATTCACGAAAGAAAAAGTAGAAAACATCAAAGAAACATTGAATGATTTTATGAAACTTTGAATTTTGAATTGTGGCATCTTTTTTGTCAACTCAAACAAAAGAGCACTGCGAGAGCAGTGCTCTTTTGTTTGGAAATGAAGCGCACCTGCGGTGCATGAAGAATGAAGCAGGGCTTCGCCCCGTGAAGCGTGCCTGCGGCACACGGAGAAGTTAGTGTGCGCTTCGCTTCACGGCGGCTTTGCCGCCGCTTCATAGAAGCCGCAAGGCTTCTGCTTCATATTCGCGAAGCGAATGCTTCATTTCGAAAGATGGTGCTTCATTGGCACCGCCACGCGCTCGATGTTTTCTCCTTTTCCCTTGACATTATACGAAAACAGTGATACAATAGTCAGGTAATTTTGATTTTTGCGAGGCACATATGACAACCTTTTTGGCAACGCTGACCCCTATGATGACCTTGTTTCTTTGCATCGCCGTCGGCTTTGGCGCAAGCAAGGCAAGGCTCTTGCCCGACAGCACGGGCAAGGTCATGGCAAAGCTTGAAACCTGGATCTTCGTTCCCGCCTTGAACTTTATGACCATGACGCGCAACTGCACCGTGGCATCCCTCTCCACCCACGCCGTTAACGTCACCCTGTCCTGTATCTCGGTGGCGGCGGCAATGGCCATTGCCATTCCTCTCTCCCGTCTTTTTGTCAGGGAAAACACCGCCGAGCGCGGAATCTACGCCTACGCCCTTGCCTTTGCCAACGGCGGCTACGTTGGCGATCCCGTGGTGCTTGCTCTGTTCGGCGAGGAGATCCTTGCCTATTATAAGCTTTTTTATCTTCCCCTCACCCTGATGATCTACACCTGGGGCATCAGCGTGCTGACCCCCAAGGGAGAGGGCAAGGGTGGCGCGCTTAGGCGCATCTTCACCGCCCCCACCGTCTCTCTGCTTCTCGGCGTGGCAGTCGGTCTGTCGGGGCTCGGCAATTACATTCCCGCCTTCCTCACCTCCACCCTTGACACCTTAAAGGCCTGCATGGGCCCCACCGCCATGCTTCTTGCGGGCGTGACCGTGGCGAAATACGACCTGCTCGGTATGCTCAAAAAGTGGAAGCTATACGTCGTCAGCCTTCTTCGTCTGGTGGCGATTCCGCCCGTTCTTATTGCGGTGCTTTACGGCGCAAAGACACTCGCCCATCTCCTTTTCGGTCTCTCCGTCGGAAACGACGTTCTCTTCCTCTGCTTCTTTGCCACCGCCGCCCCTCTGGGTCTCAATACCGTGGTCTTCCCCGAGGCCTACGGCGGCAACCCCGAAACAGGCGCGGGTATGGCGCTCATCTCCCACACCCTTTGCGTCGTGACCTTGCCCGTCATGTACGCCTTGATGGTAGCCGTCTTCGGCGCGCCGTTCGGAATTTAAACGAAATAAATGAAAGAAAAGAATTACCCCGACACAAGCCCACAAGATGAAATTGCTTTGGTTTCATAGCCCGTATACCAACAGGCTTTGGACAAAAGAAGAGCCTCACCCACCGTTAAATCGGTCCCACTGTCTCCCTACGGCTCGGTCACCTCGCGGTTCTAACACTCCTCCTGAGTGTTATTCATTGCTGCGCGTCCGCTTCGCTGCCCCAAGGAGAAGGGGAACCACCGCAGGTGGTGGATGAGGCTCTTTTTTCTTACTCTCGTTTTTTCTTTATGAGCAGTCCTTCGTTCTGTTTTTCTCTTCTGTCACGGCACTGTGCGGCGAATCCCATTCTATCGCTTGTTTTTGCCTCGCAGTCCGTGGACAGGCGAAAACCCAAAGGCTTTTACGTATTGCCTATAAAAGCCCGAATAATCCCTGAATCCACATTCCTCGGCGGCCACAGTCACAGGCACGCCGTTTTTTATTTTTTCCTTTGTCAGAATCAGACGCTTTTCCAAAACGTATTTGTGTAACGGTACCCGCAGATCCTTTTTAAACAGATGGGAAAGATAAGAAGAGGACACGTGCAGCTTTTGAGACAAGGCGGTTACCGAAAGGTCGCCGCCCATGTTTTTCCCGATATATTCTATGGCTTGTCTCGTGATGGCATGAAGCCGCACGTCGGGAGCCTCTTTCCCATCGACAGGAAGACATACCAAAAGCTCCGTAAAGAAGGCCTTGAGAAGCACACGCCTCTCGCTTTCGGTCAAGGGCGCGGCCTCTAAATTCCGCATTTTAAGGAAGAGGCCGGAAATCTCCTCGTCCCGTGTGAGAAATGCACCCTTCATTTTTTGCTCTATGATCTCATCCAGCTCCGATACCTCTTCAAAATTCAAAACACACCGCATATAATCCTGTTCCGCGCCTCGCACGGTAAAGGTGTGAAAGGTATTCTTTGGAATCACCACCGCAGTAAAGGGCAAAAGCCTTTTCGTACCTTGCTCGGTAGTAAAATCGGCATCTCCGCCCATGAAGAAAAAAATCTCGTGATATACGTGTATTTCCTTGCCAAAAATATCTCGCATACCCTTGGCGTGCTTAAATCGAATTTCGCCCGTTTCGATAAATCTTGCAAATTCCTCTGACATGTCATCACCTCACACCTATTGTACAGCAAAAAAGCAAAAAAATCAATATATTGCGCAAAATTAGCAATTCACATTGCTATTTTCGTATGCTACAATACAAACGGAGGTGATTTCGTGGCTGATTTATTACTGGATATAGGTAGCACTTTTATAAAATACAGCATTTACGACAAAAGGACAGATGCGGTATCTCTCACCGAAAGCGCACCCTTCCCCGCGCCCGAAACAAACGACGGTGTACGCTACACGGTGTCACTTGCCGCCATACGTGAACGGATATACGAAGTCTTACGCCGCGCAAAGCGTTTTGCTTGTACCCGTGCCTTTATCAGCGTACAAATGCACGGCTACGTATTGCGCGACGACACGGGATGCTTTACCGATTACGTTTCCTGGCGGGACAAAAACGGAGATCCCGCGCTTCCCCTCTTCGATGGGATAGATTTCGATTCCCTCGGTACGTCGCGTAAAAGCAACCTCCCCTTGATCAAGCTGATGCCAAAAGCACCGAAGGGAGAGCTTTTCACCTTGGGCTCTTACGTGGCGTGGCTCCTTACCGGCCGCAACGCCACCCATATAACCGATGCCTGCGCCTCCGGCTTCTTTTTTGCCGATACGGCGGGGCAAAACGAATATGTGAAAAGCCTCACCGTACCTACCGCATATAAAGCGGTAACCCCTGTGGGCGAACACGACGGAATGATCGTATATTCCCCCACAGGCGATCATCAGACCGGCTTTCTCGGAAGCGGTGCGAAAAAAGATGGGTATTTGTTAAACATAGGCACTGCCACGCAGATCTCTTGTCTGCACGGGGCGGGATATGCGGAAAAAGGCTGTGAAAAGCGTCCTTATTTTGACGGGGGGCGGCTGTACACGGTCAGCGGACTGTGCGGCGGCGACCTGTTATATGAAGGAAAAGGAAGTGAATTGCTTTGGGAACAGCTCCGCCGCGCGCTTGCGGTCTTGCCGCCCAAGCAAAGGATCGTCATTGGCGGCGGCGGTGCCGCCATATCGGGTGGCTTCTTAACGGAAAAGCTCAAGGAAATGGGCATAGCCTGCCGCACGGAAACCAAACAAATAGGACTGGAGGGCTTAAAGATGCTGGCGAAGCAAAGCAGTATAAAAGCAGGAACCATGCTTTCGGAAATCGCTTTTTCTAATTTTCCCCTTATTGCCAAAAACAACGGGCTTAACTTCGTTATCGTGGACAACGAGCACGGAGCCTTTGATGGTTCGCAAATTGCCCCCTTGGCGGTAGAAGCAAATCTGACGAACCTAGATTTGATCGTGCGCATAGGAGACAGCAGCAGAGGACACGTCACCAAGCTTGCCGATATGGGGGTTGGCGGTTTTTTGCTTCCTATGACGAACACGCCTGCCGACATTGAGCAGGTGATAGCATACGCCAAATATCCGCCCATCGGAAAGCGCGGCGTGTCCACCATGCGTGCCCACACCCTTTACGATCCGCCAAAGCTTTCGGATTACATGGTGACAGCCAACAAAAAAATGAAGATATATGCGCAGATCGAAACGGCGGAGGGCGTGAAAAACGCAAGCAAGATCCTTTCCGTCCCCTCGGTAGACGGTGTGCTGATCGGCCCTAACGATCTGTCGGTGGATATCGGTTGTATCGGGGACACGGAAAAGCTCATCGCCGTCATAAAAGAGATTGCCCAAGCGGCAAAGGCCGCCGATAAGCCCTTCGGTATTATTACCGCCGACCGCGTATTGATAGCGGCCGCAAAAGCGGAGGGAGCCGAAATGTTCTGCGTAGGAAGCGAATTAAATATGTTGGCAAACGGATGCAAAAATATAAAGGAGTACGTTTAGGATGATTAAAAATATAAGAATCAGACAGATCTGCTCGGAGGCCCTTTCCTGTGAGCCTCTGCTCGAACGAACGGCAAACGGTGAGCTTTTGTGCGTGGCCCAATGCGGCGGCGTGCGAGAGCCGGATCCCGAAAATCGCGTGTATGTGTTCCACAGCAAGGACGGAGGAGAAACCTGGTCCCGTCCCGAAAGCATTTATCCCGAGGACGGACAAGCGGTATATTGCACCGAGCTGTCGGTTCACGGCGATGAGATTACCGCCTATCTCACCGTACATTCGGGACTTTTCCTTGATTGGAAATGTTATATGATGAAAAGCTTCGATAACGGCTATAGCTGGAAAAATTACGGAAACCCGCCTTTTTTCCCGGAATACACCTTTATCAGAGGTCTTTATAAGACTCGTGACGGCAGATTTCTCTTGCCATACCAAACTTATCCGGTTACCCGAGAAGCGCATGACCGTGTTTATAAGGAGCACAGGGACTGGGGCGTGGGGGCTACCTATCCCGACTATTGCGAATCGGGCGTTCTCGAAAGCCATGATGCAGGTGCGACCTACACGAAAAATGTGGCTTGCCGCTTGGATATGAAGCCCGAATGGGTGTGGTCAGAGCCTACCCTCGCCGAGCTGTCCGACGGCTCCATCGCCATGCTGATGCGAAAGGACGGCTCCGGCGTGCTTTACCGTTGTGACTCGCCCGACGGCGGAAAAACGTGGGGGGAAGCCTATCAGACTGACATTCCCAACCCCTCCAACAAGCCAAAGCTCATTCCCCTGAGCGACGGAAAATTTGCCCTTCTCCACACGCCTTGCGAAAGAGGAAAACGTTATCCCCTCGCGCTGTGGATCTCCGATGACGACTTAAAGAGCTGGTGCTTCAAGACCGTCCTGACCGATTTCCCCGGTGCTTATTCTTATTCCGACGGATTTTATGAAAACGGACACATCCATTTCGTCATCGAGCATAACCGTCACTCCGTTCTTTATTTTGACGTGACACTTTCCAAGTAAGTGAAGCAACACGATTCCCACGCAAGTTTCACGGAGGGAAACAAAATAAAAAAATCGGCTTTCGCCGATTTTTTTATTTTTTGGGAGGCTCGAACTCCAAAAGGTCCTCAATACGACAATCAAGGACAGCGCAAATTCTTGCCAAGACGTCTGTGTCAAGTCGGGTGATCTCGTTTTTGCAGTAGTGATTGAGCTGCGTGCGTTGCATCTCCGCTCTTTGGCTGAACTTGTTCTTGCTGATCCCCTTTTGCTTGATCAGCTCGTCCAGCTTTATCCTGATTTTACCGTATTCGTTCATCTTTTTTCCTTTTTTTGAAAGAATGTATTGACAAGTACATTATATACAAGTTATAATAAAAAAGTAAGTTGTAACAAATCTACTGCAAATAGTAGCACAGGAGGGAAAGAAAATGCAAACAAAGGTAGGTGTCACGAAAGAGCTTGACAGTTTAGGGCGATTAGTTATAGCCGAAGAGAGCCGAACTCTATCGGTATTAGCGGATAAAAATCCGCCCCTGCT
>JAZRGD010000049.1:0-6504 GCA_045644045.1 Eubacteriales bacterium
ATTATCAATTGTTTTTGCTCGTTTACCTCTCGGAGGGGGCCTTTGGCACAAATGCCTTCCGCACTTGTTTGGGTGAAATTTCTGTTCATCGGCAAAGCCTCTTTTGAACCCCGCCACTATGGCGGGGTTTTCGTTATACAACAAAAGCAGCCGCTTCCTGTAATCAGGCAAGCGGGTGCTTTTTTGTGCGGACTGTCAGCAAAATGAAACTCATTTTCATACCTGAAGCAGTCCCTTTTATTTGCTTTATTCGTGGTGAGTGTTGCCCGCCTTCTCGGCATCAGCGATCATTTCCACACGCATTTCGTGCCTGCCGCCCGCCTCAAAGGGAGTTTCAAGGAAGAGGTCCACGATATCCTTCATCAAGCCGGGGCCCGTTACACGGGCGCCAATGCAAAGGACGTTGGCGTTGTTGTGCATTCTGGTCATACGCGCGCTGAAGGTATCACCGCAGACGGCGGCGCGGATACCGTCAAATTTGTTCGCCACCATGCTCATGCCGATGCCCGTTCCGCAAACCAAAATGCCGAAGGAATTTTGAAGATCGGCCTGTACGGCGGCGGACACCATCATGGCAAACTCGGGATAATGAGAGCCGGACTCTCCGTTATATGCGCCCTCGTCGATGACCTCATAGCCCTTCTCGGTCAAGTAGACCTTCAGCTCCTCCTTGTACTCATACCCTGCCGAATCGGCACCCACGTAGATCTTTTTCATGCTGACATCCTCCTGTATTTCATTCTTTATTATTTTCTTTGGCTTCCGCTTGCTCCTTGGCAAGGCGGTCTCTCTCCGCCTGGGGCAAGCGCAGATAGACGGGACGCAACGCGTCCTCGCTCACCGTCTCGCCGCGTTGAGCGGCACGGTATGCCACGGCGGCGACCGACGCGGCGTTTTGAAGGCGCAGAAGAGGGGGTGTTTCCACCACGTTCAGCGCGTCGCTCTTCAAGGCGGCGCGAGCCACCCCGTATCCGTCTCCGCAAAGACGGACCGTTTCGCCCGCATGCCGCTCGACAAGCTCCGCCTCCAGCTCGGCAAGGGAGATGGCACGGTCGGGGCAAAGGCGGACGAGGACGCCGTTTTCATAGCGAAAAAGAGCGTTATAGACCTCATTCCGTCTGGCGTCCATCACGGGAACGTAGAGGCCGTCCAAGGGCGTAAGATTTTCCGCCAGGGCCTCCAGGGTGGAAACGGCTACGCAGTTTTTGCGCTTGGGCTCGTCGTAATCCTGCGCAAGTCCCTTGACGGTAGCGACACCGATGCGGACACCCGTAAAGGAGCCGGGGCCTGCCGTCACGGCAAAGAGAGCGACGTCATCCACGGCGGTCTTTGCGCTTGCCAAGGCGGATTCCGCCATGGGAAGCAGGATCTCACTGTGGGTAAGACCGTTGTCCGCCACGGAATAAGACAGTATTTTTTCATTCTCCGCCACAGCCACCGAGGCCGATCTGGCGGTAGAATCAAAGGCAAGTATTTTCACGTTTTTCTCCCCGTCAGCCGTTATCGGGGCTGACGATCTCAATTTTTCTTCCGTTTTCTCCATCGGTGCGGGTGATGGTCACGAAATAAGCACCGCTCGGAATGGCTTCCTCGACATTTTCGCTCCATTCGCACAGAGCGTACCCCTCACGCGCCAGATAGTCCTCGTATCCGATGGACATTAAGTCATCCTCGCTTTCGATACGGTACATATCGAAATGAAATACGGGGATCTTGCCCGAACGGTATTCGTTGACCACGTTGAAGGTGGGGCTATGAACTGCCTTGATGCCCAAGGGGCGGCAAAAGCCACGGGCAAAGGCCGTCTTTCCCACGCCCATCTCGCCGCGCAGGGCGATGAAGGCACGGCGGCAGCCGCTTCTGTAAAGCGAAAGCGCCATATTGGCACCCACCACCTCGGTATCGGTGGCGGCAAAGGACATAAAGGTTTTTTCTTTCATCTCATCACCTCAAAAAAGTCCGTCAGGGTAATCGGTAACGCCCTCGCCGAGAACAAAGCGCAGAGCGGCGGCATACTCCTCCCTTGCCGCTTGCGCCTTTTTACCCTCGGGCAAAAAGCGCGAGTCAAGCACGGCGCGGAGGAGAGTATTTTTAGGAGTATTTTCGGGATCGGTCAGCTCAAGAGCCGCCGTATCGTATCCAAGGGTGCGAAGTCGGGCGAGACGGAGCGCGTCGGTCAGTGCCTCGCAAAGCTTGCCCGAAAGCTTGGGATGATTCGTTACAAAGCCCAGCTCGGCAGAACGGATGCGACCAAGAAGGTCATGCTGGCAGCAGGGGGTGGATAAAATGACCCTTGCCTTTACCTCGGCGGCGAGACGAAGCACGATATCGGTGGCCACGTCACAGGCGTGGAGGGACAGCACCAGGTCGGGTGAGCGTCCTTCCTCCTTCAGGGTGCGGATGTCTCCCGTGCGGAAGGTCATCCCCTCAAAGCCCATTTCCTTGGCAAGGTCGGCACAAAAGGTCATACAATCCGCCTTGAGATCCATGCCGAGCATTTCCACCTCTCTGCCCTTCAAGACGTGGAAATAGTAATAGACGGCAAAGCTGAGATAGCTTTTTCCGCAGCACAGATCGTAGATCAAAAGCGACCCCTTCTCGGGCAGATGGTGCTCTATGTCGCTGATATGCTCGAGAAAGCGATTGATCTGACGGAACTTGGCCTGCTTTTTATCGTGGATCCGTCCGCGCTCATCGGTGATGCCGAGGGGATAGAGAAAGGGCTCGTCACCGCGCAGAATATAGTTTTTCTTATGGGACAGGGTATCGTTTACCGCGTCGGCAAAGCTTCCCCTTTCATGCTCGATCCTTTTAAGCAGGGCGTCGGCACCCGACAGGGTCTCCTTGCCCTTGGCACTGACACGGTAGCTTGCCTCTCCAAGCGGTGAAAAAACATCCGTCTGGCGATAAGCGGCGAGCTTCGAGGCGAGGACCTCCTCCAACGTATCGAGGGGTACGTTTTCATGATAGACCTTGCCGTCCTTCATCTGTTTTTCAAAGGCGACGAGCAGCGCGCCCTTATGACGGCAAAGTCTGACGGTCTCCTTGGTCACCTTCGCGTCAAGAGGACGGGAAAGCACCGCGAGACGAAGAGTCTCGGAGGAGGCGGCGGAAAACAAAAGCACCGCCGTTTTTTGCTTGAGGCTTTTCTCGTTCATCATTTGTCCTTCTTCTTGAAGGAGAACTTATTTTCTCTCTTTTCCTTCAAGCGAATGATATTGGCGCGATGGCAGTAAACGATGAGAAGGGCGAGGACCATAGGCAAGAGTGCCATCAAGCCGTCTCCCTGCGCACCGCACATGGCAAGGGCACGGTCGAGCACAAAGGGGTAGGCGAGGCCAGCCGTCATGGAGGCCACGGAAACGTATTTTGTGACGGCAAGCACAAGGGCGAACACCGCGATAAGAATGACAAAGGCGATGGGGCTGAGGACCAGCACCATGGCGGCGGTGCAAAGCACCCCTTTTCCGCCCTTGAACTTAAAGAACACGGGGAAGATATGTCCAATGATGCAAGCCGTTCCCGCCACGTACAGCAAGGAATTGGTGGCAAAGGCGAAGGGGCCGTATTTCATACCGAAAAGAAGCCCTACGATAAGAAGGGACAGCACCATTTTCAAAACGTCACCGAGAAGAACGAGGCCTGCGGCTTTTTTGCCGTACACGCGGTGCGCGTTGGTCAGTCCTGCATTGCCGCTTCCCTTGGTTCGGATGTCCTCACCGTAAAACACGCGGGAGATGATGAGGGCCGAATTTACACTACCTAAAAGGTAAGGGATCAAAAGCGAAATGGCAAAGGCCAACAATAGCGGAACGATGGGGGGCACCGTTTCGGGCCAAACAATACCTGTTAAAATACCGTTTTGTAGCATATTGATTCTCCTTTGGGGGGATAAAAACATATTTAGGCAGTTTAATTGTATCACATTTTTTCATTAAATGCAATGCGTCTTTTCTCTTTTTTCTGTTTTTTTACAAAAGAATTTGCATTTTTCCGCAAAAAGTACTATAATAGATGCAAAGAAAGCAAAGGGGGAGAAAACGACTTGAAGCAAAAACTCACCGCGGTATTTAAAAAAGAGCATATAGAGAAATGGGCAGTGCTTCCCCTGTCGGAATGTGAAGTAACCTTGCCGCGTCTTTTGGAGCGTGAAGAGGGCTTTTCCCCAAAAAGCGTTATTTTGTTTCTCATTCCGTATTTCGGCGGTTTTCCCAAAAACCTGTCCGCATACGCGGCGGCGGAAGACTATCATTTGTTCGTGAGCGAGCTGTACGAGCGGCTCTCCCCTGCCCTCACCGCCCTATACCCAGACTTCCGTTTTCGGATGTACGCCGATCATTCTCCCATTGACGAGCGGCTTGCCGCCGTCCGCGCGGGGCTGGGCGTATTTGGAAAAAACGGCCTTTTGTTGACCGAGGCGTTTTCCTCCTTTCAGTTCATCGGTGAGATCTTGACGGATGCACCCACCGAGCTGCTTGGCGGTTATTCCCTCTTCCCCATCAGGGGCTGCGAGGGGTGCGGAAGGTGCCTCGCCGCCTGTCCTACGGGCGTATTGCGGGGTGAGGGCACGGATTGCCTTTCCGCCATTACGCAAAGAAAGGGAGAGCTGACGGAGGCGGAGACGGCATTGATGCAAAGGCACAACACCGCTTGGGGATGTGACGAGTGCCAACGTGTCTGCCCCTATACGCAAAGGGCCTTGGCGAGCGGAAGCATTTACACACCCATTCCCTTTTTCCGAGAAAACCGCATGGAGGAGCTGACGGAGGAAGCACTCGCCAGAATGGATGAGAAGACCTTTCGCCGCCGCGCCTTTGCCTGGCGCGGGAGGAAGACGGTGGAAAGAAATCTGCGCTTGCTGGCAGGGAACGGCGAGAAGGGTCGAAAATAAAATACATATATTTTTCCCTTTTTCTCTTTACAAAACCGTTTTTTTGTGATACAATACATCTATCTACCCGTGGCACAGCTGGATAGCGCGCAAGACTCCGACTCTTGAGGTCGTAGGTTCGAATCCTATCGGGTAGGCCAAACAAAAAGCACCCTTCGGGGTGCTTTTTGTTTGGTCTATCACAGAGGATGCCGTGCGCCGAAGAATGAGGCGCGTAGGGACGCAGGCCGAAGGCCTCACGAAGCGAAGCGAAGTTACCCTATCGGGTAGGCCAAAAAACGACAAATTTCGGCAGAAATTTGTCGTTTTTTATTCAAGCCGCAGGCTTGGTATGGAATCACGCGTTAGCGTGTATGGTATCGCCGTAGGCGTATGGCATCACCGAAGGTGCATTTTCTGCGGCTTGATTCCATACGATTGCTTTGCAATCAATTCCATACCGCAACAAGTTGCGAATTCCATGCACGGCTCCGCCGTGATTGAGTACGCGCGGGTTCAAATCATCGCTCAAAATCGAAAAAATCGAATATTAAATTCCGTTTGTAGTAAAATAATTACAAAAACCGCAAGCGGAGGATAAAATGCAAGGACAACTGAACCAAAAGCAAATATGCGACTTCAAGGCGCACCTGATATGCGAGGAACGGAGCGCTGCAACGGTGGAAAAATATCTGCACGACCTACGTGTATTTTACAGCTTTATTAACGGTAAAGAGCTCACAAAAACGGCGGTTATGGAATACAAAAACCACCTTTTAACAAAATACACGGTCACAAGCGCAAACTCTATGCTCGCCGCGCTCAACTCGTTCTTTCGCTATCTCGGTCTTTACGAGCTGTGCGTAAAGCAATACAAAATACAAAAATCCGCCTTCTGCCCTGAGGAAAAGGAGCTTACCCGTGCGGAATATTTGCGCCTTTTGGAGGCGGCAAGGCGAGGGGGCAACGAGCGGCTGAATTTGATTATACAAACAATATGCGGCAGCGGTATCAGAGTAAGCGAGCTTGAGTATATCACAGTAGAGGCGGTAAGGCGTGGCGAGGCGTTTGTAAATTGCAAGGGCAAAAATCGGCGTATTTTTATCGTATCGGAGCTAAGAAAAAAACTACTACAATATGTAAAAACGCAGAAAATAAAATCCGGGGCAGTATTCGTTACAAAGAGCGGAAAGCCTGTCAGCCGTCATAATATCTGGCGGGATATGAAGGCGTTATGTAAAGATGCGGGCGTTTCTCCCTCTAAGGTTTTTCCACACAATCTAAGGCACTTGTTCGCCCGTACCTTCTACGGCATCGAAAAGGATATAGCAAAGCTGGCGGATATTTTAGGTCACACGAGTATTAATACAACGAGAATATATATCGTTACTACAGCCGCAGAGCATAAGCGCAAAATGGAAAATATGCGCTTGATTATATAAAGAAAAAAAGACCGACTTCCGCCGATCCTATCACATAACGCTTGTTATGTTGTAAGGTTTTATTTTCTGTTTATGTTTCGGAAGTCAAAAACAAAAATGGGCATAGCGAAAGAAGCCTTTTTACCTTTCATTTTGAAAAAAGTGAGCGAAAAGGCTTTATTGCTATGCGCAAAAAAATTTTTTGAAAATTTT
>JAZRGD010000050.1:0-15356 GCA_045644045.1 Eubacteriales bacterium
GTCAGCACGACTACGACATCTCCCCCTTGGGATATGAAAAGGGACAGGTGCTGTTCCCCGGCGGCTCTGCCGTATACTTTGAGGCGGACGTCGCCGCCGTCCGCGCCTTTGCCGCCGCCGCAGACGCGGCGGGGGTACACACCGAGCAGGGCGTCATCGCCTCGGGCGACGTGTTCGTGGCAGACGGTGCGCTGAAGGACGCCATCCACCACCGCTTCTCCGCCATCGCCTGTGAAATGGAGGGCGGTGCCATCGGGCACGTGGCTTATTTGAACCGCGTCCCCTTCGCGGTGCTTCGCGCCATTTCCGACGGCGCGGACGACGCCACCGCCTTCGACCCCGTTCGTGCCGCCGTCATTTCCGTGGACATCACCCTCCGCGCCTTGGCCGCGCTGTAAGCAGTCTTAAAAAAACGAAAGGAAACCGAAATGAAGATCACGAAAGCCATTATCCCTGCGGCAGGTCTCGGAACGCGGATGCTTCCCATTTCCCACGCCGTACCCAAGGAGATGCTCCCCATCGTAGATATGCCCGCCATCTCTTATTTGGTGGAGGAGGCGGTCGCCTCGGGCATCACCGACATTCTCATCATCACGGGACGGGACAAGGACGCCATCGAGGATTTCTTCGACTATTCCCCCGAATACGAGGCAAAGCTCACCGCCTCGGGCAAGACCGAGGAGCTTTTGCGGATGCGCGCCATTGCCGACAGTGCCCACCTGTATTTCCTTCGCCAGAAGGAGCCTAAGGGCTTGGGTCACGCCGTGGGCTGTGCCCGCGCCTTCGTGGGAAACGAGCCCTTCGTGGTGCTGTACGGAGACGACGTGATCTTCTCCAAAACCCCTGTTTGTAAACAGTTGGTTAGCGTTTTTGAGAAATACGGCAAGCCCGTGGTGGGTGTCAAGCCCGTTCCCATGGAGCAGGTCCGCAAATACTGCTCCTTGAAGGTCGAGGAGACAGAGGATAAGGACGTGTACCTCTGCGACGACATGATCGAGAAGCCCGCCCCCGGACGCGAGTTCTCCAACCTGTCCATTTTGGGTCGCGTGCTTCTGACCCCCGACATTTTCGACATCATCGACGCCCTTCCTCCCGGTGCGGGCGGCGAGATCCAACTGACCGATGCCATGGCGCAGGTCGCCCGCGAGAGCGGCGTGTACGCCTTGGAGTTTGAGGGCAAGCGGTTTGACATGGGGGCAAAGCTGGGCCTTCTGACCGCCAACGTAGAGAGAGGTCTGACCCATCCCGAAACGGGCGAGGCCTTCCGCGCATACTTAAAGGAGCTGGCAAAAACGCTATGATCACAGTACGCAAGGCCAGTGCCGACGACCTTTCCGTCTTTCTTTCCATCGAGGAGACCTGCTTTTCTTCCCCCCTCTCCGCGCCCATGGTGCGGGTACAGCTGGAAGAGGATTGGGGCGCATCCTTCGTGGCGGAAGAGGACGGTCAGCTCTTGGGCGTGTTGCTTGGTGCTTGCGCCTGCGGCGTTGGCGAGGTATCCCGTCTTGCCACCCTTCCCGCCCACCGTGGGCGCGGTGTGGCCACCGCCCTTCTTTCCGCGCTTCTCCCTCTTTGTCACGTGAAATGCACCTTAGAGGTGCGGCGAGGCAACACAGCCGCTCGCGCCTTATATGAAAAACACGGCTTTCTCCCCGTGGGCGAACGGAAAAACTATTACACCGCCCCCGTCGAGGACGCAATTTTGTATGAAAGAACCGAGCAAAGGACGAAATTATGATTCGCATTTTAGGCATCGAAAGCTCCTGTGACGAGACTGCCGCCGCCGTGGTGGAAGCATCCGACACGGGCGCGCTTCGTATTGTATCAAACAAGGTAGCCTCCCAGATCGAGACCCACCGTCTCTACGGCGGCGTAGTGCCCGAAATCGCGGGTCGCGCCCACATCGAAGCCGTGTCGGGCGTGGTGCGCGAGGCACTTTCCGAGGCCGCGCTCTCCCCCCGTGACCTGACGGCAGTGGCCGTCACCACCCACCCCGGTCTCATCGGCGCACTCCTCGTGGGTGTCAGCTTTGCCAAGTCCTTCGCCTTGAAAAACAACCTTCCCCTGGTGGCGGTGGACCATATCGACGGTCATATCGCCGCCTCTTACCTGACCGATACGCCCCCTGTGCCTCCCTATTTGGCCTTGGTGGTGTCGGGCGGCCACACCTCCCTTTATGAGGTGAAGAGCTACACCGAGCGGGTGCGCATCGGTGAGAGCCGCGACGACGCCATCGGTGAATCCTTTGACAAGATCGGCCGCCTCATCGGCATTCCCTATCCCGCAGGCGCGGGCTTCGACGCCTTGGCAAAGGAGGGCTTCCGTCAGGCCGTGGGCGAGGTGGCAGACCCCTTTACTGCCTTCAAAAAATCCCCCGTCTACCGCGACGCGGAGAATTAT
This sequence comes from Eubacteriales bacterium, assembly GCA_045644045.1. Classification (GTDB taxonomy): domain Bacteria; phylum Bacillota; class Clostridia; order Oscillospirales; family CAG-272; genus UBA1740. The sequence goes on from JAZRGD010000050.1 coordinate 2,401, forward strand.
CTCCCCTCTCCCGCCCTTTCGGACGGCAGTCTGGATTTCTCCTTTTCGGGTCTCAAAACCGCCGCCATCAATCTGCTCCACCGCAAGGAGCAAAAGGGCGAGCCGCTCGACAAGCCTCTGTTCGCCGCTCGCTATACCTACGAGGCGGTGGAGGCGGTGGCGAAAAAGACCGCCGCCGCGCTTAAAGCAAGAGTCGGGATGCCCCTGGTGGTGGCGGGCGGCGTGGCCGCCAACTCTCACCTGCGCGCCCGTCTTTCCGCCCTTTGCGCGAAAACGGGGCACCGCCTGATCCTGCCGCCCCTCTCCCTTTGCGGAGACAACGGCGCCATGATCGCCGCGCAAGGCTGCTATGAATACCTGGCGGGGCATTTTGCGCCCACCTCGCTCAATGCCTCTGCCGCCGACGATCTCTGATTTTGCAAACCAACGGTTATCATTACAACAATTTCGTATAACATAGAAACGGAAACAAAGAAATGGAAAAGAAAGCAAGCGTCAAAGGCATAAAAAAGGAGTCCGTATCCAGAAAGGACGTTCCCATGGCGGTCATCCGCCGTCTCCCCCGCTACCACCGTTTTCTCGGTGATCTGTTAAAGAAGGGACGGACCAGGATCAGCTCCGCGGGACTGTCCGAGCTGATGGGGGTCACCGCTTCCCAGATCCGCCAGGATCTCAACTGCTTTGGCGGCTTCGGTCAGCAGGGCTACGGCTATCACGTGGAGTATCTGTACGAGCAGATCGGTGAGCTTCTCGGCATTGAGGAAGACTACACCGCCGTGGTCATGGGCGCGGGCAACTTAGGCCGCGCCTTGGTCAGCAGTCATATGTTTGAGCGTCGCGGCGTCAGCCGTCTTGCCATGTTTGATATCGATCCCGCCGTCATCGGCAAAAGCTTTGGCGGCGTTCCCGTTCTCGCTCTTTCGGAGCTTGAGGACTTTGCCGCCCACAACAAGATCGACATCGGCGTTCTGACCACCCCCAAGGATGCCGCCGAGGGCGTGGCAAACCGCCTGGCGGCACTGGGCGTGGCGGGCATTTGGAATTTTTCCAACATGGAGCTGACCCTGCCCGACTACCCCGAAACCGTCATTGAGAATATGCACATGGGCGACTCGCTGATGCTGCTTTGCTATGCCTTAAAAAGCGCCAAGGAGGATGCCTGATTGAAGGAATATAAGCTGAAAAAGGGCGTCTCTCCCGCCCCTCTCCCCGCCTTCTCCGAGGCCACGGCCGAGGAGCTGCGCGTGCTTTGTCTCCTGTTTGAAAGCGCGCTTCCCCTCTCCGCCGAGGCGTTGGCCGAGGCACTGGGATGCGAGATCGGTGAGATGAAGGATGCGCTGTCCTTTTGGCGCGGCGGCGGCGCGATCACGGCCGTCCAAAAGCGCAAGACGGAGACGGCGAGCATCCAAGCCCCCGCCAGGGAGAGCGATCCCAACGAAGGTGAAAAAACACGCTCCGACAAATTAAAGGCGGCCGTCTCTGCCGCCGCGAGCCGTCCCGTAAAGCGGGCGGACACTCTTCCCGACTATTCTCCCGCCGAGGCGGCGCGTTTGGTGGAAGAAAACGACCTCGCTTCCTTCCTCACCGAATGTCAATCGGTCTACGGCAAGGAGTTCAGCCCCCGCGATACGGCGGTGGTGCTGGGGCTTTGCCGTGAGCTGTCCCTTCCCACCGATTATATTTTACTGCTCATCGCCTACTGTCAGGGCATGGAAGAGGCCACCCGTGGCACGAAGCCCATGCGCTATGTGGAGAAGGTCGCCTTTTCCCTCTTTGACGCGGGGGTGCGCACCACCGAGGCCTTGACCGCCTACATAGACGAGAAGACCCGCTTTGCCCCCGTGGAAAAGGAGCTTCGCCGCACGCTGGGGCTGGGAGACCGCCCCTTGACCGCCAAGGAAGAGACCCTCTTTCCCCGTTGGCTCTCGGAATACGCCTTCCCCATGGCGGTGATCAAAAGAGCCTACGACCTGTGCGTGGATCGCAAGAACAAATACATTGCCGATTATATGGAGAGCATTCTGTCCTCTTGGAACAAGGCGGGCTGTAAGACCGCCGCCGACGTGGACGCATTGGTGGAAAAGGAAAGAGCGAGTCGCCCCGCCCCCGCCCAGGGCAAGCGCGGCCTGTCCGCCGCCGCCATCAAGGAAAAGGACGAGATGCGCTCCATCGACGTGGAAAACTTCTTCGCCCAAGCCCTCAATCGCAGCTACTCCGACGAGGGAAAGAAATAAAAACCCGAAAAGGTAGGATCATTTATGTCTTACAGCAGAGAAAACGTTCGCGCGGTGACCGCCGCGCTGGCCGCCAAGAAGGAGGCGGCGGAGTCCGCCGCCCGCAGACGCGCCGAGGAGCTTCACGCCAAGTACCCTGCCCTGGCGGAGGTGGATCGCGCCTTGGCGGGAACGGCCATGGAGATCTTCCGCATCGCCACCGAGGGTGGAGACGTGAAGGGTAAGATCGCCGCCGCCCGCGCCGAAAACGAAAAGCGACAGGCAAGGAAAAAAGAGCTTCTCGCCTCCTTCGGTCTGCCCGAGGACTACACCGCGCCCCGCTATGCCTGCGCCACCTGTCAGGACACGGGCTACACCGAGCGCGGAATGTGCGCTTGCATGAAGCGGCTTTTGACATTAGAGGGCTTTGCCTCCTCCGGTCTCGGCGTTCTTCTTGAAAAGCAAAGCTTCGATAATTTCTCCCTCTCCTTCTACGAGGGTGAGGCCGCCGCTTTGGCCTCCCACGCCCTGGAGACCGCCCGCGCCTTTGCCGCAGATTTCGACAAAAAGAAGACCAACCTGCTCCTCGTAGGCGGTACGGGGCTTGGCAAGACCCATCTGTCCACCGCCGTGGCAAGGGTGGCCATCGAGCGTGGCTTCGACGTGGTGTACGACACCGCCCAAGGGCTTTTGGCCGCCGCCGAGCACGACCGCTTCCACAGTGGCTACGGCGAGACCGAAAGAAAGCTGGATCGCTACCTTGAATGCGATCTTCTGATCCTTGACGACCTGGGCACGGAGCTTGGCAATCAGTTTACCGAAAGCATTCTGTACCACGTCTTAAACAGCCGCATCAACGGCGGCAAGAGCATGATCATCAGCACCAATCTGGGCGAGAGGAATCTGCTGGAGCGCTACGGCGACCGCATCACCAGCCGTCTGCTGGGTGAGTTCTTCCCCCTCGTTCTGCGCGGCAAGGACGTCCGTCTGGCCCGCCGTGGCCTGTGAGCCGCCCTATCAAAACCGTTTTAGTGAGGACATCATGAAGAAAAAGAAAAAAAGGCTCAGCCTCTTCCATTACGCCATCGCCCGTCTCTGTTGCCGTCCCTTTTCCGCCTTTGTCTTTAAGCGGAAGTTTTACCGCAACGAGCTGGCAGGGGTGAAGGGCCCCTTCGTGGTCATTGCCAATCACCAGACCGCCCTTGACTTCGTCAATCTGATCGACGCCACCGACGTCCCCCTCTCCTTCGTTCTCAGTCATTCCTTCTATAACACCCTGCCCATCCGTGGCTTTCTCTCCCGTATGGGTGTCATTCCCAAGCAGCAGTTCCAAACTGCCGTGGCAGACCTGAACGCCATGAAGGCGGCAGTCAAAAGCGGCGGCGGCTTGGCCATTTACCCCGCAGGGCTGATGTGCGAGGACGGGCTTCCCACCCCCCTGCCCGTGGCCACCCACCGCTTCCTTTCCTGGTTGGGCGTGGACGTATACGTGGCCAAGACCTACGGCGCGTATTTCGTCAAGCCCAAATGGGCGAAAAAATTCCGCCGTGGCCGCACCTACGTGGACATCTACCGCCTCTTTACCGCCGAGGAGCTGAAAAACGGCACCACCGAGCAGATCGAGGACGCGGTGACCGCCGCCCTCGACTTTGACGCCTACCGTGAGCAGGACAAGCTGAGAGTGCATTACAAGCACGGCGGCAACATTGAGGGGCTGGAAAAGGTATTATACCGTTGTCCCCATTGCGAAACCGAGTTTTCCATGGGGGTCAAGAACAAAAGCACCCTCTTTTGCTCCGCCTGCGGCTACGAGCTGGTCAGCGACGAGCACGGCCTTCTCCACAACGAGAAGGGTCTGGGAGAGGAATACCGCTACGTTTCCGACATCAGCAGCTTGACCCAAAAGGCATTAAGACGGCAGATCGAGGACGGCAGTCTCACCTCGCTCTCCTTCCCCGCGAGAGTGGAAATGATCGATTATAAAAAGAAAAAATTCCGTCCCGTGGGAGAGACGAGCGTCACCCTCACCAAGGACGCCTTCCTGCTTGACGGTACCCTGAAGGGAGATGAGGTATCCCTCACCCTCCCCATCGTCAACTTCGCCTCCCTGCCCTTCAAGGCGGGCTCGTATCTGGAGATCCAGAACGAGCAGACGATCTACCGTTGCTTCCCCGAGGACGGAAGCCTCGTCATGAAGCTCATCCACATGGTCAAGATCTTCTACGCCATCCGCAACGGAAAATAACGCGGGGGGCTTCCCTGAAAAAGAAAAAAACAGAGCAAGAATATAAGGATTTTCTCCTTGTACTCTTGCTCTCTTTCTGTTGGTTTAATGAAATCGTTGCGCGTTGCTGTGCAACGCTCTGCAACGATGAAATCTTCACTTCGTTCAGATGAAATCCAAGGACAAGTCCTTGGATGAAATCAAATCCGTCTAAATACAACCCTGCGAAGCAGGATTTCATCGCAAACGCGATTTCATCCACCAGAGGTGGATTTCACCCGTCGAAGACGGATTTGACTGCGTGTTCTCCTTAACGGAGAACACGCAAGATGCGTCAGCATCAATTCATTCACAGAAAACAAACAGAGCAAGAATATAAGGATTTTCTCCTTGTACTCTTGCTCTCTTTCTGTTTGTATAAGGGTTTGGGCTTAGCCCATATTTGCATTTGACTAGTCAAATGCGATCTCTCAACCGAGAGAAACAGTCAGCTCGGCAGAGCCGAGGCTGTAATAGGTGTCGGGCTCATAAGACAAGAGCTTGATCTTCAAGGTCTCGCCCGTCGGGGTAGAGGAAAGAGCAACGTTCTTGACGTATTCTCCGGGGCGAAGCAGGCCGCTTTCCCCAAGGAGCTTCCCTTTTTCATCATATATCTTGATTCTCAGCCAGGCAGTGTTTTCGGCAGGCGAGGTGAGATACACCTGAAGCGCGCCGTCAGAAAACACGCAAGTCCCACAAAGACCGAGAGAGATCTCCTCCGACACCTTGGCATAGCCAAAGCGGAGGCTACTGTCGGTTATGTTGGGCGCGCCTGTTACGGCCGCGGCCTCGAAGGGGGGCGGTGTAAAATCCTTGCTCATGACTAGCGTGACCGTCACAAGGACGGCAACCAGAAGGACGGCAAGGACCGCGAGAACGATCTTTTGCGTTTTATCCATGCTCTTTTCTCCTAAAAAGGAAAGCGACAGAGGCCTTGCTCAAAGGGTGACATACGTCAGCAGACTCTCTCGATCCCTTGTTCCTCTGCCGCCTGACGGCGGCAGAGGACGAATGCTTTTTAGCCTGCGTTTCTCAGGGTGATGGTGAAGTTGATGGTGAAGTCCTTGGTAGGAGTGCCGGTAGGCGTGATCTCAAAGACGATGGAGGGAGCGGCATCGGGGTTGCCAAGGCTCTCGCCCTCGGCGGCAGATGCCAGAGTAACGTCATCGCGATTTGCGGTAAAGCCAACGCCGTTGGTGTTGACCAGACCGGTCAAGGTAGCCTCGATAGCGGTGTTGGAGTGGTTAACGACCTCGGCGGTCACCTTGGAATCGCCCCAGCTACCGTTAACGTTTGCCTGGCCGTTCACCTCGTAAATGTGCTCATCGGGGTTCCAAACCATGGCCTCATCACCGTTCTCGATGGTGTACTCCAGGTTGGTGCCTGCCCAGGTAACGTCTACCTTGTAAACGATGCCGGCATCGCCGGTGGTGGACTCCTTCAGGTTGATGGAGACGGTGGAAACAGAGGTGGGGTTGCCTGCGCCGAAGGCGGCGTTTTCAAAGGTCTCAGCAGAAACGGTGAGGCTCATGCAGGCCACGAGAGAAAGCGCGAGAAGAAGAGTCAAAAACTTTTTCATGATACGGAATTCCTTTCTTATTTTTTTAGATTTTTCTATTATTAACGCACCCCGACCCTTTGTATCGGGGGCGCAATAACCCAAAAATGTAAACAGTTGGTTTACGGAACGACGGTAAACATTACGTCCTCGATCTCGGTGGTGAAGATAGAACGCTCACCCGATTCGGGGTCGTAGTAGCGCACCACGTATTTTCCCACGTAATAGCGGTTTTCGGTGGTGGGGGTCAAGGCCACCTTTTCGTTGAACTTCATGACCTTGAGACCGTAATCGGCATCCACGCGGCCGGATTTGGCCACCAGCCAATTCTGATCCATAAAGGTCACGTACAGCTCAAGGGTGATGCTGTGGTTGGATTGCTGGGGGTTGACGAAATACATCTCAATGGTCTTGTCGGACAGGTCTACCTTGGCCGTTTTGGTAAAGATCATGGAGACGAAGCCGCCGCCCACCTCACTTTCCACCTTTCCGCCGCCACCGCCGCCACCCGTTCCGTCCTCGTCGTCCTCATCTCCCACTACGGGAAGAGAGTTTTCGTCCTTGTCGGGCATAGGATGCTCGGGGGTCAGCACAGGCGGCCCTTGGGTCAGCAAAATGGTCAGCACCACGCCAAAGGTGGCAAGCAGGGAGGCAAGAAGGATCAAAAAGGGTCGTCTGTCGGTCAGAACGCAGAGATAATCGTTTCCGCCGACCCAAACGTAGCCCGCCTTCTTGTAGAAAAAGCCGTTATGGTGCTTCGTGGGACGGGTGGGCAATTGCCGCCCGCCCAGATGGAATATCCCCAAGGAAGGAGGCTCGGGCCTTGGGGTCTTGCCCTCCTTGGGAGGCTTCGGAGGCTTTGGCTCACGCAAGAGGACCTCGCCCACCACGTTGCCCGTGACCTCCTTCATTTTCTTGGGAGAATAGCAAAGGAGGCTGTCGTTTTTCAGTTTTACGGTGAGATTATAATCCTCACGCAATGAAGAGCGATATTCACTCAACGGACTCTCCTCCTTTCAAGGTCACCTTACAGCTTCCCACAACGTAGCTGCCTGCCGCCGCCCCTGCGGGCATATTGCCCTTCACAAAGACGTAAGCCTCGCGGCGTTCGCCGGGGACGATCATGCCGCTTTCGGTCACGGCATCCGCCGCCGCATCATTATCGGCGGTGAAATATACGTCCAGCGTCTCGTAGCCCGCTCCCATCTCGTAGGAGTAGGTCGCCATCACGGAGATGGCGGAAGACGCATTGTTTTCCACCGTCACCTCATTATCGCCCTTCTTGGTGGGCGCAAAGGTGTCGGAGGCATAGGTGTGGGTTTCGGGATCCCAAATGCCGCGCTCTGTCAAATCAAAGGACATTTTACCCCAGGTCACCGTCACGGAAACCGTGGGCTCGCTCTCATAATAATATACGGTAACCGTCTTTACAGTATGCGGCGCGGGCGCGTCTGCCGTACCCGAAACCACCGCCTCGGAGCAGGAGTCGTATCCCGCTACCGTGGGAGATGTCACCGCATAGGTCTCGCCGTGCTTCAGCTCCAAGACCACCTTCTCCGCCACGGTCGTGCCCTTCACCGCGTCCACGTAGGTGACGGTCAGCGTCAAGCCGTTGGCACCGTAGATTACGGTGATCACCGTGTTCTGCGCGGGCACTTTGCCCGACACCGTAAGCTTATCCGCCGTGTGTCCGTAAATAGCGGGGGTGGTGTAGCTGTACTCGCTTTCAAAGGGCAAGCTATGATGGATCTCGCTCACCGCCTCGGTGCCGTCCTCATAAAGGTAACGCACCGTCACGTTGTAACGAACGGCCGTCCATCTGGCCGTCAAGGTATGATCCTCGGCGGTGGCGACCACGGTATCCTCTACCACCTTCGCGCCTTTCAGATACCAGCCGTCAAAGACGTAGCCCGCTCTGATGGGCGTGGGCAAGGCGTCGTAGGCAAAGCTTGCGCCGCCGTCGGTGCTGTAATGGCCGTACAGGTCGTCGAAGGTCACCGTCACGCTGTCAAAGCGTCCTCCCGATGGGTCGGAGAAGGAAACGGTGTAGCGGTCAGGCGCATAGGTGACGACAGCCGTCACGCCGCCGTCCGTCATCGTTCCCGAAACCGTACCCATATCGGGGGTATAGCCGAGGATAGGCTCGGCAGAAACGGAATATTCGTCTCCCACCTTAAGGGTGTTATCGGTATAAACGGAGATCTGCTCCGTACTGCCATCGGGCAGACGCTTTAAGTAGATCACCGTCAGAACGCCCAAGTTCTCCGAATAGGTCACGCGGACGGTCAGGTCGGTGGCAGGCATCACGCCCTCCACCACGGGAAGATCGGCAAGATACCCCTGCACAATGGGCGAGGTCACGGAATAGTCCGCGCCAAAGGTCAACCGTTCGGTGTGATCGCTCACGCCCGCCAGGGGCGCGCCGTTCTCGTCACGGTATTCCACCGTCAGGTCGTAGGTCTTGGCCACGTAGAAGCCCATGACCCACAGGTCGCCGTCGGGCATGACCGAGGGCGCGACGGTAGAGCCGTTTCCAAAGTCCAGAACAAAGTCGTAGCCGTCGTACTCCACGGGAACAAAGGTGTGGAAAATGGCATCCGCCAGGGATGCGCCCTGCCCATAGGTCTGGGTGAGTTGAATCGGCTCGGTGGCCTTAGGGTCGCCCATATACAGGAAGTACAAGGTGTGCAGTTCATTCGCTCCCTCGGCGCGGACGGTCAAATTGCCGTCAATAGAGGAAGCATAAACGGTATATGCGCCTGTTTTGGGGTTGTAGGTGTAATCCGTTCCCACCGTCAGCACCCGATCTCCCGACAGTACGGTGATCGCGGTGGGCAGGAATTTGCCATCCACAGGGGTCAATACAGCAGAAAGGGACTCGCCCTTTTCCACGTAGTATACTCCGCCATCGGTGGGTGTGTGCGAGGTGGTGAGGTCGGTCAGCTCATAAAAGACGGCATAACCAACGTATGCGGTAGCGGACACGGTAATGTCGCCGCCCGTCGCCACCTTGCCGACGGTAGCCCTCACGGGTGCCGCCTTGGCGCGCACGCCTACGGTGACGGTGTAGGTGGTGGTCACCGTGGGATAAACCGTCGTAAAGGCGGAGTAGGTGTCCTCCACCGTGACGAAATCGTAACGCCAGGCATCCGCCTCGGCCACGACCATGAAGGGGAGAACGCCACCCAGGGTAAACAGCTCCTCACGGGTCACGGCATCGCCCGCGTTTTCTACGTAGACGTCGTGTCCCGTCAGGGTAAACTCCGCCTTGGGAACAGCCACGTTCACGTAGTCGGTCACGTAGTTCTCCTGCAAGGAGATCTCAGGCACCTCGCTCGTAACCGTGCCGTTTTCACCCGTGTGATATTGAATGTGTGAAACGGTGGCCGCGCCCTCATACAAGGGCACGTCGTTTCCGCCAAAGAACAGCTCCGCAGGCTTCACCTTCACGTAAAGCGTGAAATCCACGTAGAGATGCATATGGAAATGCTCGCCGCCCTCATCCACCGTCTCGGCATATTCCTCGGGGTTGATGTTGGCAAAGACGATCTCGCTTCCCATGCCCGACACGTAGGTGGGCAGAGTAATGGGATCGTAAACCAAGCCCGCCGTTTCGCCGTAACGCTCCTCGCCATAGGCGTCCACCACCTCAAAGTAGGGGGAGATGGGAAGGGTCACGGTGTACTCCGAAAAGACCTTATCGTAATCGTCCTTTATGCTCTCGTCGTCACGGGTGGACATTAAGAAATGGATGCCCACACCGCCGCCCGTCTCGGAGGTGTGATCCCCCGCACTCAAGGCGTTGTTCAAGGAGACCAAGGCCGTATCCTTGGTCAAGGCGGTGGTATTATCGGTGGTGTAGACGGCATTTCCGCCCACAGAGGTGGCCAAGAAGTTGTCACGGGTCGTTCCGCCCTTTGCGGCCGTGCCGCTGAGGAACCTTCCGCTCTCACCGCTGCCGCCCACGTAGTCGGCCAGGTTGCCCGTATAGCTGCCCGTTGTGGCGGCGGGCGTTCCGCCCGCCCGCCCGCGGGGACCGATGATGGCCCCGCCGCCACCGCCGCCGCCGCCCGCGGCAACCGCCAAAACGCCGAGGGACTGCTTGTTTTCGTCTAAGATCTCCATGTAGGTATAGCTGCCGCCACCGCCGCCGCTATTACCACTGCCGTTGTTTCCGTTCTGGCCGATGATACCCTTTACGTACCAGCCCTTCTCCAGCAGCAAATAGGCATCCACGTGTCCCGCGACACCGCCCGAGCCGTTTCCGCTCCAAAAGCCGTTGGCACCCGTACCGCCATTGCCCGCCCAAAGCCGAACCAAGTAATAGCCCGTCACGGCGATGGGATGCTCAAAGCCATCCGCGCTTGACGAATGCTCCTGGTGATGGTTGATGCCCTCGTCAGGCACGATCTCGCCCGTAGAGGACACGCCCGAGGTCATATTGACGGACAAAAGATAACTGCCGTCGGCCTCGTCGTAAACAACGCTCTTGGTATAGGTCACCTCATAATCGCCCAGCATGGCCGAAACCGAGGTCATGACCTCGATCTTGGCAACGCCGCTGATCCTCGTGTTCAAGGGAATGGGGTCGCCCACCGTGGCCACGCCCGTGTCCTTCAGGGTAACGGGCAGATACACGCGGTAGCTCGTGGTCTTTTGGGGTGTCAGCGTGCCGTCCGTGGGCAGAAGCTGACCGTCGGGATCGGTGACCTGAAACGCCCCGATAGAGGAAATAAAGTCATACCGCAGGTCAGAGGAAAGGCTCTCTCTGATATCGGTATAGGTATCTGTATAAAGGTCGTCCACGTAGAAAAGCTCGCCCGGCTCGCCCGCCTTAAAGGAGTGCGTGATAATGGGAAGCTTCAGGGGTACGTTGGCATAGCCACAGCTCGCCCCCAGGTCGATATAGCGGATCTCCGTAGGATGCTCGGTGGCCACGCAGGTCATGTATCCGTCAAGGATCGGCACGTTGTTGCCCCCCGCAAAGCCGTCGATGGGGGTGACGTAGAGCTTTAATTTAAAGCTGCCGCCCGCCTTGCCCTCATCTGTCAGAAGGGACGCCCCCGTAAGAAGAAGGGAGTGAGACTCACTTCCGTCCTCGGACTCCTCCCAAACCAGCTTGCCGTCCACACGCTCGCCGTCGGCAGGCTGATAATACCCACCGTCCACGGGAACGAAATATTTACTGAAGGTAGCGGAAAGGGTCAGGTCGCCAAGGAAGGACTCGTCAACCTCTCCGAGATAGGTCACGCACAGGGCACCGCCCGTGGTGGAGGGATTTTCGCCCATCAGATAGCCTTCCGCCTCGGCGGAAAGAGGATTTGTCAGATCATAGCCGTTGACCTGCTCCGCCAAGAAGGAGGAGCCGCCGCCACCGCCGCCCACGTTGGTGGGGATGATGGTGCCTGTCATAACGCCGCCCGAGCCGCCGCAGAAGCCCGCGCCGCCCGCGCCGCCGCGCAGGTTACCCGAGCCGCCCGCGCCGCCCGCGTAATTCTGATGCACGGTAGCCGCCCAGTCGTTTGGCTCCGTACCGCTGACGTTTGAGATCCAGGTGTCGGGCACTCTGCCGGGCAGATTGGTACCGCCGCGACCGATGTAAGCGGTGGACGTACCGCTGGACTTGCCGTTGATGCCCGCGTAGAAGGTGCCCGAAACGATGCCCGTACCCGAAATGACGCCGGAGGCTGTGGTCATACTGCCGCCCGCACCGCCGTCGGCCGTGCCGGTTGCTCTTATGCCAAGCAGCATGGAGCCGTTGCCCGCGCCGCCGCCACCGCCGCCGCCCGCGATCATAATATAGCGAGAGGTCCTGTCGGTCTCATCGATCTCGGTAACAAAGCGAGAGCCGTATTTTGAGGCGATCTCGTCGTATTCATATAAGAACAGCGCGGAATATCCGCCGCCGCCGCCCACCGTATCGCCGCCCGAAGCACCGTGATGGCCGCCGTCGCCGTTGATGCCGCCGCCCGCGCCCGTGGCGTGGGTAGGAGAGCCGTTGCCGCCCAGGGTATAAAACAGCACCTGATCCTTTTTCAGGTACATTTCGGCATAGACGTGACCGCCTTTGCCGCCCTTGCCGCCCTTGCTTCCGCCTGCGGCAGTGGTGTCCGCGCCGTCCGCGCCGTCACCGCCCCACAGCTCCACCAGATAGAAGCCCTCCTTGGAAACGCGGTAAGTGCCGTTCTCCGCCACGCGCACGTCGGTATTGTGTACCTCCTCGGAGAAAGCAGAGCGCACCGTCATCTCCAACAGATAACGGCCGTCCCCCTCCTCTACCAGGGTGTTTTCATAATCAATGCTGATGCCCTCAATGGAAAAGTTTCCGTGGTGGGTGGAAACAGCCGCCGCACCCGTCACAGGAGAAAATACCACGACCTGGACCAAAACGCAAAAAATAAGCAAAAACGATACCAGTCTCTTGCTGACGCGTCTCACGGCTTTTTCTCCTTTCGTTTGAATTTCGGGTTGAAGACGGATGGGCGGAATGGGTCTGATGAAGGCAGAAGCCTCTGTATTCCGCACCAAAAGCCTTTGCTATAAGGGCTTTTTTTCCACCATAAGTATAGCACGCTTTTGCCGACAATGCAAGTCCTTTTGAAAGAAATCCGCCATTTTTTTGAAAGAAATTCTCCAAACCTTGAATTAAATCTAAACAAATAATTTTTTTCCCCGTCCCCCCTTGCCTCCCTCCGAGAGGCGAGCAAACCCCGCTCTTAGCCTCCCTCCGAGAGGGAGGTGCCGAGCGAGAGCGAGGCGGAAGGAGTGTGCGGTAGTGACAGCGACCGTACAAGCAATAAATGCGTTTTGCTTTATCGTAAAGCCGTTAATTTGAGCTTGCCTTCGCCCTCGATCACTCCTTCCGTCATTTCCTTGCGGAAATGCCACCTCCCTCAGGGAGGGAGGCAAAATAAGGCTCCCT
>JAZRGD010000051.1:0-13477 GCA_045644045.1 Eubacteriales bacterium
CGTAATTTTTCTGTCGGCCGTCTTCTTTGCCAATGGCATCCTTTTCCAGTTTGAGAAACACCAACGCCTACTTGCCGAACACAACATTACGCGAAGTATGTCCCGAAAAGGAAACTGTATGGATAACGGCATAATGGAGAATTTCTTTGGTAGGCTGAAAGTGGAGATGTATTACGGCGAAAAATTCGAATCCCCTAGGGGATTCATTGAAAAGTTAGAAGAATACATACATTACTACAACAACGAAAGAATTTCTCTTAAACTAAAAGGAATGAGCCCAGGGCAGTACCGAGCTCATTCGCAAACAACTTAATATTTAATTTTTGTCTAAACTTTTGGGTTCACTTCATATGCGGGTGGATATTTATTACCCCGAATACACGAGTCACCTTGCGAGGGGGCATTTTATGGAAAGAAGGGACGGTGCTCGAAGAGATAAACTCGGAAAAATTACGGACAGCGCGGCGAAAGCGCGACGGAAAAGCTCGGTCAAGTGAAAGAAGCACCTTTCGCACTTGACAGGCGAGGGAGACGGTGGTAAAATGAACAAAGAGAAAATAAGAGAAGCATATAAATGCGAAGAGAGATTTATAGCATAACGAAAGGAAGGGGGGCGTTTTATAGATGCTTACAAAAAATCTAATTCAATACGTCGATATGGATGATCCGGGTGTTTGCCCCCGGTGTGGAAATAAACTCACAGTTAAGGTTGTTCCATCACCGCACAGAGAAAATGTTTCCATTTCGTGCGTTACTTGTAATAAATCATTGGTTAAGGAGAGATGAAATGAAAGTTAGATACATAGGAAGAAAAACAATCGCTTTTGATTGCGGTAAAATATATCCTGTCATATCCATTGAGAAGGGGTGGTATCGTATCAAAACAGAAACAGAAGGTGACTATTTGTTCCCCACGGGGAATTTTGAAATCGTTGAGCCGGATGACGGTACCGTTCCCAAAAAATAGAAACAAACCACCCCGTCGGGGGTGGTTTTTATGTCATTTCGTGAAAGGGCGGCGGGGGATACAGCCTGACGGCTGATGCCATGCGCGGCAGAGCCGCGATTCCATACAACGCCAAAGGCGTTGATGCCATGCCAAGCCTGCGGCTTGGATAATACTTTTTTGTTATAGCACAAATAAGAGAAAAAGTCAATGAAATCGTGCTTTGCACGATGAAATCCGAACAAGCTCGGATGAAATCTTCGGCGTGCCGCCTCAGATGAAATTAAATCCGTCCTTATTATCCCGACAAAGTCGGATTTCATCACGAAGTGATTTCATCCCGCGCAAGTGGGATTTATCCCGTCCGCAAGGACGGATTTAGTTAAAAAAAGCACACATTTGTCCGGTAGACAAATGTGTGCTTTTTTCTGGGGTGAATGATGGGATTCGAACCCACGGCCTTCAGGGCCACAACCTGACGCTCTAACCAACTGAGCTACATCCACCATATGGCGTACCTTGAGGGACTCGAACCCCCGACCTACTGCTTAGAAGGCAGTTGCTCTATCCGGCTGAGCTAAAGGTACGTGTGAAGGGGAGCAATCCCGACAACGGCATATATTATAGCAAACAATTTTGCTTTTGTCAACCCCTTTTTGATGTTTTTTTACTCAGAAAGAAAACTTTTATGAAAAAAGGGCGGTTCCTGTGGGAGGACCGCCCTCTTGACCTTCATAAATTTAAATGAAGCGATAGACTGTTACGGTATGGTACAGCTCGTCCTTCTTCAAGGCAGGGGCACCGTGGTTGATGCCGTCGGGCTCGCTTTGGGTCTCAAAGCAGAAGGCGTACTGCTTTTGTCTCTTCACGCCGCCCTTGAAATCGGGAGTGCCACCGAGGAAGTTGCCGATGTAGAGCTGGGCACCCTCCCGGTCGGTGTAGACCTCCATGGTAAGAGTGGGGACGGAGAAGGTGGCCACGTGAGGCAGCTCGATGCCCATAACCTCCTTCACCTCCGCGTCGGCAAAAAGAAGGTTGTGGTCGTAGCCGTCAAAGTCTGCGCTCAGGCGTTCGCCAATGGTGTGAGGGGTGCGGAAATCAAACACCGTGCCCTCGACGGAGGGGCGGTTGCCCGTGGGGATCAGCTCGTCGTCCACCTCGGTATAAGGGTCGGCACAGATGGTGGCAACGGTGTCACCGATATGACAGCTACCGTAGCCCTTCAGATTGAAGTAAGCATGGTTGGTCAGATTCACGGGGCAGTCAGCGTCGCACACCGCGTTGTAGGCGATCATAATGCCCTCGTCCGACAGGGTGTAGGTCACCTTCACGAACAGATTGCCGGGATAATTCTCATCTCCGTCGGGAGAGAGCAGAGAGAGGGTGATGTGGGTGTCATCCGCCTCCTCAACCGTCCACATAACACGGTCAAAGCCGCCGGGGCCGCCGTGCAGGTGGTGCTTGCCGTTGTTCTTGGCAAGCTCGTAGGTCTTGCCGTTCAGGGTGAATACGCCGTTTGCGATGCGGTTGCCCACGCGGCCGATAAGCGCGCCCTGGTGAGAGGTGTCAGCCTCGTAGTCTGCCACGGTGTCGTAGCCGCCGATGACGTCCACGTCACCCACGCGCAGGGTGCGGATGATGCCTCCCAAGGTGAGAATGGTGGCGGTCATCTTGCCGCTCTTTAGGATGTATTCCTCTACGGCAACGCCGTCTGCCGTATATCCGAAAAGTTGGTTTGCCATAATAGTCAGCCTTTCTTTCTTTTTTTACCATTATAGCAGTAAAAAAGGGAAAAGTAAAGGTTTTTATTGACATTTTTGTTTTTTTGGAGTAGAATAGACAAAGAAAAGAAAAAGTGAGGCGCACGCGCCCGAAAGGACAAACGATGGAAAAGTACGTATTTGTGATCAACGGCCCGGGAGGCGTGGGAAAGGATACTCTGTGCGCCATGGCGGCCAAGCACTTTCGCGTGCGCAATATTTCCTCCATCACCCCCATCAAGCAGATCGCCGCAGAATGTGGCTGGCAGGGGGAAAAGACCGACCGCGCCCGTAAATTTTTGGCCGACCTCAAAAGCCTTACCGCCGAATATAATGATTTTCCCACCAAATGGATCTTGAAGGAATACGAGGACTTTCTTAGCGGTGAGGAGGAGATTCTTTTCGTACATATCCGCGAGGGGGAGGAGATCCGCAAATTCGTGGATGGCACGAAGGGAAGTGCCAAGACGCTCCTCATTCGCGGCGGCACTCGCTTCCGCCGTAAAAAGGAAAAGTACGGCAACGCCGCCGACGACGGCGTGGAAAACTACCGTTACGACTTCGTTTTCTACAACGATCGCCCCCTCTCCGAAACAGAAGGCGCATTCGTGGCCTTCCTTCGTCGCGCGATGGGTAAATAAAAAGCAGGGGATGGAGCTTTTCGCTTGTATTCCAATGCGAAAAAAAGGGCTAAGCTCAAGTTTACAGCTTGAGTTAGCCCTTTTTTATTTCTTGCTTTCCGCGTTTGGTGCCTCTTGATCAATGTTTTCGAGTGCGTACTCATAGCATTGCACCACCAGATTGTTCAAGGACACCTGCTTGTTTTGAGCAAGCGCTTCCATCTTTTTCACCAGCTCGGTCGGGAGGCGAAAGGTTTTGTTCGTGTATTCGGTCTTTTTGATGCGAAACATAATACGTCCCTCCTTCGTGCTTATTATACTTTCTTTTGACAGAATAATAAACACTCCGTTTTTGCACTTGAATTTGTAGTGCAATTTACACTTGACATAAAAATGACAAAAGGAAGGAGGACCCTCGCCCTGCGTCGTGGGATCCTCCTTCCTTGCTTTTATCCGTTATTCCTTCTTTCCAAGAAGGTTTGGGGTGTGGGGGATTTCCTTAAAATCCCCCACGGCGTCCTTCCTTTTCCACGGCGTTTTCTCTCACAGTAAAATGCAGATCAAGCCTCCCGCGCCCTCGTTGATGATGCGCTCCAAGGTCTCGGACAGCTTTGTGCGAGACTCCTCGGGCATATGGGCAAGCTTTGCCTGAAGTCCCTCGCCCACCAGCTCGTAAAGTGACTTTCCGAATAGCTGTGAGCTCCAAATGGCCTTGGGATCCTCCTCAAAATCGGCCAAAAGGCTCTTGACCAGCTCTTCGGTCTCCGCCTCCGTCCCTACGGTGGGGCAAAGCTCGGTCTCGATCTCCGCCTTGATCATGTGAATGGAGCGAGCGGAGGCGCGCAGCTTGACGCCATATCCTCCCGCCTGCTTGATGATCTTCGGCTCCTCAAGACGCAATTCATCCCTGTCGGGCATGACGATGCCGTATCCCTTTTCTTCTACGGAGGAGAGTGCCTCCGAAAGCTTTTCGTAAGCGCGCGCAGTCTCCGATAGCCTTCCGAGCAGACGGAAGAGATCCGCCTCGTTTTCGATCTCCTCGCCCGCCAGCTCGCTCATTACGCGGAAGGTGAGGTCGGCGGGGGTCTCCACGGCAAGAGACGCCTTGCCGCTTTCGGGATGCAGGGAAAGAAGGGTGACCCCCTCCACGGTATCGGTGGGAGGGAAGGCCTCCACGCATTTCTTTACATCGCCCAGCTTGACACAGCCGTCTGCCACCGTTCGTACGGCGTGAGTAAAGGCGGCACGCATAGGATGCTCCTCGGGCAACACCGAAAACCAAGGCGGCAAGCGGAAGGAAAGCTCGGTGATGGGAAACTCGGAAAGCAAAAGGGAGAAGATATGTCCCATATCCTCCGCGTCAAGACGCTGGCAGTTGACCAAAGCCACGGGAGCGTTGTATTTTTTCTCCAAGGCGTAGGCGAGTGCCACGGTTTCCTCCGCCTCGGGCGTGGCGGAGTTCAGAATGATGGCGTAGGGAACGGAGGAGGCGGCAAGCTCTGCCGCCACTCGCTCCTCGGCGTTTATGTAATCCTCTCGCGGGATCTCCCCAAAGCTGCCGTCGGCGGTGACCAGCATGCCGATGGTGGCATGCTCGGTAATCACTCTTTTCGTTCCCAGCTCCGCCGCTTCCGCAAAGGGAAGAGGCTCCTCCGACCAAGGTGTGTGCACCATTCGCGGCGCACCGTCCTCCTCTTGACCGAGCGCACCGGGGACTACGTAGCCCACCGAGTCTACCAGACGGACGCGCATCCGCGCACCGTTTTCAAGGGTCACGGAAACCGCCTCGTCGGGGACGAACTTCGGCTCGGTGGTCATCACCGTCTTGCCGCCCGAGGATTGCGGCATCTCGTCTCTCGCGCGAGCGTGATCGCGTTCGTCGGTGATGACGGGGAGAACAGCAGTTTCCATAAACCGCTTGATAAACGTGGACTTTCCCGTTCGAACGGGCCCCACAACGCCAATATAAATATCGCCCCCCGTTCTTTCGGCAATGTGGTGATAGAGAGAAGTGTTTACCATCTTCGTTCGTTCCTTTCCTCAGGGCGAGGGGTGTCCCTCGGCTTTTTTGACCTGTCCCTATACCATATGACGGAGGGAGGACGAATATGCCTCCGTCATGCACAAAGATGAGAAAGTAGCGAAAAAAGAGAGAAGGTCTCCGTGTTTAAAATCGAAAGAGGTTCAAAGACGAAAAAAGGAAGAAAAGAGAACAATTCACCGATGAGCGGAGTAAACGAGGGAAACGAGAAGGACACACCCGATAGGAGGGAGTGTCCCGCCTTTACAGAAAAGCACAGCACTCCGCTCTCGGTCTCGGTCACGGAACAAGAGGAAAGAGCGAAGAGAAACAGCGTAAAGACGAGAAAAAGGCAAAGCGCGCAGACGATGAGCCTCATAAGGATCTCCCTTCTTTATGCCTCGGCACCAAAGCCGAAGGCACCGTTGATGGCGCGAGAAACAAGACGGGCAAGGGAGACCGTGCCCTCGTTCAAGCCGTGGGGGACCACCAAAAGCCCCTCCTCCTTTTGGGCGTAGCGCTCTGCCGTGCCCGCTTCCACACCGAAATCCGTCAGCGCGCGACGCAGATAAGGGCGGGCACGCATCATGGTGGGCACGCCGACGGCGATCACGGGCACGCCCACCGTTTCGCGGGAGAGTGCCGCGCGGCGGTTTCCGACCCCCGCACCGGGGACGGTGCCCGTGTCTGTCAGCTCAATGGCGCGTAAGAGATGATGAGGATGAGAGGTGGCCATGGCATCGATGGCAACGACGGCCTCGGCACGGGTCAGCTTTACGGCCGACGCGACCAGCCCCGCCGTTTCCATTCCCGTTTCCCCGAACACGTCGGGACAAAAAACGGATATTTGTCTGATGCCCCGCAAAAGCCCTTCGGATGGGGTTCCGCGTAGGGTGGCAGTGGCAGTGACCGCCTCCGCCGCGCGCGGACCGATGCTGTCTACCGTGAGGCGGCGATTGCCGAGGCCCACCACCAAAATGCGCTCGGCCTCGCGCGGCACGGCCTCCGACAGCAGTACCGCCGTTTTATCCTCCAGCGCGGCAAAGCCGGCACCTCCGAAAAGAACGGCTGAGGAAAAGCTTAGGGTCACGTACCTTCCCATCGGTCTGCCGATGCGCTCACCCGCCTCCCGACTTGTGACGCGCACCTCGTTCAGCGTGTAATGGGGATGTGTCTCTTCCTTATGGAAAACGCCACGGCCCGACTTGCCGACGGGGCAGCGCTCCTTGGCCATGTCGCTTTCGTAATAGCAGGGTATGGCGTCGGGGACGGTTCTTTTTCTTCTCACGGTGATCTCCCTTCGTTTTTTTCATTTTGGTCGCTTTTCGCGGAGCTCATTCAGTTTTAACAAAAAAGTTTCTTTTTTGAGTCAAAAAAAGGTGGAAAGAAGAAAACGGACTCGCTATAATGTGCTTGGACAATAAGAAACGGAATTGCGCCAAGGGTAAAACTGTCGTTTTGCACAAAAAAACAAGTGCTCTTTGTGCAAACGAACAAACATTTGTGAATAATGCGAAAAATGGCTTGCAAGTGTCGTTTCTTTATGTTATAATATACACTGTATAAATTTGCTTGATTCTTTTGGAGGAAATCGTAATGAAAAAAATCGTTTCTCTGCTTCTGGTTGCAGTTATGCTGTTCGGCGTTGCGGCCTCCCTCTCTTCCTGTAATAAGAAGGGGGCGGAAATCAAGGTCTATTTGGGCGACCAGCTGTATGACTTGGACCCTGCTTTGTCCGTCGTGAACGATGAGACGAACCGCGTTCTCTCTTTGATCTTTGAGCCTCTTTTCACGCTGGATGAAAAGGGCAAGGTGGTAAAGGCTCTTGCTAAGGATTACAAGATCATCGAGGATGAGGAAAAGGGTCTCTATCAAATGGAGATCACCCTGCGCGAGACCTATTGGAACGACGGTAAGGCACAGGTAACGGCGGACGATCTGCTGGACGCTTGGAGCCGCATCCTGGAGCCCGGCTTCAAAAGCCAGGCCGCGCCCTTGCTTTACGACATCAAAAACGCAAAGGCGATCAAGAGCGGTGAAGAGGACTCCATTTCCGACTTGGGCGTGGAGGCCAACCGCGACGTTCTGACCATCACCTTTGAGGGTAAGATCGATTACGACGCCTTCTTGCGCAACCTGACCTCCGTGGCTCTCGCTCCCGTCCGCAATGCCAAGGTTTTGGCGTATCCCAACTTCTGGGCGCAAAAGAGCTCCTTCATTGCCACCAACGGTCCGTTCGCTATCCGTGCTTGGAACAAGGATACGGGTGAGTTTACGCTGCAAAAGAACGCGTACTACCGCTCCGAGGAGGGAGAAAACAGCTATGTTTATCCCGCCCTGATCGCCGCCAAGTGGACGGATGAGAACTTCCAGACCTACGCGGATGGCAACGGTAAGGACATCAACAAATTCTTGGAGTCTAAGCTCGAGGCCTTCTTGGAGGAAGCCGTCTTCTGCATGGGCGCGTTGCCTGCCGACAAGGAGCTGCGCGAGCAGTACGCCGAGGATGCGGATATTTACGACGCGTTTTCTACTTATTCCTACATCTTTAACACTAAAAACGAGCTGTTTGCCGACGTGGACGTTCGCAAGGCGTTGTCCATGGTGATCGACCGCGAGTATATCGCTGCGCAGCTGGTGTTTGCCAAAGCCGCCGATGGCTTGATCTCTCCCGCCGTTTGGGAAAGCAATAAGAAGAAGGTGTCCTTCCGCTCTCAGAGCGAATCCCTGATCGTTACCACCGCAAGGGAACAGGAGGCGAGGGACTTGCTTGCGGGCAAGGAGCTTCCGAGCAGATCCTTCGAGCTTGCGGTGCGCAATTCTCCCGATGACCTGCTTGTCGCGGAATATGTGATAGAGCAGTGGGAAAAGCTCGGCTTTACCGTAGAGCTTCTGCCTGTATCCTTGGATACGCGCACCTGGACCTCCAACAAGGACGGTGGACGTGAGGAGACCTTCGGCTCCGATTCTAAGATCACCGTGTATGACGATGCCATTACCGCCATGTATATGGAGGGGGATTTCGACGTGCTGGGTGTGGATTATCAAATGTATTCCACCAACGCCTTTACCGCTCTTGCCGGCTTTACCACCACCATGAACGGAAACGGCCTTGACAATAAGACGTCAGAGCACATTCTCCACTGCTCCGGCTTCTCGGATGCGACCTACGACGCTATCCTTGAGAGAGCGTACGCGGAGAAGGATCTTGACAAGCGTGCCACCATTCTTCACGAGGCGGAGAAGTACCTCATGGAAAAGCTTCCCGTGATGCCCATCGTGTACAATCAGAACTATTACATCATTGACGGTGTTAGCGGTGTTGACGTAGACGGCTACGGCAACCTGATCTTCAACGAGGCCAAGGCACCTATCGCTAAGGTCGAGGAAGAGCCCGAAGAGGAAGAAGAGTATTGATCATGCAAGGCTTCGTGTGCTGCGGCCACGAAGCCTTGTTTTCAAATGAGAGGAGAGAAGGCTATGCCATTGCCGAGAAGAGACGCGCGCGACGGTGATATGAGCGATCGCATCGATATTAAGGTTTTTATTCTGTTTGTGCTGGACGAATTGCGGTATCCGCTCAGTGAGACGATCATCTCCGAGATGGTGTATGAGCATGGCTACGTGGGACGCTTTGATTTTGCCGAATGCTTTTCCGAGCTGACCGAGCGAGGCCACATCACCATGATCGACGGCGAGGAGAAGCAGTACGTCATCTCCCCCTTGGGTCATTCCGTAGCCTCGGAGCTTCAAGGCACGCTCCACGAGTATATCAGGGAAAAAAGTCGTATTTCCGCCTTGAAGCGGCTTTCTCTTTATCGCAGAGGGGCAAAGACCAACGTCACGGTCACGGAGGCAGAGGGAGGTAAGTACCTGGTCCGTTGTGAGATCCACGACAAGGATGGGCTTTTGATGGACACCACCCTGTCCGTTCCCTCCGTCAAGGAGGCAGAGCGGATCAAGCAGCATTTTACGGAACAGCCGGAAGAGGTCTGCCGTGGTGTTCTTTCCGTTCTTACAGGACAAATTGCCTATTATTTGGGAAGCTAAACAGGGTTTTTTCGGTAAAAAGTAAATTTTTTTTAAATTTAGGCTTGACAAACCCGAAGAAGATGTATATAATGGAGATGATCCGATGTAAGTTGTCGGTGTTGGACGAGTGCGCGAAAGTGAAAAAAGCGTGCAAACATGGAGAACTGCATGGAAGAAAAGAGAGAAACGGAAGTCTTATTAGCGGAGGTACGTGAGGGGAGCGATAGCGCGTTTTCTTCTCTCTGCGACCGTTATGGGAGACTTTTGAGCGCGGCGGTCGGCCGCTTTTCAACCGGTCTTTGCGAGGCAGACGTGGCCGAGCTGGAGCAGGAAGCAAAAATTGCTTTTTATTGCGCCGCACGGGATTACCGTCTCTCCGGCGAGGTCACCTTTGGTCTTTACGCTCGCGTATGCGTGCGGAACGCTCTGGTGTCCTGGCATCGGAAAAGGAACCGCGAGGTCGCTTTGTGCTCTTTGGAGGATCACATTGATAGCCTGCTCGGCAGTTCGGCAGAGGAGCCCGACGCGGCGTTTTTCGCCGCAGAAAGCTTGCGCGAAATGTATCGTCGCATTGCGTCCATTCTCTCCCCCTACGAAAGACAGGTCT
The DNA here is from genome assembly GCA_045644045.1 of Eubacteriales bacterium. Taxonomy (GTDB): domain Bacteria; phylum Bacillota; class Clostridia; order Oscillospirales; family CAG-272; genus UBA1740. Next base: position 9,986 of record JAZRGD010000051.1, read on the forward strand.
TTGACCTCCATCTGGAGGGAAGGAGCGCCGCTCAGATCGGAGAGCAGCTTGGCAAGACTGAAAAATCGGTCTACAATGCCACTGCGCGCACACTTGCCAAGCTCCGCGCGGAGTTTGGCTCATAATTATGTTTTTATATGCCCATATAGCTTAAGGGAGAGCGTTGGTTAACATTCAAAGGCGTCGGTTGGAATCCGTCTGGGGGCAAATTTTTTCTATCTTAGAAGAGAGGTAAAACACATGTACGAGGACAAGACACTGAATTGCAAGGACTGCGGCAACGATTTCGTGTTCACCGCCGGTGAGCAGGAGTTCTATGCTGAGAAGGGATTCGATCACGAGCCCCAGAGATGCAAGGCTTGCCGTGATGCACGCAAGAACAGTGCAAGAGGTACGCGCGAGATGTTCGCTGCCGTTTGCGCTGAGTGCGGCAAGGATTGCCAGGTTCCTTTCAATCCCACGGATGGAAAGCCTGTGTACTGCAGCGAGTGCTTTGCTGCAAGACGCGCCAGATAATTTGGCGTATGAAAAAGACACCCTTTGGGGTGTCTTTTTCATTGTATAACGAAAACCCCGCCATAGTGGCGGGGTACAAAAGAGGCTTTGCCGATGAACGGAAATTTAACCCAAACAAGTGCGGAAGGCATTTGTGCCAAAGGCCCCCTCCGAGAGGTAAACGAGCAAAAACAATTGATAATTGTTTTTGTGAAGTGCTTAACTGAAATAAGGAGAAATGAAGCAAATCTGTGATTTGCGCGCATTTCGACTATATTTCAGGAAGAGCGTGGGACCGCTTTAGCGGTGGATGAGGTTGCCCCCCTCCGAGAGGTGAGCGACCCTCGTTCTTAGCCTCCCTCCCCGAGGGAGGCTAAACGCCGCAAGGCGGCGATGAGTCAGAGTCCCTTCGGTCTGCTCCGTCCCAAAAGCGACGCAACAAGTCCCGCGCAAAGCGCGGCGGAGATGCCGGCGGCGGTGGAAGCAAGGCCGCCCGTCAGCGCGCCGAAGAGACCCATTTTCTCCACCGCCTCTCTGGTGCCCCGCGCCATCGTGCCGCCAAAGCCGAGGAGGGGTAAGCTGACCCCGCAGCCGAAAACCTCCTTCAAGCCCTCGTAAACACCCAGCGCACCCAGCGCCACCCCCACGGTGACGAACAGCACCAGGATCCTGGCGGGAGTCAGGCCCGTCAGGTCGATCAGCAGTTGGGCGATCACGCAAAGCACGCCCCCTGCCAAAAAGGCAAGCAAATATTCCATTCTATCCTCCCTTCGCCCGAGGCATTGGGCGTTTTTTCTTTCCCGCGCCCCAAGGGGCGTTTTTATTTTGGCGATTCCAGCAGCAAAACGGGCGCAACGCCGTAAATGCCGCCTCCCTGCATGATGCTCCCCGGGCTCATGATCGCGCCCGTGGACAAAAAGAGGACACGCTTCAGCTTTCCCTCTCGCAAAGCAGGCAGATAATGAGCGGCGAGAAGGGAGGCCGAGCAGCCGCATCCCGACGCGCCCGCGTGGACGTCCTGCTTGCTTTCGTCAAAAAGCAAGACGCCGCAATCCTCGTGACGGGAAAGAGGCACTCCCTCCTCCTCCATCAAAAGATGAAGCAAGGCACTCCCCTCCTTGCCCAGGTCGCCCGTGACGATCCTGTCGTAATCCCTCGGTCGGGTATCGGTATCCTTAAAAAACCGAAGAAGGCTGTCCGCCGCCCCCGGTGCCATGGCCGCCCCCATATTGGATGCGTCGGAGATGCCGCCGTCCACCATTCTTCCCACCATAGCCGCCCGCACCAAGGCCATCGGCGCGCTCTCCTCCGCCCTGCCTACGAGAAAGGCGGCGGCCGCCGTGGCCGTCCACTGGGCGGTTGGTGTTCTTTGCCCTCCGTATTCCAAGGGAAAGCGAAACTGCCGCTCGGCGGCGGCATTATGGGAGGAGGTAACGGCGGCGGTACGGGAAAGAAAGCCGCCCTCCACGAGCAAGGAGGCCAAAAGGAGGCTCTCGGTGGCAGTAGAGCATGCGCCGTACAGCCCAAGATAGGGCAGACCGAAGGAGAGCAAGCCCTCCGCCGTTCCCATACACTGGTTTTGCAGGTCTCCCGCCAAAACCGCGTCCGGCCGCTTGCCGTCTGCCCGTTTTTTCATCGCAAGGGACAGCGCAAGCCCCGCCATCCGCCCCTCGGCACGCTCAAAGGTCTTTTCCCCAAACCGTCCCGTTTCGTCGCAAAAATCGAATTTGTCCCCAAAGGGACCCTTTTTCTCCTCGCCGCCCACCACCGAAGCGGCGGCAAGCACCGCCGCGCGGTGTAGCCACATCACCTGCTCCACGTCCTTTTCCTCTATCCTCTCTTTGCCCTCGCGCCCCGTAAAAGGCGCGAGGACGCGCCGTTTTTCGTACCCTTATCCTGTGCGCTTTTCCCGCTTTTTATACTTTTTCTTTCCTTTTTTCTCTTCACCGCGCCACGGCTTTTCTTTTTTCTTCTTTTTTTCATGCACCTATTGACATTCCCTCTTTTCTGTGCTATAATTTAGTCTCAAAGTTAAATCTATGTTAAATCTCCGTAAAATGAAAACAAAAAGAAAGGAGACGTCACCGTGTTTGACCCGTCCTCTATTTCCTCGTTTTTCCACATCAATCTTCCCTATTTTATCTGGGAGCTGTTCGTCCGTCTGGGCGTGGCGGCGACGCTCGGCGCGTTTATCGGCCTTGAGCGCGGCATCCGTCAGAAGGAAGCGGGTGTGCGTACTCACTCCATCGTGGCCATCGGCGGCGCTCTTTTGATGATCATATCCAAGTACGCCTTTGGCGATCTTGTGACGGAGGGCGGCTTTGCCCTGGGCACAACGGGTGCCGACCCTACTCGCGTAGCGTCTCAAGCCATCACCGCCATCGCCTTCCTCGGCGCGGGCGTCATCTTCCGCCACGGCAACACCGTCAAGGGTCTGACCACCGCCGCAGGCGTTTGGGCCACCGCCGCCATCGGTCTCGCCATCGGCGCGGGGCTGTACGCCTTGGGCATCGGCGCGGCACTGCTCGTCCTTCTCATCAATATTTGCTTGCACAAATGGCTGACGCGCCTTGAATCCATGGCCACCAGTGCCATCTCGGTCACCATGAACGACACCCCACACGTGCTTGACGGCCTGCGCCTCCAGCTCTCCGACCGCAAAATGACGGTGCAAAGAATGGAAATCAAGAAAAAGGGAGACGGCCTCCTCCGCGCCGTCATCGTGGTGCGTATTCCCAAAAGCTCCGCCCTCAACGATCTGCTTCTCTTCTTCGGGGAAAACCCCGACATCAAGGAGTTTTCGGTCGAAGTTTGACAAATGGGCTGTCACAGGCCAAAATTTCAAACCGCTCCGCCAAAAATATTCAACAAATAAATATCCACCCGCATAGTGAACTGCCCCAAATTGTGCGGACAGCACAAAAAACACCCCTATGGTAGAAAATATTAAAATTTAGGCAACGAACTGATATCGCTTTTCGAGTGGTGTCAGTTTTG
>JAZRGD010000052.1:0-56516 GCA_045644045.1 Eubacteriales bacterium
AAGTTTGCCCTTTCGGGCAAGTGAAGTTGCCTTCGGCAGTGAAGTTCACTGCGTGAGTGAAGCTTCGCCTAACGGCGAAGTGGGGCGGACTTAACTTCGCTTTGCGGGTGAAACAAGCAAAACTTCACTGTGAACGGAGCAAACAATTTCATTCAAAATTTATTTCACAACTGAAACGAAAAAAGAAAAGGAGCAAAAAAATGAAAAAGATCGTTTTGATCGGTGATTCTATCAGAATGGGCTACGATAAATATATCAAGGACGCGCTGAGCGGAGCCGCCGAGGTGTTTTATCCTTCCGAAAACTGCAAATTCGCGGAGTACGTGTTACGCTTTGCGCACGAATGGAAGGCAAGCGGAAAGTGGGGGAGTGATGTCGATCTCGTCCATTGGAACGCGGGGCTTTGGGATGCGTTGGAGCTGTTCGGTGACGAGCCGCTCACGTCGCTTTCCTATTACGGCGAGGCGATCGCGCGGATAGACAAAAGACTGCGTATGCTTTTTCCAAAGGCTAAAATAGTGTTTGCAACCTCCACCAACGTCAACGAGGCAATGGCCAATCCCAAATTTATGCGCCACAACACAACCATAGAAAAATACAACGCCGAGGCACTTCGCGCCTTGTCGGGCACCGATACCGTTATCAATGATCTTTATTCGCTTACGGCATCCGTTCCCGATTCTTATCGCTCTGATTGGGTTCATTTTTACACGCCGGAAGGCACGGAGCTGATCGGCGGCAAGGTCTTGTCCGTAATCTGCGAGATCCTTTCTATCACACCCGAACAGATCAATATGGAAAGCTTTGAGTCGGAAAACTATTCAAAGAGCAATATCGGATATTGAGTGACCCCTCGCGCGCTCTGCTTTTGTCGAGCGCTTCGCAAAACAAGCTTAAAACAAAAAAGGAGAAGCATCATGAAAACGATCGCATTTTTGGGAGATAGCATTACATACGGCTATGCTTTGACCGACAAGAGCCAAAGGTACGCTACGATATTATCGGAGCAGCTCGGATTAGAGGAAGAAAATTACGGGATCACAGGCACACTGGTTGCGAAGGCGGGACTGAACGATTCCGATGAGAAGGATTTCGTCAGCCGAATGCACCTGATTGAAAGTGCCGACGTGGCTGTGATCTTTGGTGGAACCAACGACTATTTTTGGAGTGACAAGCCCATCGCGGGCGAAGATGACTCTGCCTTTGCCCACGCCGTTGAAACCATTGGAAAATGGGTTTTGGCGAGCAGAAAAGGCAAGGTTACTCTCTTTGTTACCCCCTATACCCACAACGGCATTGGTAACCGTCAGGGCGGCGCTCATTTCAAGGACGCCGATCGGCACGACACCACCGCCGTCAACTACAACGGACACGTTTTGAACGACTACGTTGCGGTGATTGAGTCTACCTGCGAAAGGCTGGGTCTCCCTTGCCTCAATTTACATAAGGATTTTGCCTTCGATTGGAGACGGCACACTTTAGACGGCTGTCACCCCAACGAGGAAGGACACCGCTTGTTGGCGGATGCCATCGGCCAAAAGCTGAAGGAATTGATTGGATAAGACCGCATGTTCTGGCCGCTTTGACCTGAGGAAAGGAAACTAAAATGCAAAACAAAAAAACAACTGTCAGGGAATTGCTTTTCGATCTGCTTTGCGCCATCCTGGCGGGCATCGTCGTGGGTACTGCCTACCATTTTTTTCAGAACAGCAACGGCTTCGCCCCCGGTGGCGTGGGCGGTCTCGCCACCATCACCCACCATCTTTTGGAGGACAGGGTCGGCTGGTCGGTCTTAATGGTGGCCTTTAACCTGCCCATCTTTGTTTTGGTCAGTGCCATGGTCGACAAAAAGCTTGGACTGTTCCTCAGTCTCTATATGCTGGTGCAATCCTTTACCCCTCAGCTTTGGACACTCCTTGGCGCCTTGCCCTATTCCCATGCCACGGGCGGTGAGGATTTTAACGTGGTGTTCGCCTGTATCGCCACGGGCGTGGTTTCGGGCTTTGGCTTTTCCTTGATGCTCAGACGCTTTGGTGCCAGTGGCGGCACGTACGGCATCTCCGCCCTGATCAGAAAGGCGCGCCCCGAGACCAATATTGCCTACGTATCCTTCGTGATGGACGCAAGCGTGGTCGTTATCGCCTTTTTTGTGTACGGAATGAAGGTGACCCCCGTGATCTGTACCCTTCTCAACCTCTTTATCGCCAACGTCATCGTGGACAACGGTCTCAGTGGTATGAAGAACGGCTATAAGTTTGAGATCATCACGAGCCACCCCAAGGAGCTGTCCGAGGAGCTGATGACCCGCTTAAAGCACGGCGTGACCGAGATCAAGGTACACGGTATGTATTCGGATACCGAAAAATATATGCTGGTCTGCATCATCAATAAAAGGCAGATCGGTGAGATGATGAAGATCATCAAGGCGTATCCCGACACCTTTGCCGACTTCCAAAAGGTCAGCGAGGTGTTCGGAAACTTCAAACGGAAGGTATGACAAAGGACGTTCGGAGGGGATAGATGTATATTGGAATTTTTACCGCCGTAGCTTTGGTTGGGGCTGTTGTTGCCGTGTGGCTGTACGACCGCCACAAAAGAGCGCGCGAAAATTTTATTGCGACGCACAGCACCGCCTTGCGGAATTTGCGGCAGATCAACGCGAAGCACCGCTTTCATGAGGTCGGGCGATTTGACGTGACCCATTCCTATGACAACCAAAACTTTTTCGCTGATATTTCTCCAAAGGATTTTTTGACCTACAGTCTTGTGAAAAAGGAAACCAAGGTCAAGGAAGCCATGCGTTTGGCGGAAGAAAACCAAACCACGTACCTGCTATACAAAAACGAGATTGAGAACACCTGTGTTTGGGGGAAATACGACGTCGAGATCCCGTTCAAAAATAAAAAGAGTCTTTCTAAAATGGAAGAAAAGCAGTTCTGGGCCATTTTTAAAAGACCCACTGTTCGCTTTGAAATCACGGTCAAGCTTCGCTTGACCAATATCCGAGGCACGTATTTGACGCACAAATCCAAGACCTTTGGCGCGGAGGACATTGAGCGCATTTTAGAAGGGCTTGCGAGAAAGTCAGGAGATTTTTATCTGGACGAGGAAATCTGGCAATCCATTTGCCGCGTAGAGCGGGGAAGGGTCACCAACAAGATGCGGTTTGCTATCTATAGCCGCGACGGATACCGTTGCCGAAAGTGCGGCAGAAGAACGCAAGACCTTGAGGTGGATCATATTTTTCCCATTGCCAAGGGTGGCAAGTCAGATTTCGAAAATCTACAGACCCTTTGCCACAGGTGCAACAAGCTGAAATCGGACACTGTAGAGCCGGGAGCAGTCGACCCAAGGGCGAAAAAGCACGGTCTCAAGGAGATATGTCCCCTTTGCGGTGCGCCTCTGGCCCTTCGTAGAGGGAAGAATGGGGATTTTTACGGTTGCGTTAACTATCCGCAGTGCAAGTTTACCAAGAAAGCCTGACGTACCAAGGAGAAAAATATTGAAAAACAAGCTGAATTACGTAATGGACATCGGCGAAAGAATGCTGGTCAGCGGGGCTGAGGTCAGCCGCGTGGAGGACAGTGTTAGCCGTATTTGCCACGCCATGGGCGGTGTGAGAACGGATTGCTTCATCATCACCAGTCTGATGGTCGTCACGGTACACGACGCGCAGGGACAGACCCATACCCAAACGAGAAGGATCCGCTCCCTCGGCAACGATTTTGACAAGCTGGACAAGCTCAACCGTCTCTCAAGGCGTATCTGCGCAGAAAAGATGACGGAGGAGGAGATCGAAAAGGAGATCGCCGAGATCGACAGGTGCAAGCCCTATTCGCTCCCCGTCTCCTTCGCCACCTATGCCATCATCGCCGCTGCCTTTACCCTTTTCTTTGGTGGAACGATACTGCAAAGCCTTTTGGCTCTCGCGGTGGGCGGTGGCGTTAGAGCGGCGGTGCTGCTCTCGGAGCGAACCCTGAAAAACCCTATTTTCTGTACCTTTACCTCTGCCGCCGTGCTGACGGCACTTGCCCTTTTTGTCTCTCGCCTTACCCATCTCGGAGAGGACGAGATCATCATCGGCAGTATCATGCTTCTTGTGTCGGGACTTGGCTTTACCAACGCCCTGCGCGACCTGTTCACGGGTGACAGCATTTCGGGCATTCTGCGTTTTCTTGAGGCATTGCTTGGCGCGGTGGCCATTGCCGCAGGCTATTTCCTTGTGTCCTTTATCGGAGGTGCGATCGTATGAAAGAGGCAATTTTACAAATCATCGCCGCCACCGTAGGCTCTCTCGGCTTTGGCATCCTGTTCCAGGTGCGCGGCAAGCATCTTTTGACGGTCGCTGTTGGCGGTGGCCTCGGTTGGCTTTTGTGTATTCTTTTGAATCTTATGATTCCCAACGAGGCGGTGGTCTATTTCATCGTAGCCGTTGCCATATCCCTCTATACCGAGGTCATGGCGAGAATTTTAAAGGCGCCCACTACCGTCTTTCTTGCCCCCGCGCTGATCCCCTTAGTGCCCGGCGCATCTCTCTACTACACCATGGCACACGCCTTTGACGGCGAGCTGACGCAGTTTGTAGAGCGTGGCCTTAAAACGGTATCCTTGGCGGCGGCTCTTGCCATCGGCGTCATTCTCTCCGCCGTTTTGGTCAAGCTTTACGGAAAGGCTTTGGCTGTCAGGCAAGCGCAAAAAGGAGCAAAGCAAAATGGAAAAAGGTGAAAAAACGACAGACCGCGCGGATTTCGTCACCTACGCCCACAGAGGTGCCTCCCACTATGCGCCCGAAAACACCATGATGTCCTTTTATATGGGACTTTGGCAGGGGGCGAACGGCATTGAGACCGACGTGCAGAAAACCAAGGACGGCGTTCTCGTCCTTTTCCACGACAACACCCTCACGCGCGTCACGGGAGAGACGGGAAGCGTCTCGGACTACACCTACAGAGAGCTGTCTGCCTTCACCGTCAAAAAGGGCGCGCTTTGGGACAAGATACCCACCTTCGAGGATTTCCTCTCCCATTTCGCCTGCCGCGATATCACCTTTGCCATCGAGCTGAAGGTGGAGGGCATCGAAAAAGAGGTGGCAGACCTGATCTTTCGCTACGGTATCGAAGGAAAAACCGTGGTCACCTCCTTCCATATGGAGTATATCCGTGCCATCAAGGAATACGCCCCCACGCTCCGCATCGGCTATTTGACCAAGGACGTGAGTGAGGACACGGTGAACGCCCTTCTTGCCATGGGGGCGGACGAGATCTGCCCCAAGGGGTGCGATGTGACTCCCGAGCGTGTTGCCCTATGGCATGAAAAAGGCCTTAATGTACGCGCCTGGGGGATCACCGACACCGATATTATGAAAAGTGTGTATGACGCGGGGGTGGATGGTATGACCGTCAATTTCCCCGACACGCTTTTGGCTTATATCAGAGAGACCCGAAACGAAAGGGAGCAAAAATGAAAGTATGTGTTTTGCAGCCCCACTATTCCTTCCATACCGCCGATGCGGATGCTTGCTTTGCGGATCTGCTCGCCTTGATGGATGCGTGCGACGAAAGCCTTGACCTGATCGTCCTCCCCGAATACAGCGATGCCCTTGCCGACGTGGCGGGAAAGGACGGCTTTTACGCCATATCCGAGAAGTATAATGCCACTCTGCTGGAAAAAGCGGCCGCCACCGCCCGTCGCTGTCACGCCCTTTTGTTCGTCAATGCGGGCTGCAAAACGGAGCAGGGCATTCGCAACACCACCCACGCCTTTGACCGTGAGGGAAATCTCATTGGTCGCTATTTCAAGGCGCACCCCGCCCCCAGCGAGGTAAAGACCGACGGGGAAGGGGGACATGCGTTGGACGTGGCGTACAGCTACGAAATGAACGCTCCCTATATCCTTGAGGCAGAGGGGCTGCGCTTTGCCTTCCTCACTTGCTACGACTTCTATTTCTATGAGAATTTTCCGCAGATCGCCAGGCAAAACGCGGATATCATCATCGGATGCTCCTTGCAGAGGACGGATACTCACGAGGCCCTTTCTATCATCGGGAAATTCCTCTCTTACAACACCAACGCTTATTTGGTTCGTGCGTCGGTCTCCCTCGGTGAGGATAGCCCACTTTGCGGAAGCAGTATGGTGGTCGCGCCCGATGGTACCGAGCTGCTTAATATGAAAAGCAGGGTGGGTTTAGGCACCACTCACATTGACCCGGAAAAGAAATATTATAAGCCCGCAGGGCATCTTGGTGCCCCTAAGGCTCATTATCAGTACATAGAAGAGGGCAGAAGGCCTTGGCTTTACCGCAACGGCGGTGCCTCTGTGGTGCGGACGGACGAGAAAATGCCCTATCCCCGTCTGTGTGCCCACCGTGGCTTTAATACCGTTGCCCCCGAAAACAGTATGCCCGCCTTTGGCGCCGCCGTTGCGCTGGGCGCGGAGGAGATCGAGCTTGACATTTGGTCTACCTCCGACGGCGTTCTGGTGTCCTGCCACGACGCCACTCTTGAGCGCGTCAGCAACGGGGAGGGGAAGATCTACGAAAAGACCTTTGCCGAGCTTCGCGCCCTTGATTTCGGTGTCAAGCACGGGGAGAAGTTCGCGGGGCTTACCATTCCTACCTTTGAGGAAATCTTGCAAAAATTCGCGGGGCGAGTGATCATGAACCTGCACGTGAAGATCTGGGACGCCCGCTTTGAAAAGCACATGTTAGAGGAGATCGTTTCGCTCATCCGCAAATACGATTGTGAGAAGCAGGTCTACTTTATGACCACCAACGACGATATGATCCGCCGCGCCATGGCCTATGCCCCCGACATCGGTTGCTGTGTGGGCTGGAACGGCAACAAGGAGGACCCCATGTCCATCGTAGACCGTGCCATCGCCCTCGGTGCCTACAAGGTACAGCTTTTCAAGCCCTATTTCAACGAGGAAAGCGTAAAGAAGGCACATGCCCACGGTATTCTTTGCAACGTGTTTTATGCTGACGACCCCGAGGAGGCAAGAGCATATTTCCGTATGGGCATCGACACCGTGCTGACCAATGATTATCTGGCTATCTATAACGCTGTAAAGGACGAATATTTCAAAAAATAAGGAGATACCGCCATGCGCTTTATTGCTTACGAAAAGAAAATGGGAGAATACACTCTTCCCGAGGGCTTGAAGGAAAAGCTCGCGGGCCTCACGCCCGAGGAGCAGATTCCCTTCTTTTATACCGCCGAATACCGCACCTTTGAAAACTCCGGTTGGAGCAACCGCACCGAAGGCGGCGCCCTGGTGCCTGTCACCAAAAGCGCGGAGGTAAAGGAGCTGATCGTGGACGACGGCATCGTCGTGGGCTGTATGATGTGCAACGAATACGGCGGCTTGACCGTTTGCTTTATTAATGAGTGCGTTTGCACCTACTCCACCGAGGAAAACAACGGTGCGGGCTACAAATACCGTGACGATTATACCTATTTTGTCGTGGCAGACAAGAAATAAAATAGCAGAAAGATCGAATAAAAGCCATAATGTTTTATTCGCAAATACGAAAGAATCAAGGCAGGGAAGGATCGTGAACAAGAAAATGACCGTCAAAACGGAGCGGGGCATAGCCTCTTGCGTCCTTTCTGACGAAAAAAGCTTTGATGTGCAGTTGATGGAGCTTTTTGGCTTCACCAAGGGACACGGTATGTGGGCAGGCGTGGAGGACGGATGCGTGAAGGTGCAGGACTATTTCGCGCAGGAGACCCTCGCCTCCTTTCCCATTCTTCAGATAGAGGACACCGATGAGCCCGTCTCCCTCAAATGGACGCCCGTCCTCGTTGCGCCGGAGGGGGGACTGCCGTCATGAAGCGTAGAGAAAGATCAAGAGACACGCTTGGAGAGGCGATTCTTGAGATCCTTCTCACTGCCGTTTCCTTCGGCGTGGGCTTTGGGATATTCGCTCTTTTTGGAGGTGCGTCTTCCGCTACGGAGAAGGACGGCGACCTGTTGACTCTTGCGGGGCTGGCTGTCATCGCGTCGGTGGTGGGCATTGCCGTTTTTCTTTGCCGCCGCATTCGCCGCCGCTTGCGCGTTGCCATTCACAGTGGCGACGGCATCAGCCTCGTTCCCATGCGGAAAAAGGGGTTTGAGGACTTCTATCGTGCCCTCTGCCGCTCCTTCGTTTGGGAGGAAACGCGAGAGAAGGACGACGCCTACGCCACCTTAAGCGACCCTCGCTTTACCGTCTACCGTATCGTGGAAAACGACCGCCCCGTCGGGTATATTACCTTATGGCGTCTCTCCCGCCTCACCTTCGTGGAGCATTTCTTCATTTTTGATGAATATCGTAGCCACGGCTACGGCGCGAGAGTGCTGGGGATGGTAAAGGAGGCCTTTGGCCCCCTCATTCTTGAGGTGGAGCCAGCCGAGGACAGCGAGCTCGCCGCCCGTCGCGTGGGCTTCTACGAGAGATGCGGCTTCCATCTGAACGACTACCCCTACGCACAGCCCTCCTTCCATGGGGAGGCACCCGTGCCCTTGAGGCTGATGACTTGTCCCGAAAGGCTGAACGACCCGTCTTCCGCCGCAGAGGAGATTTACGAGGTGGTTTACGGGATAAGGAAAGGATAAAAGAGGTATTTTCCCCCTGACGCTTATATGAAACGAACGAAAACCGACATAGACCCTAGGAGCTATCCCGCATCCCTTGCCCCCTTTTTTGAGGGGGCGGCAGTATATGACAGCAGCTGCTCCCCCGAGGCGCGGGTGCTGTTCTTTGATAAGGATGAAGGATATTACTTAAAGACAGCACCCTGCGGAAGCCTTGCCGCCGAAAATGGAATGACCCGTTATTTTCACGGGAAAGGACTTTCCGCCGAGGTGCTTTGCTACCTCACCGAGGGGGAGAAGGACTATTTTCTCACCCGCCGCGTGAAGGGGGAGGATGCTACGCACGCTCTCTGCCTTGCCGACCCGAGGAGACTTTGCGACACCTTGGCCGAATGTCTGCGCGCCCTTCACGAGACACCCTTCGACGGCTGTCCTGTGCCCCACCGTACCGCCGACTATTTGCGGACGGTGGAGGAAAATTATAGGACGGGGAAGGGAGACCCCTCCTTTCTCTCCGCCTATCGCTCCGTCAAAAATGACGAGGCCTATGCCGAGGTGAAGAAAAACGCCCCCTACTTAAAAAATGACGTTTTGCTTCACGGCGACTACTGCTTGCCCAATATTATGTTTGATAATTGGCGATTTTCTGCCTTTATCGACCTCGGCAACGGCGGAGTGGGAGACCGACATATCGACTTGTTTTGGGGTGTTTGGACCCTTTGGTATAACTTGAAGACCGATAAATATACAGACCGCTTTTTGGACGCCTATGGCAGAGACAAAACAGAGCCTGCGCTCTTGCGCACCGTTGCCTTGGCGGAGATTTTTGGATAAGGAGAAACATCTTGGTCACTTACGATCATTTCACACTGTATGCCGATGGCAAGCGTGCTTTTCCCGCTATTCTTTCCGCTATCGCGGCGGCAAAGGACACTCTTTTCATCAATATGTTTATCTGGCGTGACGATGAGATCGGCAACTGTATGGCGGAGGCCGTTCTGGCCGCCGCCGAGCGCGGTGTCAAGGTGCGCGTTTCTATTGACCGCTACGGTCTTGTGCTTGAAAAAGCGGAGGAGGCGGGACGCTCCTTCTTTCATAAAAAGACTACCTTTATCGAGCGAGTCAAGATCGCCGCACTCATGCGCCTCTATCCCGAAAACCACAGGGGGAAGCAAAAGGATATTCACACACCGCTCTACGAAAAAATTCTCTCACACCCGAATATCACGGTGGAGAAGGACACCTTCAAGGCGGATCACTCCAAATTCTATATCATAGACGGAGAAACGCTGTTTCTCGGAGGTGTGAATATCGAGGACAAGGAAAACGGCTTCGACCTTTCGGGCAGAGAATACGGTGACTATATGGTGCGCCTCACGGGCAAGACTGCTGTGGATGCCTTTCTCGCCAAGCTGGAAACGGGCAAGGATACGGTCGAAGAGTATTCCTTCACCGTCAATACCAAGCCGCCCTTCCACCCCCTCTTTGAGGCGGAGGACAAATACCTCTCCATCATCTGTGAGGCAGAGAGCGAGCTTTGGATCACGATGGCGTATTTTTCACCTCTGCCCCGATTCCTTGATGCCATCACCGACGCCTATCGGCGTGGGGTCAAGGTTACCGTCATGATCCCCGCGCGCGCCAATTTTCAAAACGATACCAACCGCAAAACGGCAAAGGAGCTGTTTAAGCGATCGGGCGGCGGCATTCGCGTCCTGCTGTCTCCCCGTATGCTTCACACCAAGCTGGTGATGAGCGAGAAGGAGCTTTCCTTCGGCTCGGCCAATATCACCAAAAAAGCCTTCCGTCAGCTTTCGGAATGCAACCTTACGGTGAAAAATGATGCTTCTTCCTTTTGCGAGGCCATCCGTGAGAACGAGCAAAAAAACGCCGAGGCCGCCCATGAGGTACGGGAAAGCAAGGAGCTTCGATACAGGAGGCTCTATGCGCTTCTCGAAGGAATGTTGGTGTAAGGCAGTAAAAAGAAAAATGTTCCATCCATAGCGTGAAGATCTTCATGAGTGCCGCGCTATGGATGGGGCTTGCTTTTTTTTATAATGTGTGCTATAATAAGCGGGTAAAATAAGTTATCGCACTTATGAAAGGAAAAACACATGAAGACTGTAAAGGATAAATATTTGGTCGTCGGTGCCGATTTTGCGGGCTATCCCTTGAAGGAAGCCGTTGTGGCACACCTGAAGGAGGACGGCTGGCAGATCACAGACCTGGGCGTGACGGCGGACAGCGACCCCGACGATACTGAAAACATGTTCCACCGCGTGGGTCTCAGAGTAGGTGCGCAGATCTCCGAGGGAATCTTTGAGCGCGCCATGCTGTTTTGCGGCACGGGTATGGGCATCCATATCGCCGCCTCCAAGTGCCCCCACGTGCACGCCGCCGTTGTGGAGAGCGTGCCCGCCGCCCTGCGTGCCATTACGGGCAACGGTGTAAACGTCTTGGCCATCGGTGCTTCCTACGTAGCACCTGCTATGGGTTGCGAGATCGCGGACGCTTATCTCTATAACGAGCTGGGATCGGGCTACGGTTGGTGGCCGAATTTCTATGAATTCCACAAGCTCGCCATCGACGAGATGGAGGCCTTCGATTACGAGACCTACAAGAAAAACGGCTTCAAAATGGAGCATCTCGGGGACTACCCCCTCAAGATGGAGAAAAAGCCCAAAAACTGATCGGGGGACAGCGTTATGAAGATCGCCGTGATCGGATACAGTGGAAGCGGTAAATCCACCCTGGCGGCAAGGCTTGCCGAAAAGCACGGCGTGCCCGTGCTTTATATGGACACCGTCCATTGGCTTCCCGGCTGGGAGGAGCGCGAAAGAGAAGAGAAGTGCGCCCTCGTCACCGCCTTTCTTGATGAAAACGATGGCTGGGTCATCGACGGCAATTACAAAAGGGATCGCTACGACAGAAGAATGGAGGAGGCGGACAAGATCGTCTTTTTGGCATTCGGTCGCTTCGCCTGTCTGCGCCGCGTCATTCGCCGCTACCGTGAAAACAGGGGGCGCACCCGTGCCTCTATGACCGAGGGGTGCGAGGAAAGGCTTCCTCTCGACTTCCTTCTTTGGGTCGTACATACAGGCAGAACGAAAAAGAGACGGCGGGTGTATTACGATACCGTAAAGCGGTACGCGGAAAAAAGCACCGTGATCCGCAACCAAAGACAGCTTAACGCCTTTTACGAGGCGGAGGGCTTGTCCTTTTGAGAGACCTGCGCAAAAAAGAAAGAAACGAAAAGGATTTTTTCTATGCTTTGGAAATGCTTATACACCTTCGCGCTTTCTATGGTGCCCATTATTGAATTGAGGGGAGCAATTCCTCTCGGCTTCGGTCTGGGCTTGCCCCTGTGGCTCAATTACGCCCTGTGCGCTGTGGGAAATTTTCTTCCCGTTCCCTTTATTCTGCTCTTTATCCGCCGTATCCTCGATTGGATGAAAACGGTGCATCGCTTTCGGTTCGACAAGATCGCCCTTTGGGTGGAGAGAAAGGCCCAAAAGCACTCCGCCAAGGTTATGAAGGGGATCGCCTCGGGGCTCTTCCTGTTCGTCGCCATTCCCCTGCCGGGAACGGGAGCTTGGACGGGCGCGCTCATCGCCGCCCTCTTTGACGTGCGGATGAAATACGCCCTCCCCGCCATCTTCCTCGGCATCCTCGGCGCAGGTGTCATTATGTCCCTCATCACCTACGGCCTCATCGGCGGCATCTTCAACATCTTTGCGTAAAGAGGCGCTTTCACCGCCTTAAAAAAACGGCTCACGGAATTTCCGTGAGCCGTTTTCGTTTAATAGCGAAGAATAAAATCAAGAATGGGGGTGTTGTCTTCAAGGGAGTGGGGATGATGCCCGCCGCCCTTCTTCATGTAAAAGGCGAAATCGATCCCCGCCGCCTCGTACGCATCCTTCAGGTGAATGCCGTTTTCGTCAAAGGGCACGGTGGTGTCGCTGTCGCCACAGACCAATACGAGAGGTATTTTATGAGAAACGAGAGCGGGAATCTGGTCAAGAGGATGGTCTCGGAAGGCAAGCATATCGGTAAGGTCCTTGCCAAGCACCGCCACGAACTCGTTTTTTAAATTTACGCAATTCGCCTTGCCAAGCCCGAAGGGGCAAGAAAGCAGATTGATCACGGGGGCGTCAAGATACATGACGGAGACCCTTTCGGGGTACTTAGCGGCAAAATAAATGCCCTTCATGCCGCCACAGCTCATGCCGATAATGACGCACTTCCCGTCAAGTCCCAGCTCGTCGCGCATATAGTCCGCCATCGCCTTATGGGCGTCGGCGTCGGCGGGGTAGTACCACCGCGTTTTGTTTTGCACGTATGCTAAGTGATATCACGCGTCAAGCAAAGCGAGCTGAACGGCGGGAAAGGCGTCGAAATACTCCGTTTTCAGTGCCCACTTGCCGTTTGCTTTGCCCTTTGGCTTCACGACGGTAGCGGCCCTGCTCGCTACGGTAATATTCATTTGCTCGTATCCGTGATAAAGAATTGCTTCCATGCTCTTTTTCCTTTTTATTTGATCGTGTAGGTAATGATGTCAGCCGCTTTGGGCTTCTTTAACGTTAGGCGCAGACGGTAAAGCCCGCCGCTCCAACGGTAGAGAAAGGCGCCGTCTCCCTTGAAGTCTATGGTCTCGGCCTGAATGTCAAACAAGGAGGTGTCGGTATAGATGCCAAGGCTTGCGTCGCCCGAACGCATAGTAATGACACCGTCTCCCACGGTAAAGGGAGCGGCAGCTATAAAGTTTAAGGTGACGCTCTCGCAGATCTTGAGGGCATAGTCCTCCGTAACGCGAATTGCGCTTTTTTCTCTGTCAAAGACAAAGCGTCTTTCCCATTTTTCGATATCGGCTCTGTTTGCGTACGCCTCGCTGATGTCCAGAGAAAAGGAGACGGTGGCGTCGTCCTCTGAAAACAGAGCGTTTTTCGCAGCGTAATTGCCCTCCTCAAAATGTCCTGTCTGGTCGTGCCCGTTTACGGTGGGCAGATTGTGGTAGCCGCTTTGGAACATCCATTTGGTGTATCGCGCGCGGCTGAACACGACGGCATCGTAGGAGGGACGCCCCGTGTCGCACAGAAAACGCTCACCATCCTTGTACACAATAAAGTTGCCCACGTCATTGTGATTGTGGCTTTCCTTGTTGTGCCCGCCCTTGGCGGCAAAGAAGAGTCCCGATCGGTCGGTGTCCGACTCTCTGGCGGTGGCGATCTGTATGCTGGCAAGATAATTGCTTTTCCTCGGGAGAAAGGGAGGCACGGTGCGTCCTCTCCTCATTTCCATTAACATCTCCGCCGCGTCGAGGATGCCGCCCGTGTTTACGTCGCACATAGAATAGCCTGTCTCGCCTCTTTCGTATGCGTCATAGACGATGGCAAGCAGGTTGTCGTTGCTCAAATGCTTGCCGATCGTAAAAAGAGATGGGTCAAGCATGCTGCGAAGCGCGTCGCAATCCGCGACGCTGACGAGGTAGGAGCCGTAAATGTACATGCTCGAAAAATAGTTTCCGATATTTTGTATTTTGGGCTCGGCGAGTGGATCGATAACCCCGCCTGTCAAGCGGCGCACGATGTCCAACACCTGCACTAGGTTTGCGGTAGAGCCGATCCAATACCCCGGTCCCTCGTCACATCCGCCGTCGTCTGGATAGTCGTTGATCTGGTTGGAGGAAGTGATCAACACCTTTGCTACCACTTTTGCTAGCTTCTCCTTTTCATCCCGAAGCAAAACGGCGGCGGCAGATAAAACGCCCATATTCACGGCAGACGTCCAGTTGTTGGTCTTTCGGCTTGGGTTAAACCCGAAATACCAATAATCGTTTCGCGTTAGGTAGTCGTCAACGACACGGCGCATGACCTCATTTTTGATGCGAGGGACGATATGACGGCTGATGGCGTTGAATTTTTCCTCAAACAGGAAGGAAACGAAGGTCAGCTGCTGGGCGAGAAAGGCGGAAAACAGGCAAACGGTGGGGTGACGCACGTCAGGAAGCGCGTCGTTGCCCGGCGTGTTATGTACGTGAGCGGGAAGCGCCCACTCGCTCTCCTCCAAGATCATCCATACAAGGTCAAGGATCCTTCCGATGTGCTTGCCCTCGTTCTCGATCGCCTCAAGAAAAACGTAAGTGTTAAGAGCGATCCTTCTGTCGAACTGCTTCGCCTCATAATTCACGCGATTTTGCATGGTGGTATATTGCATCCAGAGCGAGGCGTAGAGCGGCTCGAAAACGTAGCCGTCGTATTTTTCCTTGGATGCCTGTAAGGCGTCGTACAGAGCTGGCTTCACGCCCTCCCAATAGTCTCTGTCCGTCAGGGAATGATAGAGTTGTATATCCGTCAACAGCTCAAGGATTCGTTTTTCATCTGCGTATTTTTTGAGCATAGGTAGTTCTCCTAAAACAAAATATTTTTCCCTCCCCCTTATTATACAATAAAAAAAGAAAAAGTCAATACCTTTTTTGTTTTTCACAGTGCTTTTGCAAAAAACGCAAAAAAGTACGGCTCACGGAAAATCCGTGAGCCGTGAAGCGTGTCGGCCTTAACCAACTCCGCCAAGGATGGCGCCCGCCACCAAAACCAACAGGCAGACACCCGTAAAAACGTACTTGGAAAGAGGGTAAAACCACTTTCCGATGGGCTTGGCGCGGCCGAGATTTACGGCGTCCGCTACTGCCCTTTTGCCAAGGACCCAGAAGAACATGACGGCGGCGATGCCCGCACCCAAGGGGCAAATGTAAATGGACACCACGTCCATCCAATCCGACACGATGCCTTGAATACATAAGGAGATACCGAGACCGATCACCGCCACGATCAAGCAAGCGGGAAGCCTCTTCAGGTGAAGCTTTTCTTGCAGGGTCGCAATGGGTGCCTCGTATAGATTGATCAGCGAGGTGAGACCGGCAAAGAATACCGCGACGAAGAAGATCACGGCGACGATTCCGCCACCCGGCATCCCCTTAAAGAGATGGGGCAGAGCGATGAACATCAAGCCGGGGCCGCTCTCCGAAAGGGGCGCGCCCGTCGTTGCCATCGCGGGGATGATAACCAGCGCGGCAAGCATCGCCGCAACCGTGTCAAAAAAAGCTACGTTGCGTGCCGAACGGGGGACGTCTTCCTTTTTAGAAAGGTAAGAGCCATAGATCAAGGTGCCCCCGCCAGCGATGGAAAGGGAGAAGAATGCTTGCCCCAAGGCATATATCCAGGTTTTGGGACGGGCCAAGGCTGACCAGTCCACGCTGAAAATGTAGCGGTATCCGTCGAAAGCGCCGGGCTTTGTCAGTACGTAGATGCCGAGACCGAGAAAGAGGCAGAAGAAAAGGGGCATCATGATCTTGTTTGCCTTTTCAATGCCCTTTCCTACGCCAAAGATCAGGATCGCAAAGGCGGTCGCAAGGGCTATGATCTGCCAAAGATTATTGCCAAAGGCGGAGGCGGTAGCCCCGAAGGCGGCACCGAAGCCCTCGGCGTTCTCTGCGCTCAGGGTAGCACCCGTAAAGGTTCCGACGGTGTATTTTAAGATCCACCCCATTACCACCGTGTAGCCGATGGCCAAGGCCAGCGAGCCAAGCGTGGGAATAAGCCCCAAGGCCTCACCCACACCGCGCTTGCCCTTGGTAGCGGTTGCCATACCGAAGGCACCCACAGGGCCTGCGTCTGCCGTGCGGCCAAAGGCCATCTCACCGATCACGCCCGTAGCACCGATCAGGATCACGAAGAGAAAATAGGGAAGCAGAAAGGCGCCGCCACCGTAGGCGGCCACACGTGCAGGGAAAAGCCAGATGTTTCCCATGCCCACGGCAGAGCCGATGCAGGCAAAGATAAACCCCCAACGGGAGTGAAAAAGATCGCGCTTCATTTTAATTCCTTTCGATGTCTTATTCTAAATTCAGTCTGTTTTTCAGCATGGAAAGAATGATAAAGTAGCCGATCACCGCCACCGCAATGTTGATGACAACGGCAGACGCAAGGCTCATCATGGTCACAAACGCCACGTTTTGCGACAGGGCGGAGACAATGGTGAAAACGGTGGAGAAGATGGAGCTGACTATGCTGATGACTGTGTTGGCCACAAAGTAGAACAGCACGCTTCCCACGATCTTATGCTTGCTCATAAAGAGAGAGCCAAGGGTGATGGCGGTGTAGAAGAGAACGAGCTGGGAAACCAGACTGACAAGTATGGTAAGAAGCGTCAAAATGAGAAGATAGATCTCATTTGATCCCTCAAGGAAGTCGGAAAAAGCGAGGGAAAGGATAGAAAGAAGCATCCCGTCTCCCGAGGAATGTATCGCGGAGGGGAGACCGATGCCGATGCAGAGCGCTCCTATGGCGGCGACAGAGGAAAGAAAACTCCAAAGCAAGCCCGAAAGGAGCTTGGAATGCAGATGCTCCTCCGCCGTGGCGGGCAGAGTGAAGGTCAAGTACCCCTCATCCGTGAAGAAATTCTTATAATAACGGTGTAGAATGAAGAACTCTCCCGCCGCAGGCAATAGGAAGATCGCCAAGGCGGAAAAAACGGTCAAACTGCCAAAAAGAATGGGTAAAAGCACCGAAAGAATGCCTTCGTCGGGTGTGACGTTTAGGATCAAAACGGAGGCGCATAGAATCACGCCGCATCCAACCGTGGCGGCGGTGAGAGGCAAAAGCATCCGGCTTAACGCCTTGAAATCGTAATGAAACAGCTTCTTTAGCATCGGAAGGTCCTCCTGAAAATCTCGTCAAGGGTAGCACCCTCTGCTTCGCAGAACGTCTTTACGTCGCCTGCGGCAATGATCTTGCCGTCCTTCATAAAGAGAAAGTCGTCAAGTATGCTCTCCACGTCCGCAATCAGGTGGGTAGAGATAAGAATGGTCGAATTGGGTGCGTGGGCCTTGATGATGGTGTCAAGCACGTAGTCACGGGTGGCCGGGTCAACGCCGCCGATGGGCTCGTCGAGAAGATAAAGTCTCGCCTTGCGGCACATTACGGCGATGAGCTGTACCTTTTCCTTCATACCCTTGGAGAGGTGGCGCACCTTTTTGTCAAGGGGCACCTTCAGGTCGGCAAGCATGGCCTTGGCGCGCTCGGTGTCAAAATCGGCAAACATGTCGGCAAGGAAGGTAAGCACCTCCGCCACCTTCATCTGCTCGGGGAGGGCGTTCCTTTCGGGCAGATAGGCCACCGTGGCCTTGGTCTCGGCCGAGGGTTCAAGCCCTAAAATGCGAATCACTCCCGACGAGGGGCGCAAAAGCCCTGCCGCCATCTTGATGAGGGTGGTCTTGCCGCTTCCGTTGGGGCCTAAAAGCCCCACGATCCTACCGGCGGGCAGGGAGAGGCAAAGATCCTCGATCACGGGCTCTGCGTAGCTTTTGGACAGGTGGTCGCAGACGAGGATCTGCTCCTTGCTCATTTCAGCTTCTGTCATGTTGATCTCCTTTCCTTTTTATACGTCGCAGACAATACGCCGCGACGGGATACAGAACGATATAGGCTGCCAAGACGGTCTGCACTACGTCACCGATGACGGTATAAACGCTCGTCTCCGCGCAAAGCGTGACGGTACCGATCAGGTACGCCGACTCGTCACGGGGTAGGGCGTCCGCCACCTCACCGTTTGGCAGGATCACAGACGTAAGACCCGTGTTGCCCACGCGAAGAACGGTGCGGCGGTTTTCTACCGCCCGCAGTATGGCGTGCGCCTGATGGATATCCTTGGCGGCACTGCCGTCAAACCAGGAGTCGTTGGTGGGAAGCACGAGAAGCGACGCCCCTGCACGGGTGCTTTCGCGCGCCAGGGCAGGATAGATGGAATCAAAGCAGAGCAAGCCTCCCACCTCTCCGAAGGGGAGATGAAAGAGCTGTGCCCCCGTGCCCGGCTGTGTGTCTCTCGATAGCATACTGATCTCGGCAAGAGCGGGGATCAAGCTCGTAAAAACTCTTGCCATGGGCAGATATTCCCCAAAGGGCACGGGACGGCGTTTGTTGTACCGCTCCTCACTCATGGTCCCATCGGGATAAAAAACGAAAATAGAGTTATAAAAATTTACGACGCTATGCTCTCCGACCTGCTCGGAAAAAGAGCCTACCATTTGGATAGCCCCCGTTTCTCTCGCTACGTGGGTAAAGACGGCTTGGCTTTTCTTGTCTCTTTCAAGAGCGTGGTGAATGATGCTCTCGGGCCATATCATCACGTCGATATCCTGCTCCCTTGCCGCCGCCAAGGCCAGCTCCTCACCCATGCTCAGCTCCTCCGACATAGGGATATTATCCTTAACGGGGGCGCAACTTTGGATCAGCGCGACGGTCAGCGTCTCGCCCTCCCCCTTAGGCGTGCGCCCAATGAGGATAACGCCGTAAAGCAGATTGACGGCGAACAGCCCTACCGCGAGACAAAGGGAAAGAACGGCCGCCTTGTCGCGGCAAGCGCGAAAGGCGATGAGGCCCTCCGCCAAAAGCGCGTTCACGAAAAGCAGAAGGAAGGTGAGAAAGCCGCTTCCCAGAAGCGAGGCACTGCCGATCAAAACGGGAGAGTAGGCAAGAGACGCGGCGGGTGACGCCCAGGGCACGCCCGCCCAGGTGAAATTCTGACAAAAGAACGAAAGGGCCACAAGGGCCGCCACGGTCAGGGAGGGAAGCGTGGGGCGGGAAAGCAATCTCCCTTTGCGAAACAGCCCGAGGACAAGACAGGAAAGGGCAAGAAAGCAACCCTGAAACAGTGGCAGAAGAACGGTCGCCGCCAGGATCACCGAGATGGCGGCAGGGATGCTCAGCCCCGCGAAATCCATGGGATACATGGCAATAAAGAAGGAAAAGGCGGCCATCAGGTATCCTTGGAAAAAGAAGAGACCGTGTAGGTAATAGGTGCGAGGTCTTGCCTCCTCTAAGCGAAACAGCTTGTAGAAAAATGGCGTGAACAAAAGGAAGGAGATGAAGGCAAGACTTCCCTTTAACAGAGGAAGTGCCGCCAAAAGCCCCATTGCCAGGGAAAGGAGGAGAGAGGGAAGCTTATTTTTCTTCATGACTTCCTCCGTATCCGTCGAAGAGCGACAGAAAATATATTTTTTCGTAAGGCACGGAGAATGTCCGTCCGTTTAAGTAAGCGAGCGGGCTTTCTTCGTCAAGGGCGAAGGAAAGACGGTAAGACCAAAGGGCTTGGTACTTGTATCCCCGCGCTTTGTCCGCGTTGTTTACACCGTATTTTCCGTCTCCGAGGAGAGGATGACCGAGATGTGCCATATGAGCGCGGATCTGGTGGGTACGCCCTGTCAGCAGTGTGACCTCAAGCAACGCCAGACCGTCCTTGACCGCCAAAGTCCTGTATCGCGTCTTGATGGGCTTGGCGTCTCTCGGCGGATGCTCGTCGTATATGCGGACGGTATTTGTCTTCTCGTCCTTGCGGAGATATCCCTCCACCGTGGCGGAGGCGGGGCGGGGGATACCGTGCACCGCGCAAAGATACCGTTTGTCTAACTTGTGGGCTTTAATGGCGGCGTTCATCTCACGCAACGCAATGGCATTTTTCGCCGCGATGACGATGCCCCCCGTGTTGCGGTCGATACGGTTGCAGAGCGCGGGGGCAAAGGACTGCTCCCCGTCGGGATCGTATTCTCCCTTTTGCGCCAAATAGGCTTGGATATGGGTGATCAGCGTGTTGGTGTCGCCCTTTTCGTCCTCGTGGACGGAGACACCGAGACGCTTGTTAAGCAGCATTACGCTTTCGTCCTCATAAACGATATCAAGCCGTGGCTTGACGGCAAACAGGGCGTGAACGTTTCCGTCTCCTCCCTCGAAGAACTCGTCAGCCAAAAACAGTTGCAAAACGTCACCCTCGACGAGCATTTGCTTGCCTTCGGCGCGCTTGCGGTTGACCTTGATCTTCTTGAGTCGAATGGATTTATAGAGAAGGGCAGGAGGAAGAGATGGGATGGCCTTGGTGAGGAATTTATCCAAGCGCTGTCCCGCGTCATTCTTTTTTATTACGATTTCACGCATAACGCGTTCCTTTCAAGGAATGGCAAAATAGTGATATACTAATTATACACTAATTCCTATCTTTTTGCAAGACCCTATGAAAAATTCATTACGTAAGGTCGCTGTACGGCGCGACGGGTGTCTTTTTCCAACGGCAGCTTACGCCACCGCCGAAAAAAGGAGTGGGACGGATGAGAGGTTTTCCTTTCTGAAAAATCACATGAAAAAAACGCATCCGTGAGAATAGCGTGATGTCCTTAACGGACAAATCACGCTAACTAAGTTTGCCCTTGGGGCAAGTGAAGTTATCTTCGATAGTGAAGTTCACTTCGTGAGTGAAGTTTCGCCTAATGGCGAAGTGATGGGCAAACTTAACTTCACTGCGAGCTTTTGCGAGCAACTTCACTGTGCGTAGCACAACTTCACTTTTGCGTTAGCAAAAACTTCACTACCAGAAAAAGAGCAAGAGTACAAGGAGAAAATCCTTATATTCTTGCTCTGTTTGTTTTCTGTGAATGAATTGGCTTTTCCATGAATTCTCGCTTCGCTCCATGAATTGAATTGCAACCAATGTGCCGCAAGGCACAATTCATGCCGCAGGCAATTCACGAAAGCACGGCTTTCAATTCATGCAACCGCAAGGTTGCAATTCATTGCGTGTTCTCTGTTAAGGAGAACACGCTAATCTAGCGGATGCGTTTTTTCGTTACGCGATCATTTGTGTCAGACCCACGATCAACGGCATTGTGATCATGGACAGCACGGTGGACAAGGAAACGAGGCGCACCGAAAGATCGGTGTCTCGGTTGAATTTAGCGGAGAAGATGGTGGTGGTGGCCCCCACAGGCGCGCTGGCACCGATGACCAGCACCGTCAGCACGTTGCCTCTGACGCCGCACAGGTACAACACGCCCAAAAGAGCGAGAGGGAAGAGGATGAGGCGCACCGCCATGCAGAAATAGGACCAGCCGTCACGGATGGCGGCAAGCAGATCTGCCTTGCCCAGGTAGTAGCCCACCATCAGCATGGGAAGAGGCAGGTTGAGGGCGGAAAGGGCGGCGAGGGCATCCGAGACGAGGGAGGGCAGACGAATGCCCGCCGCGCCGCCTACGGTAACGTACAGGGGAGAGGTGAAGAAGAACAGACCCACCACAACCCCGATGATACCGGGGTTGAGTAAGATCTTTTTGAAATTCATGGCCTTTTTGTCGCCGTTCATATCCACCAAGCCCCAGGTCCAGAGGGCGATATTGAAGACGGCGAGAAAGACTGCCGCGTACAGCGCGCCCTCGTGACATGTGGGGGTGTCGATGAGTGCCTGTGCCAGGGGAAGGGCGATAAAGCCCGCGTTGGAGAACACCGCCGCGAAGCGCATGACTCTCCGCCTGTTCTCGTCCTTAAAGCGGAACAGAAGGTAGACCGACAGGATCATGGCGACGTGCAGAAGCACCGCCACCAGGGCCACAACGCCGATATTCCTTAAGATCTCCGTCAGCTCTGCCTTTTCGTACAGGGTGGCGCTGAAGGCGTTGACGATGACGCAGGGGGTGACGAAATACATCACGATGTCCGCCATGCACTTGTTGGCCTCCTCGGTGAGGAGCTTGATCCTTTGGCAAACGAAGCCTAAGGCGATGATGATAAAAAGCAGTCCTACCTTCTCTGCGACCGCGAGAAAGCTATCCAAAAAGCTCAAGGTGATGCCTCCTTACAGCGTGACGCCAAACTCTTTTTCAAGAAGAGCTAAAATTTCATGACGGTAGGGCATAGAGGGGGAGGAGCCCAGCCTGGTCACCGAGATGGCGGAGGTACAGGTGGCAAATTTCAGTGCCACGTCGATGGGCAAGCCCTCGGCAATGGCGGTGGCGAAGCCGCCGTTGAAGGCGTCGCCCGCGCCCGTGGTCTCCACAGCCTTGACCTTCACGGCGGGAACGGTCAGCTCGCGCTCACCGTCGGTGAAGTAAACGCCTCTGACGCCCAGGGTGATGATGACGTTCTTTACGCCCATCTCGAAGAATTTCTCCGCCGCGCGGCGGCAATCCTCCACCGTGTTTGCGGCAATCCCCGTGAACGCCTCCGCCTCGGTCTCGTTGGGGGTGACGTAATCGATGCCGTCGAAAAGCGCTTTCGGCACGTTTATATAGGGAGCGGGGTTGAGGATAAAGGGCTTGCCGTATCTTTTCGCCAGCTCCTTGGTGGCCAAAACAGCGTCGACGGTGGTCTCAAACTGGGTCAGCACGGCGTCGGCGTCCGCAAAATCCTTTTCGGCGGCAAGCACCTGCTCTGCACCGACCTGCTCGTTGGCGGCGAAAATGACGATAATGCGATTTTGCGCGTCGCTCTCGTCGATCTCAATGAGGGCACTGCCCGTCTCTCCCTTGGGGTCAACGGTCACGTATTCCTCGCTCATGCCCTCGGTCTCATAATGCTTTTTTAAGATCTGCCCCAAGACGTCGTCGCCTCTTTGGCCGATGATCTTTACTTCCGATCCGGCGCGGTGCGCCGCCGTCAGCTGATTGCTGCCCTTTCCGCCGGGGCCGAAGCGAAGGGTGGAGCCCTTCACCGTCTCGCCCGCCACGGGCAGATGGGGCGCGAAGCCGGTTACGTCTACGATCAGCGAGCCGGGACCTATTACTTTAGCCATAGCAGTCTCTCCTTACGCCTTGGCAGCACCTTCGATGATGGCGATGCCGGCGGAGGTACCGAGACGGGTCGCGCCCGCGTCGATGAGTGCCTTGGCGTCCTCGTAGGTACGGATGCCGGAGGAGGCCTTCAGCTCTACGCTTCCCGACAGGTTTGCCTTCATCAGGGTGATATCCTCAACCGTCGCCACGCCGGCGGAAACGCCGGAGCAGGTCTTGACAAAATGCGCGCCCGACTCGCAGGACAGACGGGTGGCAAGTGCCTTCTCTTCATCGGTGAGAAGGCCCGTCTCAATGATCACCTTCACAGTCTTGCCCTTTGCGGCCTTTACCACGGCGGAGATCTCGTCGCTTACGTAATCCGCTCTACCTTCCTTCAGCTTGCCCACATTGATGACCATATCGAACTCATCACATCCGTCGGCATATGCGGCTTCGGTTTCCGCTACCTTGATGGCGGTGGTGTTACGGCCGAGAGGGAAGCCGATAACGGTACAAGTCAGCACGTTACTGCCGGCGAGAAGCTTTTTGGCAAGGGCAACGTCGCAGGGATTCACGCAAACAGAGGCAAAATCAAACGCGCGCGCGTCGGCGCAAAGCTTTTCAATGTCCGCCTTGGTGGCGAAGGGCTTGAGGTTGGTATGATCGATGTACTTGTTTAAAGGTTTCATGATGTTATTTCCTTTCAAAATATAAAGTGTGGCAGTATTAAATTAATCCTCGTCTACCGTCTTGAAGGACTTGCCCCAAAGCTTTAAGCGGGTCTCGTATGCGTCGTTGAAGCGCCAGTCGCGCCAGAAGGTGAGAATGCAAAGGTCCTCCTCAGACTCACGGTTGTCAAGAGCGTGGAAGCAGCCCGCGGGGATGAAGATCACCTGGCCGCCGTATACGTCGACGATCTCATCGTCTAATTTCAGCTTGCCCTTGCCCGAGAGGATGTAGTAGATCTCGTCCTCCTCGTGAGCGGCACCGCCCAAGGCATAGCCTGCCTTTACCGTGCCGTGATTCATTTGAATGACGTTGTCTCTGCCCGTGATCTCGTGGTCGAGGATCATGCGGGACTCGTATTCCTCGCCGAACACGAGGGGCTTTACCTTTGCCACGTCGACGACGAGAGGGGGCAATTTTTTCTGTTCCATTTTCGTTTCTTCCTTTCTTGAGCCCTTAATCGAAGGCGATCATAGCCTTGATCTTGGTCTTTTGGTACTTCTCCGCGTTTTCAAATATATCAAGCGCGTTCTCAAAGGGGATATGCTGGGTAAATACGGGGGTCAGCTTGACGGGATTTTTTCTCATGATCTCGCAAACGGCGGGGGCGTTGCCGTCTCTGCCCGCCGCGCCCACCATGGACAGACACCCAAGCACCAGGGGGTCGATGGGCAGGTCGTCCACGTTTCTCTCGTAAAAGCTGACGACGGAAATGCGGGCGTATCTCGCCGCGCAGGCAATGCTGTCACGAAGTGCAGAAGCAGAGCCTGAGGTCTCTACGATGAGATTCGCTCCTTTTCCTCCGAGGGAAAGCTCCTTGATGCGCGCTACGGCATCCTCTTGTTTGCCGTTGATCACATAGTCAGCCCCCACCGCCAAGGCGGTCTTCAGCTTGCTGTCGTTTCTGCCCACAAGGATCACTCGGCCTGCGCCGTAGTATTTGGCGAGCCACGCCGCCACCATACCGATGGCGCCCGTTCCGAACACCACTGCGGTGTCGCTCTCGCCTAACGTTACGCCGCGAAAGGCATCGTAGGCAATGCTGGCAGGCTCAATGAGCGCTCCCTCGT
This sequence comes from Eubacteriales bacterium, assembly GCA_045644045.1. Classification (GTDB taxonomy): domain Bacteria; phylum Bacillota; class Clostridia; order Oscillospirales; family CAG-272; genus UBA1740. The sequence goes on from JAZRGD010000052.1 coordinate 24,958, forward strand.
CCATGGTCATCTCGTCGGGAAGACGGAACACGTGCCTCTCGGGCATCTGCATATATTCGGCGTAACAGCCGTCCCAGCAATTCACTGTTCCCACCGAGCGGGTGGAGGGGCAGCTCATGTAATCCTTTCTCCGACAGGCCTCGCAGGTGCCGCAAGAAACGAAATTGTCGGAATAAACGCGGTCACCCGGCTTAAAGTCCTTCACGTCGGGACCCACCGATTCCACGATGCCCGCCCATTCGTGGCCGAAACGGCAGGGATAGGTGATCTCGCCCGAGCGAATGAAGCTGCTGTCTCCCGTAAAAATGGAGGTGTCGGTGGCGCACACACCCGTGCGGAAAACCTTGGCAACAATCATATCCCCCGTGGCAAGGGGCTTGGGCACGGTTTCCATACGGGCGTCGCGAGGGCCGTATACGGTGATCGCCTTCATAGTTTCTCTGTTCATATTTTTTCTCCTCAAATGGTCTTGCCCTCACCCTGACGCATCAGCAGATAAGGGATATCGGGACAAGCTTTCTTCATTTCGGTCATAAATTCGTAAGGACTGCCGTAATGCTCGGCAAAGTTCCAATAGTGGCAGGGAACGGCCAGCTTCGGTGCCAGCTTTTTCACGACCTTTGCCGCCTCGGCGGCGTTTAAGTTGCCAAAGGCACCGTTGATTGGCAGAATAAGCAGATCCACGCCCTGAAGACGCTCGTCCTCCAACCATTCGGGGCGATAGGCGGTGTCGCCCATCATGTAAATTCTCTTGCCCGCGATCTCAAAGAGAAGACCGATGGCGTGAGGTGTGTCCGCGCCGTGGTCGCAGCGGACCGCCGTCAGACGGACACTGCCAAGGGAGGCGGTGTCGCCCACCGAGAGAAAGGTCAGGTTGTCCTTGATCCCGAGACGCTCGCACTCCGCCGCGGTGTCCTTGGCACCCACGAAGCGAGTTTTGCCGTTGCCCAGCAGAACGGGCACGCTGTCGGGGTCAAAGTGATCGAAGTGGGCGTGAGAGGCTACCACGTAGTCGAATATTACCTCGTCTGCGCCAAGAATATGGGGCATCAGGCGTTTAAAGCCGAAATATCTCTCACAGCAATCCGAGAGGTAAGGGTCAACGGCGATCAGTTCTCCCTCGTGAGTCTTCAGCACGAAGCCCGCTTGGCCGAGGAAAAACACGCCGACCTCGCCCTCCTTCACGGGGGTTGCCATGATCTTTAATGCGAAGCTTTCCATTTATCTGTCTCTCTTTCTCAAAAATTTCTGGCGAAGCCGCCACAGGTCCAACCGCCGTCTACGGGAAGCACTGCGCCTGTGATATAAGAGGCGGCACTTGACGCGAGAAACGCGGTGGCGTTTGCGATCTCATCTGGCGCGCCCTGACGCGCCATGGGAATGTGGGAGAGAAGCCCTGCCATGGCGTCGTTCTTCGTCCAAAGCTTGTTGGTGACGGCAATGCCGATGGTGCCGGGGCAGATGACGTTGGCACGGATGCCCTTGGGGGCAAGCTCCATAGCAATGGCCTTGGTAAAGTTGATCACGCCCGCCTTGGCCGCCGTAAAGGCGCATTGGTTGCGCAGGGGGATCATGCCCACGATGGAGCTGATGTTTACGATGCTTCCGCCCTCACTCATATAGGGAACGGCCGCTTTGGTGCAGTTGTAGGTGCCGTCAAGGTCTACCTTGAGGATGGCGTCCCACCATCCGTCGTCAAACTCGTCCACGTGCTTTCTTTGGTCGGGTCCCACGTTGATGCCCGCGTTGTTGACTAACACGTCGATGCCGCCAAGCTCCTCCGCGATCCTTGCCATGGCCGCCTTTACCGCCTCGCGGTCGGTAATATCGAAATCGTAGCCCTTCGCGTGATAGCCCTTGGCTGCAATGGCGGCAGCCGCGTCGGCGGTTCCGCGCAGGTCGCAAACGGCAACCTTGGCACCGACGGAAGCAAATCTTTCCGCCATGGCAGAGCCGAGACCGCCCACTGCGCCCGTGATCACAACTACTTTGTTTTCAAAACTGATCGTCATACCTTTTCTCCTTTATACTTCTAAAAGTAGCTTCATGGCTTTTCCTGCCTCTAAGTCGGCAAATGCGGATTTCCACTCGGTAAGAGGTCTTACCCCAATCATGGGAGACACCCGCAGTCTTCCGCTTGCCATCAGGGAAAGCGCGATATTCCAGCCATTATAGCTGGAGCTCATGTTAAACTGTACATCAATGACCTTCATCATGGCCTCATTCCAGGGGATCTCCACCGTGGGAGCGGCCGTCATGCCAATGGCGCACATCCGTCCCCATTTGCGAAGCACGCGGATGCCCGTACGAATGGCGCTTCCCGCGCCCGATGCCTCGACCACGAGGTCAGCGCCAATCGCGGTTTCCTGCATGATGCGTGCCACGGCATCTTCCTTGAGTACGTCGATGAATACGTCGTAGCAGTCCAGCTCGTCAGCGATCTTCAAACGGTAATCGATGTCACTCGTGCAACCGCAAAGAATGATCTTTCCCGCTCCTGAGATGCGCGCCATCTGTGCGGCAAGCAGGGCAATCGGACCTACCCCCATAATGACGACGTTATCGCCGGGAGTTACGTGTGCGCGTTCAAGGAGCTGATGCGCCACGATGGCCGCAGGCTCTGCCATGGCGGCCTCCCGCAGAGAAAGCCCCTCGGGTACCTTATGTAACAGCTTTTCGGGCATAACCACGTAGGTGGTGAAGCAACCGTCAATGCCCCAGCCGATAGAGCGCTTGTCTAAGCAGTTCTGAATGTGACCGTTGCGGCAGAGATAGCACTTGCCGCAGGCCTTGTTGTGGGGCTCGCCTACCACGGCGTCGCCCTTTTTGTAGAGGGTCACTTTGTCCCCCACCGCCTCCACTATGCCCGAAAACTCGTGTCCTAAGATCACGGGAGGGTAGTAGGTGAATTGATCGTGGAGAATATGGATGTCCGTGCCGCAAATGCCGCCAAAGGCTACACGCACCAGCACCTCGTCCTCCCCATAGGTGGGAATCGGGCGTTCCTCAAGGGAAACGAAGCCCTCCCCTTTTTCTGCCTTTACCAAAGCCAACATTTTCGCTTGCCTCCGCTTTTTTTCGTTTCTGTCTTTACTTTTTCTTTTTTGTGTGTTATAATGTAGCAAATTAATTATATCACGACAAAAACAATAATAATATGAGTATCTAACCAAGAAACATAACATTTGCATCACTTGCGGAGGAAATATGATATATTTGCCCACCCTCAAGCCCTTGCTTGGCAATCAGGACGACATTTATACCGAAATCAACTACGACAAGCGCTTTACCACATTGGATGATGTGACGCGCGACGAGGAGCATATTCACGATTTTTATGAGATCTATATCAATCTAAGTGGTGATGTTTCCTTTTTGGTGGAGGATCACGTGTATCCCATTGGCAGAGGCGACGTGATTGTCACCGCGCCAAACGAGATCCATCGCTGTCTCTATCACAGCGATTGCTTGCACGAGCATTTTTGTATTTGGATCAGAGAGTTTTCCTTTGTTACGGATCTCTTGCGGAGACGGTTTTACAAAAGCAACCGCTTGGTGCTGCCTGAAAGCGAGAAGGATGCCGTGATCGCCGCCTGTTTCTCACTGCATCGCGCGCGGAACGGAGAGGATGCCCTCAGCTTCAGCGCGGCGAAAAGCTTTTTTGAGATATTGGAGACGCTTTGCGCGAGTCGCCCCGAGACGGATGAGACACAAAGCTTACCCCAGAGCTTTTCACGCGTAATCGCCTACATCTCGCAGCATTACACCGAGTCCGCTTGTACGGTGACGCGCATTTGCGAAAACTTTTATATCTCAAAGAGCACCCTCTGTCGCCATTTTCATCGTTATTTTCAAACCTCACCCTCGGATTATATTGAGGCCAAACGCTTTTCTACGGCCAAAAAACTGTTGGGAGCAGGACAATCGGTGCAAAGTGCTTGCTTTGGTAGCGGTTTTTCGGATTGCTCTCATTTTATCATGCGCTTTCGTAAAAAATTTGGGGTCACGCCGTATAAGTACCAAAAGGAGTTTTTGAAATAGTCATTTACGCTTTCTTCGCAAGAATGACGCGGAATTCATATAAACTCATCGGTTTGCCATATATTTATTGCTTTTTTCATGATATGATAGAGGCTAAGGGACAAAAGCTTCCCTTAGCCTGTTTTTTGCGAGGAGAAAATGAAGTAATATATCGGCGTTGTGCCTGCTGTGAGCTACGGCGCGGGTAACCGTCCTCCCAAAGTGGATTGAGGCGCGTCAAAAATAAAACGCGGCCGTTCCCCAAAAAAGGAACGGCCGCGTTGGGTTGCTGTTAAACTTGTGAGGTTATTCCGCATCCTCGGCGTGATTGAGGGCGTCGGTGGCGTTTACTAACACCTTCTTCTCGTAGCAAGAGAAGATGGCGTCTACCTCGGAAGCGTCCTGCTTCTTGGTGAACAGGCTGACGATGGGAACGAGAATGAGACCACCCACCATAGCGAACACGCCGGAGTAGAGAGAGTTGGTAAAGACGAAGCCGAGGAATCCGCCGGGCATGGGGATGACCTTCAGCATAATGAGAAGCTGGACAAGCTCAAGTCCTACACCGTACACAAAGCTGGTGGCAACGGCGGCGCGGGTGGTCTTTTTGCTGTACAGACCGTAGAGGAAGGGTGCGAGGAAAGCACCTGCTAAAGCACCCCAGGATACGCCCATCATCTGCGCGATGAAGGTAAAGCCGGGGAAGGCGTCCTTAATGATGGCAATGACGGCGGAGACCGCGATAAAGAAGACGATGAAAAGACGCATGATAAGGAGAGAGTTCTTTTCCGTTCTCTTTTCCTTCTTGACGAAGGGCATGATCACGTCCAAGGTCAAGGTGGAGGCAGAGGTCAAAACGAGAGAGGAAAGGGTGGACATCGAGGCTGCCAGCACCAGCATAATGACTACGGCGATGATCATGTCGGGCAGGGTGGAGAGCATGGTGGGAATGATCGCGTCGTAAATGGGAGTTTCGCCCAGCACGTGCATATACAGACGGCCAAAGCCACCGATAAAGTAGCAACCGCCCGCTACGATGATGGCAAACACGGTGGAGATGATGGTGCCCTTACGGATGGCATCCTCATTCTTGATGGAGTAGAATTTTCCTACCATCTGCGGCAAGCCCCAGGTGCCGAGGGACGTCAACATAACGACAAAGAAAAGGTAGAGAGGCTGTGCGCCGAAGAAGGAGGTGAAAGCGCCTTCCGCGCCCACGGTGGGGGCATATTGAGATTCTACCTGAGAGAGCTGACGGATGGCCTCGCTGAGACCGCCATGAGATGCGAGCAGGGTTGCGATCACGGCAATGATGCCGCCGAGCATAATGATTCCTTGGATGAAGTCGTTGATGGCGGTGGCCATATAGCCGCCGTAGATCACGTAAACGCCCGTCAAGACCGCCATCACCAGGATGCAGACCCAGTAGGGAACAGAGAAGGCGATATTAAACAGACTGGATAAACCGTTGTAGAGGGAAGCGGTGTAGGGAATGAGAAACACGAAAACGATAAAGGATGCCGCTACCTTCAGCTTTTCCGAGCCGAAGCGCTTGGAGAAAAAGTCGGGCATGGTCTTACTGCCGATGTGCTGGGTCATCAGACGGGTGCGGCGGCCCAGCACACTCCATGCAAGCAGAGAGCCGATGAAGGCGTTGCCGAGACCGATCCAAGTGGAGGCGAGACCGAAATTCCAACCAAACTGTCCCGCGTATCCCACGAAGATCACGGCGGAAAAGTATGAGGTGCCAAAGGCAAAGGCGGTGAGCCAAGGGCCGACGCTTCTGCCGCCGAGAACGAAGCCGTTGACGTCGGTGGCGTTGCGGCGGCAATAGAGGCCCACGCCGATCATCAGACCGAAGAAGCATACGAGAAGAATTGCGGTGAGAACGATTGCAGAGGTTGCCATTGTGAAAAAGTCCTTTCTTTCTTTGACGTGAGGACAAACAAAAATCCGTCCTCCAAATAACAGAGGACGGATGGAAATCCGTGGTACCACCTCGGTTCATCGCTTCCTTACGGAAAACGACCTTAGAAGGCACGGAGACGGGTCTCTTATGCCTCGGCGCGTTAACGGGCGCACCCGTACATACCTGACACTGTGTGTTTTCGGCAGTCAGCTCGCGAAATGTATTCGCCGTGTCCGTTCCTTCCGTCTCTCACCAACCGACGGCTCTCTGTGCGTTCGGGACACGCCTACTTGTTCTCGGTCATCGCTTTATGGTGCTATCATAGCACAGTTTTTTGGGTTTGTCAACCCCGTTTTTGAAATTTTTTTGGAAAACTCTCACAAGATTTTCGGAAAAGCCCTTGTATTGAGGGGGAAACTATGCTATACTAATTTAGAATATGAAAGGGGCGGTGCGCCGCCCGATGAAAGGAATGTCATGTTAGAGCTTGTCAACGTTTCCTTCTCTGTGGAGGAGGATGGAAAAAAGAAGGAGATCGTGAGGGATGTGAGTCTCTCCCTGCCCGATGGCTTCGTGGCCTTAACGGGTCCCAACGGCGGCGGAAAGTCCACCCTTGCCAAGCTGATCGCGGGGATCTATACTCCCACGAGCGGCAAAATATACCTTGACGGTGAGGATATTACCGACCTCTCCGTTACCGAGCGCGCAAGGAAGGGGGTCAGCTACGCCTTTCAGCAGCCCGTCCGCTTCAAGGGCATCACGGTCAACGACCTGATCACCTTAGCCGCAGGCAGAAAGCTGACGGTGACGGAGGCCTGTGCCTATCTCTCCGAGGTAGGGCTTTGCGCCAGAGATTACATCAAGCGCGAGGTCAACGCCAGCCTGTCGGGCGGCGAGCTGAAGCGCATCGAGATCGCCACCGTTCTCGCGCGCGGCACCAAGTTCACGGTGTTTGATGAGCCCGAGGCGGGTATCGACCTTTGGAGCTTCAGCAATCTGATCTCCGTGTTCGAGAAAATGCACGAAAAGCGCAAGGGCACCATTCTTATTATTTCTCATCAAGAGCGAATTTTGAACATTGCCGACACCATCGCCGTCATCGCGGGCGGTACTGTGGATAAGATCGGCACGAGGGACGAGATCCTGCCCGCCCTTCTCGGCGCGGCCGGAGGCTTCTGCGGCACCCTCATGGACAAGATGTCCTGATACAAGGAGAACGACAATGGACGCAATACAGAAAAGCTTATTGGAAGCGGTGGCAGACCTCCACGAGGTACCGAGTGGCGCCTACAACATTCGCGCCAACGGCAAAAGCGTGGGGAGAAATACCTCCGCCAATATTGATATTCGCCCCCGTGAGGACGGACAGGACGGCATCGACATCGTCATTCGTCCGGGCACGAAAAAGGAAAGCGTGCATATGCCCGTGCTTCTCAGCGAGGCGGGTCTCACGGAAATGGTGTACAACGACTTTTACGTGGGGGATGACGCCGACGTGGTCATCGTAGCCGGTTGCGGCATTCACAACGGCGGCGACAAGGATTCGCGCCACGACGGCATCCACACCTTCCATATTGGAAAAAATGCCCGTCTGCGCTACGTGGAGAAGCATTACGGCGCGGGCGACGGAAACGGCAAGCGGCTTATGAATCCCACCACCGTTATCGAGATCGACGAGGGCGGTCACATGGAAATGGAAACGGTACAGATCAAGGGTGTGGATTCCACCGAGCGCGTCACAAGCGTGACCCTCGCCGCGCGTGCCTCCATCGTCATTAAAGAGAGCCTGATGACTCACGGAGAGCAATACGCCAAGACCGATTTTACCGTAGACCTGAACGGCGAGGACTCCTCCGCCAACTTGATCTCTCGATCGGTTGCCAAGGATAAGTCCCGTCAAGTATTCGTTTCGCGCATCAACGGAAACGCCAAGTGCAGCGGCCACAGTGAGTGCGATGCCATCATTATGGACGAGGCTACTGTCAGCGCTATTCCCGAGGTCACCGCCAACTCTCTCGACGCCGCCCTCATCCACGAGGCCGCCATCGGCAAGATCGCGGGCGAGCAGCTGATCAAGCTGATGTCTCTCGGTCTGACCGAGGCTGAGGCGGAGGAGCAGATCGTCAACGGCTTCTTGAAATAATTTAAAGTATTACGAAAAGGAGGAACTGTTTTATGCGCATCCTCCTTTTTTCTTTGAATTCTCGCTACATACACGTGACCCCCGCCCCCTACGCCTTAAAGGCGGGGGTGCTTGCCTATTCTCACTATCCTCACGAGGTCACCGTGATCGACAAAACGGTCAATGACGACGAAAAAGCCCTCGCCGACCTCCTGCGTGACGTCGAGGCTGACCTCTACGCCTTTCCCGTCTATATCTGGAACGTCTCTCTCGTGGAGAAGCTCGTTCCGCTTGTGAAAGCGGCACACCCCCGCGCCCGTATTCTTCTCGGCGGTCCCGAGGTGTCCTACGATGCGGCGCGTTTCCTTGCCCGTCTGCCTGAGGTGGACTTTATCCTAAGTGGAGAAGGAGAGTATCCCTTTGCCCGTCTTGCCGACCTGTTAGAGGATGGCGGAGACCCTGCCACGGTAGAAGGCTGCTCCTTCCGTAGGAAAGACGGAAATTTGCATCTTTCCGCCCCCTTCATAGGGACGGATACGCCCCCAAGCCCCCTTTCGGCGGGCTATGCCGAGGCACTCGGCGGGCGCATTGCCTATCTTGAGGCCTCACGCGGCTGTCCCTTCTCCTGCGCCTTTTGTTTGTCGGGACGGGCGGGCGGTGTGCGCTTTTTTGACCTTGACGGGGTGAAAAAAGACATCCTTGCTTTTGTAAAGGGCGGCAGTAAAACGGTAAAATTTGTGGACCGTACCTTCAACGCCGACCGCGCGAGGGCACGCGAGATGTTTTCCTTTCTGCTTGCGGAAAGAGGAAAAGGGATCCCAAAGGACGCTTGCTTTCATTTTGAGATAGCGGGAGAGCTTTTGGATGAGGAGACGCTTGGCCTCCTCGCGGACGTGCCAAAGGGCTACTTTCAAATGGAGATCGGACTCCAAACCTTCCATCGGCCTACCCTTCGCGCCATTCACCGCTCCGACCGTACCGATGCGCTTTGCGCCGCCGTGCGCCGCCTCTTGGCGAAAGAGAACGTTCATACGCATCTTGACTTGATTGCGGGCTTGCCCGAGGAGGGGCTTGCCGATTTTCAGCAAAGCTTTGACAAGGCCTTCGCTCTCCGCCCCCATATGCTGCAGCTTGGCTTTTTGAAGCTGCTTCGCGGCGCGCCTCTGCGCGAAAACAGGGAAGCGTATCCTTGCGTCTTCGCGGAATCGCCGCCCTATACCGTCCTTTCTACCCCTTGCCTCTCCGAAGCGGAGCTTGCCGTCATTCGTTCGGCGGAAATGGGGTGCGACCGCCTCTACAACAACCGCCGCTATGTAAGAACGGTGGAGGCAATGCTGAAAACGGGAAAGGTCACCCCCTTCTCCCTCTTCGCCTTGGCGGGTGACGCCTTGAAGAAGCTCCCCGACGGCTATACGCTGAACGATGAAGCAAAAGCCGTTTTTGACGTTTTCGTTCCTTATTTATCGGCAGATTGCTTGGCGGACGCCATGAAAGAGGACTTTGTAAGAAGCAATTCCTCTTGCCGCATTCCTCCCGTGCTGAGAGACGACAGCGAGGCCTATCGCGCCAAAGCGCGCGAGATCGACAGGCTTTATCCGCCGCGCGCGGGTGTTCGCCGCTCACTCGTCTTGCTCTCCACGGGCGAAGCCCTCTTGACCGAATACGGCGAAAAAGACCCCGTCACTCACCTCTACGATACCCGCCGATTGCTTTAAAATAGAAATGCGTCGGATCCGCGCGCCGATGATATGCCAAGGTTGCGGCTTGGAGAAACAAAAAAGAGAACCTTTGTTTGCCAAAGGTTCTCTTTTTTGCATTCACAATAATTGATAAGAAGAGCGTGATCAGTGATTGCTGAAAACGATGATCTTGTCTCTCTGCTCCAGATGTACCTTGATCTGAGACTGATCGCCCGAGAACAGCACGATCCTTCCACCCGGCTTGACGTAGCCGAGAGGGATGTTGGGGTTGTGCTTTTCCTTGGGGATGGACTCGTCTGTGGAGGCGTCAAAGACGGCGCGGATCAGCTCCTCGGCGGTGCAGGGAGGCGGCAGCTCCTCAAAGAAGCGGCTGACCTTCTTGATGTAGATCTCCTTGCTGTCGTACTCCTCGCTGTCTGCCGTGTCGTAGGTCAGAATATCGGAATAGAAGCCAAAGAGTGCTTCCTTCTCACCGATCTGTGTGATCATCTTACTGATGTAACGGTTGCTGATGACCACGTTGTTGACGCTGTAGCTGTTGACAATGTCGTGATGCTTGGGGTCGATGATCTCTGCGATCACGTCGATGCTTTCGGGATCGAAGGTAGGATCCTCCTTTACCTTCTTGTTGATAATATCCTGTACGTACACCAGATTGGTCAAAACGCTCGCGTCCAGATCCTCGTTCAAAACGGTATCGTCCGACAGAAGCAGAACGCTGGTGTCCTCCTCGTTGCTGAGGGCGAAACGCTCAATGGTGGAGCAGATCAGATCCTTGTCGTAGAGCTTTGCCGCTACCGTCTCCACCACGAAGGGATATTCGCGGTAGTAGTTCAGCTTCTCCAAATTCTTTTCGTCGTCAATGACCAGAATGCGCAAGATCTCACGGTCGGATTTGCCCCACTCGTCGCAGAAGGCGCGGAAGCCCTGCATGATGTCGCGGCACTTGCTGTTGTGACCCAAAATGACCACGTTCTTTTGGACGATCCAATAGTCGTGGTTCAGCTTGACCTCGGGCAAGCACGCCTTGATCGCGGCAGATTTTCTCGTGATATCCTTTTCGGAATCGGCGGCGTAGTAATAATAATCCTTGCCCTTCTCCGACATAAAGGTCAAGGGAATGGCGTGCCTATGCTCGGCAAGATACGCCTTGGCATGGGCTACGTCGTCCTCCACCCTCTCCTCGTGCGAGTAGAAGGCGGCGCCCTTGTTGGAAAACAGCTCTCGGTACACCGCGTTCAGCTCGGGCATCAGGGAGAACTGGGAAAGGATCTGACCAAGTATTTTATTGATGCGAATGGGAACGATGTTGCACTTGCCGTCCACCTGCTTGTAACGAATGATCTTGTCAACGATCTCCTCCGTCCAGTCGTCGGTGATCTCAACGATGATCTTCTGATTGTCGTCGGAATAGGCGGCGGCAGTAATATCCGCTACCTGCATCAAGGTCTTGATGGTTTGCGGATTGCCACGGCTTTGGTCGTCCATGCGATCCTTATGCTCAAATTTGCAAATGGTGTTATTGACGTCGTTGCCTAAAATGATGGCAGTCTTGGCATGCTCAAGAGAAATATCGTGTAGCTGCTTGGAGGAGAACACGTCGCCCTCGCGGACGATGACCGTCACGTTTCTCTTCATTTTTTCCTTGCGGAACATGGCGCGGCGGCGGAAAAAGGGAAGGGCGGCGTATTTGTCAAGAACCGCCTTGTTTTCTCTGCTGATGGTGTCGGACAGCCTCTCGTCGATCTCCTTTTCGATCTCCGCGCGTCTGCCGGCTACCAGCACCACCACCTTTTGCTCCGTTTCGCAATAGAGCAGATCGTTGACGATCTCCGAGGCGCGGGTGTTCCAGTTTAAGATGACCACGTGACCCGATACGTGAAGCCGCCGCTTGCCCGAGTTGGCGTTCTCGATAAAGTGAGAGATATAGTTGGTTACGTAACCGATGACGGCACCCGTAAAGGTGATCATACCCACCAGCACTACCACCAGGCAAAATACGGTGAGGATCACTCCCGACGTGCCGATCTCCGACACCGAGGAAACAAATCCCGCGTCTAACACCATCGCTACGGTGTAGTACGCCGCCACGATAAAGGACAGCTCCTGTGTGCCCTCGCTTGACAGCGCGCTGATGACGGCAGCCGATGCCACAAAAAACAGGATATTGAATAGCAAAATGGCGACCAGAACCATACCGCCCGGACGCTTGACCAGCTGAATACTCAGCCATTCCTTAAAACGCTTCATAAAAGCTCCTTGTTCATGATGATAAGGTCATTTTAACACATCTTGCGCAAAAGGTCAATATTTTTTTAACAAAAAGGCAAAAAAGAGTAAATCTTATCCGATGGACTTTGCTTTTGCCGCTTGGATATGCTTTGTAAATAAAATATGAAAAGTATGGACAGTAAAAAGATGTTATGCTATACTGTTGGTGGAAGAATCTGTACCGCCCACGCTCCCCACACGTGTCGGAGTGTTGTTTGGAAAGGAGAATATATGAAAGCAAAAGCAGAGCGAAAGGTCAGAATCGGTACCCTTGCGTGGGTGCTTTGCGTTGCCATTTTGGGAACCTGTCTTCACCTTTTTATCCTGACAGTCATTGGCTTTCGGACCTATGGCACGGTAGAACGGTGGCATTTCCGTTACAGTAACCGTCTTTTGCTCAATACCGATCCCGAGCCCACCCCGGGGATCGTCTACGATGCATCTATGTATATTCCCGGCAAAGAAAGCGTTTACGTTTTCGCGCAGCTTAAGAAAAACGTATATCGGGAGGGGGAGCAGATCAAGGCCACCTTCGACGTGGGCCTTTGGAATGACGACCTGGGCGACGGCGACCTGGAGATCCGCATTTTCGCGGAGGCGTTCACGGTGGAGATGGAGGGGGCGACGAAAAAGGGTGACACCTTTGTGATAGAGAACTTTACCCACGACCGTTATCCCCAACAAAGTACCCTGCGCCTTACCCTTCGCCTTACCCCAAATTTCGAAGAGGATTGGGTCACGGGGCGGATCGGTTATGAGATCGGCTTTCGTCCCGCGGATGAGGAGGCGTTTCGTGACCGCGTTTGGCAGGAGGAGAAGTGCGAGGCCATCTTGAAGGATGGATGCGTACCCATTGCCGGCTTTAACGACCGTAATTTTGTCTCTCATCGGGGTGAATTATGGATCTCTTACAGAAGAGACGTCCCCTTTTTGCTTTTGAAAAATCAGTACGCTCGCGGCTTGATCAGCGGAAAGACCCTTGCGGAGACCTATTATAAGGACCAATACGAGGGTGTCTATGAGCTTCAAATGGCCCGTAGCTATATGATAGACGGAAACCGCCCTGCCGGTGTGGCTTTTTCGTATAATAGCGAATACATTCGTTATAATAGCGATAGGATCATGGATGATAAAATGTTCAGATTGAGCGAGGAGTGCGACCCGGTGATCGGTGAAAAGTTGAACGAAGAAAAGCGGCAAGAGCTAAGGGCTTACGTTTTGCGATATATGCGCGACGAGGGGATCATCACCGAAGCCGAGTACGAAAGAGAGCTTTTGCCCCTCGCGGGCTCCAACGATGCGGGCTATTATATCGGTTACCCCTTCTTCTGGCAAAGCATTTTAGATCACTATCGCTATACGCATAAATAAAAAAGACGATGAGAGGATAGAAACGTGATCAACAAAACAATTTCACTCACCAACGACGAGTCGGTCTACCTTGAGACCCTTGTTCCCTTGAAAACGAAAAACTACGTCCGCAAGGCGCTTTTGGTCATCCCGGGCGGTGGTTATCACAACGTTTGCGACGACAGAGAAGGGGAGACTATCGCAGAGGCGTTTCTGCCCTACGGCTTTGCCTGCTTCGTTCTGCACTATACCGTAAACAGGAAAAAGCCCTATCCCGCTCAACTCATCGAGGCGTCGCTTGCCGTAAAGCATATTAAGGATAACGCTGAGACCTACGGCATTGATCCCGAGCAGGTTTTCGCGGTGGGCTTCTCGGCAGGCGGTCATTTAGCAGGTAGTCTTGCCACTATGTGGCACCGCCCCGAGGTCTACGAGGGAACGGGGCTGACTTACGGCGAAAATAAGGTAAAGGGCGCTATGCTCATTTATCCCGTTATCGCTGAGCAGGATTTTACCTTCCGCAATCTCCTTTGCACCGATGCCCCAACCGAGGCGCAATTAGACCGCGTTCGTATCGATCGCGCGGTGGACGAAAATACTGTTCCTTGCTTTATTATGCACACCGCCGCCGATCAGGTGGTGCCCGTGTGTAACGCCCTTCTGATGGCGTCCGCCATGGCGGAGCGCGGCCGCCCCTTTGAGCTTCACGTCTACCCCGACGGTCTCCACGGCATCGCCCTTGCCAATGAGATCACCGAATGCGGCAATCCTGCGTGGAATCAGCCTGCCGCAAGGCCTTGGGTGGCCGCAGCCGCGCTTTGGGCGAGCAGACCTTCTTAAAAGCAAAAAACTGCCGAAAAGGCAGTTTTTTGTTTACAGCTTATTTTTTTCCTTGTATTCCGAGGGGGTTGTGCCGTAATGCTTTTTGAAGCTGCGGATAAAACAGGTCAGACTGGAAAAGCCGCACTCCTCGGCGGCGGTGCTGACAGAGACACCCTGCTCGGCAAACAATTCCACCGCTTGATGCAGCCGCACGAGGGTCAGGTATTGCTTGGGGCTGTATCCCGTGTAGAGCTTGAAGGCGTGGGTCAGGTAGTAGCGGTTGGCGTAGAAGCGACCGCATAGCTCGTCAATGCGAATATCCTCCGCGAAGTGGCGGTCGAGATAGCTTTGCATCTCGTACAGCTGGGCGCGGATGCCGCCGTCCGTCCCTTGGTCGTCGGGTAAGGAGCGCTTGACCTCGATCATGATCTCCTTGACGTATTGCCCCGTCAGCGTCTCACTGTACGCGTCCGCTCGTTCGCATTCGGAGATGATGCGTGAAAAGAGATGGGCGACTCTTGCCGCCGTCTCGGCATCAAAGCACACCGTGTGACGGAAGCCCTCGGGACGGAATTTGAGAAGCGCGATCAGATCGAGTGCGTCCAGTGCCTTCTCACATTCCTTGGTGGCAAGATTGACGAAATATCTTTCGTATACCGTGCTGTCCACCCGAAGGGTGTGGTTTTCTAAGTTTCCGACTAAGATCAGCGTGCCGTCCGTAGCCTGATAGCTTTCTTCACCAATGGAAACGGCGAGCTGACCTCGCTTCACGAATATCAGCTCGTACCCGTTGTGATAATGGTAGGTGCCGTGGTGTGGCCCCGTCTTGAAGGCGGCGGCTGTAACAAGCTTGTTTTTCATTCTTGCTCCCATGCGCTCGGCGCTTTTTTTCGTATTTTATCCGCGGAAGGCGGAAAGGAGGGACATTCTCTTGGAAGAGTAGCGATAAGCAGAGGCAAAGTCTCCGAGGGACTTGTGACATTGCTCAATATCGCCGTACAGACGGAATAGCACGAAAAGGCTGAAGTGTCGGTCGCTTCGCTTTTCCTCGATGATCTCCATGGCCTTCAAGGCATCGGCATAGCGTCCCTTGGCGATCAAGCCCTTGGCCTCCACGTGGGCTGCCAAAATGGGGTCACGGAAGGTGTAGCCCTCGGTGTCCTCCGCCACGTAGCGATAAAACTCCGCGTCTGCCGCCTCCGCCACCGCGTCTTCGTAGCCGCATGAGGTCACCTCGTACTTCGGAGCTTGCACGTTGCGCAAGACCGCTTCAAGCAGCGTTAAGCGCGCATGTAACGTTTCCTTGGGATAAGCGGTGTGGGAAAGATAGGCGCGCGCGCGCTCGCAAAACCGCTCGGCACTGACCATGGCACCTCTGTGCAGTGCCTCCGAGGCCAAGGAAATGCAAGCGTGAAGGAGCAAAAGCGACGCCTCGTCGTCGGGATGCGTCAGGTCACGCTCGGCAAGCCGTAAGACCTCCTTGTAATTTCCCGCCAGAAATTGCTTTTTGATGGCGGGAAATACCTGCACCTTGCGGTAAGCCTCGTAGGAGCTGTCCTCGTCCAAAAGGTATCCCGCCGGCACGCCCAGTCGCTTTGCCAAATATTTTAAGGTGGGTAAGGAGGGAAGGGTGGTGTCGCTTTCAATGAGGCTGAGCATATTGCGCGTGATCTCCTCACCCGCCAGCTCCGCCTGCGTCCACTTTTTTTCCTTACGCAACGCCTTTATTTTTTGTCCTAATGTCATACGTTCATCCTCTTTTCTTCTTGCTCCTACATTGTAGCACAAAATGTGAAGGATGTCAACAAAAAAGTAAATAAAAATTACAGTTCACCCCACCACGTTGCCAAAATCCACCGCGTCGTCAATATCAAATTCCGTCACGCCGTCCGTCAAACGGGAGATCTGCGTCAGACTTTCGGGGACGTCCCCTACGATGACCGTCTCTGCCGCGGGAAAGGAGGAGTCCAGCGTAATGGCCTCCACTCTGCCCGAGATCAGGCAATATACCGTGATCTCAAAGCAAAAGCGAATGGTGTGGCGGGTCTGGTTGATGCCCGCCTCGGTGAAGGAGGAATGAAAGGATGCCTTTAAGCTGTCCGCCGTTTTGACCCGTACGGTAAGAGGGCGACCAAGCCCCGAAAGCGGTAAAAAGCCAAGCAGATTTCCGAGGGGGATGGATACGGAAAGCGCGCCCTCCTCCTCCAAGGCGGAAAGCAAGGATAACGCAAGCCGTTGCTTCAGCAGCGCGATCCTTACCGTATCCACCGACACAGACCGTACTGCGCCGTCCGTGCCGTAGCCGATATGTATGAGAGAGCTGTAGCTCGTGTCCGTCTCAGCCAGCGTCAGGGCGATCTGCTCGGCAGACAGGGCGGAAAGCCGCGTACCTACGCGGCTCTCCACAAGTGCCAGCACCTGCGGGTAGAGACAGAAATGGAGCAAGAGCGCGGGAAGCAGAAGAAAAAGGCCAAGCCCTAACAGACGTCTTTTTCCGCGCTTTTTTCTCCTTTTTCCGATGTAGTAACACTCCTTCATGCCGTTCACCTCCAAAAAAGAAAGGAAAGAGGCTTTTCTCTTTCCTTTTTATTATTCTATGCCGAAGCGTGAAAAACGCTTACTCCTCCTCGTCCGCGTCGCTTGGAAGAGGGCGGCTCTTTTTCTTGACGTGTACCTGTGCGAGAGGGTTGTGGGCCACCGCCCTTTCCATGTTTTCATCGCTGACGTGGGTGTAGATCTGGGTGGTGTTGAGCTGAGCGTGACCGAGAATATCCTTTAGCACGCGCACGTCCACCTCGCCCGATTGATACATCAGCGTGGCGGCGGTATGCCGAAGCTTATGGACGGAAAGGCCGCGTCCCGAAAGACCTGCCGCGTCCAAATATTTGTATACCATCCACTGCACCGTCTTTTGGCTGATCCGCGTTTTGCGTGAGCTGATGAAAAGGGCGGGGGTGCGGATGTCTTGGGTATCCTGTCCCTGTCTCTCAAGTATATAGTCCATCAAGGCGGTACGGCAAGCGCGGTTGAGATAAATGACCCTTTCCTTGTTGCCCTTACCGATGACACGCAGGGATTTTAACTCCTTGTCCAAGTCGGTAAGATCGATCCCCACCAGCTCCGAAAGACGCATGCCGCAGTTGAGAAACAGCGTAATGATGGCGTAATCCCTCAAAACGGTCTTGGATTCGGTGTCAGCTTTGACCGCCTCAAGGAGAGAGACGCTCTCCTTCAAGGTCAGGTATTTGGGCAGGGTAGTGTGGCGGTGTGGCGCGCTGATGGACTCGGTAGGATCCTTTTCCAGGTCCTTTTTGTCCAAATGAAGGTATTTGAAAAACGCCTTTAAGGTAGAAAGCTTGCGGGATCTTGCCGCCCAGCCGTTTTCTCTGTTTTGTCCCACGTAGAGCATAAACTCGTAAATGTCGCTTCTCGTGATCTCACAGAAACGGTCAAGCTCAAAGCCACGGATGTCGATCCGGGCAAACTCCTCGCTTTCCGTGTTCACACCAAGCCGCTTGGCCTCAAGGAAACGGCAAAAGGTACGCAGGTCGGAGAGGTACTCGCACACCGTCTTTTCCGTGCAGCCCTCAATAACGGATTTTTGAGAGGCAAACTCGCGCAGTAGGGGGGAGAACTGCTCCATTTCGCTGCTTTTTAAGGTTAAAACTGCCATGACGGTCTCCTTGTTAGGGAAAAATACAATTTTATTATACAAAATACAAAGCGAAAATGATGGACATATTGTAAACTTTTGTACTCGTTTAAAATGTTTACGATTTAAGTATTGCATTTTGGAGCAAATACCGCTATAATGATGACACTGTTTTTCGCGAGCCGTATTCGCCCTCTGCCACAAGGAGTCAGCATGACCTTTTTTAAAAAGAACTTAAGTCTCATCTCAAAGCTGTTTATCAATCAGATCGGTATGACCATCTTCGGCATCGTGCTGACGATGGCTGTCAATATGGCGGCGAAAGGGAAGTCTGTCTTCCTTCTTTGCGTCAGTCTCTTCGCCGTCCTTTTCTATCTCGCTCTCATCTATAACGTCATGTGGGATGCGGGAGCGCGCGACATCATTCGTATTGAAAACGGCAGACAGCCGAAAATCAAGCTTTACGCCTTCAAGGTCTCCCTGCTTGCCTCTGTCCCCAATCTCTTTTTGGCGGTTTTAATGCTCATCGGCTTTGTCCTTGGCTACGTGCTGGACCTGTCCTTCGGTGTTCTGCTTTACGGCTTCACCCATGTTTTCGTAGGCCTGTTCGAGTCTATGTACGCGGGGTGCTTCAGCGTGATTTTAGACTCCTTTGCGGACAACGCCTTCCTTGAGTATCTGGTGGCGACCGTCCTTTATATCTTCTCCTCCTTGCCTATGATCTTGGTTTCCATGGGCGCTTACGCGCTCGGTGAGCACAACGTCTACCTCTTTGGAAAAAGAAAGCCCAAGAGCGATAAAGAATAAACGAACAAGGCTCCCCATAGAATGAATTGTACTTCGTTCTGTGGGGGGTCTTTTTATGTCCTTTTTGTCGAGTAAAAATCTTTTGTCCTTCGTTTCCGTCGCGCTTTGCCTTTTTCTTTTGCTCCCGATGGGGCTCGGAGCTGCTCGTGGAGAGACCTTGCCCGCTCTCGCTTCACCCGACGGCCGCACCGTCATTTTGGATGCCGGTCACGGGGGCAAGGATGCGGGTGCCATCGGTGTGAACGGTGCCTTGGAAAAGGACTTGAATCTCGCCGTTACCCTTCTTTTGGCGGAGCACTTTCGCGCGGCGGGGGTAAACGTTATCTTAACGCGTGAGACGGACGACCTGGTATTAAGCGAGGAAGAGAAGCGGATGACGGGGCGCAAGGCGAAGGATCTCGCCAACCGCTTGGCGGTGGCAAGGGAAAATCCTCACGCCCTCTTCGTCAGTATCCATATGAACTCCTTTCCCACGGCGCGGTATAGGGGGCTTGAGGTCTATTACGCGGCAGACGCCAAAAGCAGGGAGGTGGCCGCCGCCATTATGAAAGGAGTGAAGGAGGGGCTCATTCCCGACAACACCCGTACCGCCAAGGCGACGGGCGGGAGCATTTATCTTTTAGACAACGCTGTCACACCTGCGGTGCTGGTGGAGTGCGGCTTTTTGTCCAATGGGGAGGATGCCGCAAATTTATCCGACAAAGATTATCAAAAACAGTTGTCTTTTTGTCTTTTTTGTGCTATCATGGAGGTAGAATTCTAATAAACGAACGGATGGAATATAAAATGAAGGAAGCGAAGACCGTTTACGTTTGCGCCGAATGCGGCTACGTCAGCCGCAAGTGGCTCGGAAAATGCCCCGATTGCGGTGCTTGGAACTCCATGAACGAGGAGGAAGAAAAGCCCGCGCCCGCGCGCAAAAGCATCGTGAGGCGAGAGGATAAGGAGGCGGTGCGCCTTGCCGATACCGCCTTGCCCGATTATATCCGCCGCTCTACGGGAATGGGCGAGCTTGACCGCGTTCTCGGAGGCGGTCTCGTGCAAGGCTCGGTGGTGCTGCTGTCGGGTGAGCCGGGTATCGGTAAATCCACCCTTCTTTTGCAGATCAGCCACGAGCTGTCCAAGGGGCACAAGGTTTTGTACGTGTCGGGCGAGGAGTCGCGTGGGCAGATCAAGCTTCGCGCCGAACGCCTCGGCGTGGCGTCGGGCGAGCTTTTCGTTCTCACCGAGACCAACCTCGACGGCATCGAAGAGGAGTGTAAGCGTCTCTCACCGGACGTTTTGATCGTGGATTCCATTCAAACCATATACAGCGAGCGCTTTACCTCGGTGGCGGGCAGCATCACCCAGGTCAGAGAGTGCGCCATGGCCTTTATTTCCTTCGCCAAGGAGACCGGCTCCGCCGTATTCCTCGTGGGCCATATCAACAAGGAGGGCGGCATCTCGGGTCCCAAGGTCCTTGAGCACATGGTGGACGCCGTTCTCTATTTCGAGGGTGACAGAAGACAGTCCTATCGCATCGTGCGCGCCATTAAGAACCGCTACGGCTCCACCAACGAGATCGGCGTTTTCGAGATGGGTGACGAGGGCCTCACCGAGGTTCCCAATCCCTCCGAGGCCATGATGGAGGGAAGACCGATCGACATCAGTGGCAGTGCCGCCTGCGTGGTGATGGAGGGAAGCCGTCCCCTGATCACCGAGATCCAAGCCCTTGTGGCTCCCACCGCCTTTCCCAGCCCTCGCCGCACCGCCGACGGCTTTGACTATAACCGTATGTGCTTGCTTCTCGCGGTGCTGGAAAGACGGCTGCACCTTCGCTTTTCCGCCAATGACGTTTATTTGAACATCGCAGGCGGTATGCGTCTCATTGAGCCGGCCGCCGACCTGGCGGTTGCGCTTGCGCTGATCTCCGCCATCAGTGATACCGTCATTCCTCCCGACCTCATCGTCTTTGGCGAGCTGGGGCTCGCGGGCGAGGTGCGCGCCGTTTCTCACGCCGATTACCGTGTGAAGGAGGCTTATCGCCTGGGCTTCCGCAAGATCGTGCTTCCCAAACGCTCGGTGGCCGCCTTGAAGGGAAAGACCGACGCGGAGCTGATCGGTATCTCCAACCTTTTTGAGGTGCTGACGCTGCTGAAAAAGCAAAAGAAGGACGAAGCATGAGGACTACCCAAAGGGAGATGAATCCCTTTCCCTATACCGATTCCAACAAGCGGTATTACACCTACGATTATTATTTGCGCCGTACCTACGGCGGGAAATGCGCCAAGGTCACCCTCGACGCGGGCTTTACCTGCCCCAACATCGACGGAACGCGCGCCACGGGCGGATGTATCTATTGCTCGGCGCGCGGGAGCGGTGATTTTGCCCCCGACGCCCGTCTTTCCCTGACGGAGCAATACCGCCTCCAGGTGGAAAAAATAAAGAAAAAGTGGGATACGGACAGGTTTATCCCCTATCTGCAAGCCCATACCAATACCTACGCACCCATCTCGCGTCTGCGCGCGGTATACGAGGAGGTGCTTGCCCTGCCCGGTGCGGTCGCTCTCCATATCGCCACCCGCGCCGATTGCCTTGCCGATGACGTGCTCTCCCTTTTACGCGCGGTAGCGGAGAAAATTCCTCTTACGGTGGAGCTGGGACTCCAAAGCGTATCCGACGAAACGGCAAAACGCATCAATCGCGGACATACCTACGCCGAATTTCTGTCGGGCTATGCGGCACTTCGCCGTGCCGTGCCTGACGCTCGTGTTTCCGTTCACCTCATCAACGGTCTTCCGGGTGAGGACAAGGAGCAGATGCTGAGGAACGCGAGGGAGGTCGCGCGTCTTCGACCCGACGAGGTCAAGCTTCATCTTCTTCACGTTTTGCGCGGCACCCCACTTGCCGCCCTCTACGAACGGGGAGACTACGTCCCCATGACGAGAGAGGATTACGTGGACACCGTGGCAGAGCAGCTGGCACTTTTTCCCCCTGAAACGGTCATCGGACGCTTGACGGGAGACGGTGCCAAGGGCGCGCTTCTCGCGCCTCTTTGGAGTTTAAAGAAGGTCACGGTGCTGAACGATATCGACAAAAAACTCTTTGAAACCGGCAATTTTCAGGGAAATATGTGCAATTTGCACAAAAAATGAATAAAAAGATTGGCGTTCAATGTGAAAAAAGTTGATAAAAACTCTTGCATCTTAGATTAAAACACGATATAATATAAGCAGATAGAATCTCGAAAGGGTTTATCTGCTTATTTTATTATCAAGAAAAGGAGACTCTCCGTATGGACCTGTTTGAAACCAAAAACATTCGTAACGTATGCTTGCTTGGACACGGTGGGGCGGGAAAGACCTCGCTCGCAGAAGCTATGCTCTATATCGCCAAGGCCACCGACCGATTAGGAAAGGTAACGGAGGGAAATACCGTACTTGATTTTGATGCCGAAGAGATCAAGCGCGGCTCCTCCGTCAGCGCCGCCGTGGCGCCCCTTGTATGGCAGAACATCAAGGTCAACATTTTGGACACTCCCGGCTATCCCGATTTTGAGGGCGACGTCCTCGAGTGTGCCCGCGTGGCCGATGCCGCGCTGATCGTCGTTGACGGTAAGGCGGGCGTTGAGGTCGGTACGGAAAGTGCCTTCAACCTGGCCACCAAGATGGGTCTGCCCAAGTCCTTCTTTATTAACCGCTTTGACGATCCCGAGGCACGCTTCTACAAGGTCTTCGATGCGTTGCGCGAGGCCTTTGGCGTTACCGTTTGTCCCTTGCAGATCCCCATGATCGACGGCGACAAGGTTACAGGCTTCCTCGATCTGCTCGACTTTGAAAGCTACATTTTCGATTCCGCAACGGGTGACTACGTTACCCTCGCCATTCCCGACGAGTTCATGGAGATCGCCAATAAATACCGCGATATGCTGTACGAGGCCATCGCCCAGACTCATGAGGATTTGATGGATAAGTATTTCGCGGGCGAGGAGATCACCCGTGAGGAGTCTGTGGAGGCCATCCACAACGGTATCATCCGCGGTGAGATCATTCCCGTGTTCTGCGGTGCCGCCACCAAGATGTGGGGTGTTAAGACCCTCCTTGACACCATTGCCGACTCCTATCCCCGTCATACCGCCAAGGGGGTGGAGAAGGACGTGGACGGAAACGACGTCCCCATTGATAAGGAGGGCGACGTAGCCTCCCTCTTCGTCTTCAAAACGGTTGCCGATCCCTTCGTGGGTAAGATGTCCTTCTTTAAGGTCATGAACGGTAGCGTTACCAAGGACACCGTTCTCGTCAATACCACCGGCGGTGCCCAGGAAAAGCCCGGCCGTCTCTATATCGTAAAGGGCAAGAAGCAGGAGGAGATCGCCTCCCTTGCTTGCGGCGACATCGGTATGATGGCAAAGCTTGCCTCCACCGCCACGGGTGACACCCTCACCACGGGCGCATCCGACTTGAAGTACGCCAGAGTGGAATACCCCAATGCCTACGCCACCAAGGCCGTCGTGCCTCTCGGCAAGGGCGATGAAGACAAGATCTCCTCGGGCATTGCGAGACTCCTTGAGGAGGATAAGACCCTCCGCTTCCGCAACAGTGCCGAGACAAAGCAGCTCTTGCTCTCCGGCTTGGGTGACACCCATCTTGATATCGTTGCCGCCAAGCTGAAAAACCGCTTTGGCGTGTCCGTCGGCTTTGTGCCCGAAAAGCTGGCCTACCGTGAGACCATCCGCAAGTCCGCGCCTGCCGAGGGCAAGCACAAGAAGCAGTCCGGCGGTAGCGGTCAGTACGGTCACGTTCGTATGACCTTCTCGCCAGGCGAAGAAGAGGGCCTCACCTTTACCGAGACGGTATTCGGCGGAGAGGTACCTAAGAATTTCTTCCCTGCGGTACAAAAGGGTATCGAGGAGGCTATGCAGAAGGGTGTCCTCGCCGGCTATCCCATGGTTGGCCTGAAGGCAAACTTAGAGGGTGGATCCTATCACGACGTGGACAGTAATGAAATTTCCTTTAAGCTGGCTGCTATTTTGGCCTTCAAGGACGGTATCCCCAAGGCGTCTCCCGTGCTCCTTGAGCCCGTTGGTACTCTCTCCGTTCACACCCCCGACGGCTACGTGGGTGACGTTATGGGCGATCTCAATCGCCGCCGTGGAAGAGTGCTGGGCATCGATACCCATGAAAGAGACGGTTATCAGACGGTAGAGGCCGAGGTGCCTTACGCCGAAATGACCGACTACGTGGTTGCGCTGCGGGCGATGACGCAGGGCAGAGCACGCTTTGATTACACCTTCGCTCGTTACGAGGAGGTTCCCGCTAACGTGGCCCAAAAGGTCATTGCGGAGGCCGCCAAGGAAGCATGAAAAAAACCGACCCCTGTCGGGAGACAGGGGACGGTTTTAGTTTTACAGTGCCGCCTTTGGCAGACCCGCTTCGGTTGCGATCATTTACACCGGATGGACGCCGGAGCGGCGGGAGGCACGGGCATCAAGACCGTATCTTTGATTCTTGCGCCATTCAAAATAACGAATAGCCACGTCCTCAAAAATGGCAAGAGTGAGAAGGTCCTCCTCCTGCTCGGCGTAGGGGGCTACGCGGCTTCTGTATTTCTCCACTGCGGGGGCCAGCATATCGGCGGCGCGGTGGGTGATGGGAAGCTCGTCGCCCAAAATGCTCTTTCTGAACATGGGCTCCACCGTGCCGGGCAAACGCCCGTACCGACCGCTTATGAGACTTTTAAAGTCCTCGGTCACCGTCTTATAGCGCGCGCCGTCCAAAACGTTTTGCAGGGCCTGCGCGCCGATGATCTGAGAAATGGGGGTGACGAGAGGGGGGTATCCCGCATCGTCTCTCACGCGCGAGATCTCGGAAAGCACCTCGGGCAAAAGCTGTTTTTCACCCATGGCACACAGCTTTTCAAACATGGTGAAGTAGGTGCCGTAGGGGACCTGGTGCTGAAGTGCGTCCACGCTGATTTTTTGTACGTTGCGGTCGATCATGCCGTCGGTGAGATATTTTTCTCTCAGATCGGCAAAATATGCGGTTACCTCGGAGAGGGCGGCCATGTCGATCTCGGGGGCGTAGGGCGTGCCGATAAAGGCGGAGACGATGGCCTCCGTAGGGGGCAAGGAGGCACCCGAGGCAAAGGGGGAAATAGAGGTGTCCACGATGTCCACTCCTACCTCTACCGCCTTTAATACGGTCATAGAAGCAAGTCCTGCCGTCGTATGGGTGTGAAGCTGGATCTGCATATTGTTGTTCTCGGCACGGAGTGCCTTGATCAGCTGATATGCGTCGTAGGGCTTAAGCTGTCCCGACATATCCTTGATGCAAATGGAGTCCGCTCCCATGGAAAGCAGAGTCTGCGCGTAAGCCACGAAGGATTCGTTGGTGTGGGCGGGGCTTACGGTGTAGCATATGGCGGCTTGGACGGAGGCCTTTTCTTTTTTGGCGGCGCGAATGGCCGTCTCTAAATTTCTCGGATCGTTCAGCGCGTCGTAAACGCGCACGATGTCAATGCCACCCGCAACTGCCTTTTGAATGAAATATTCGACGATATCGTCGGGATAAGGCTTGTAGCCAAGCACGTTCTGCCCACGGAAAAGCATTTGCAGCTTGGTTCGCTGGAGATTGCCTCTTATGGTGCGCAGTCTTTTCCAAGGATCCTCGTGTAAATGGCGCAGGCAGGCGTCAAAGGTAGCACCGCCGAACACCTCAAGGGAATGGTAACCCACCTTGTCAAGGACGGGAAGAATGGGAAGCATTTCCGCAGTGGTCATACGGGAATCGGCAAGAGACTGTTGACCGTCACGCAGAACGGTTTCTGTCAGTTTAAGTCTTGGCATGGTTTTCCTTTCTGCCGCAAAGCATCACGGCAAGATGAAATAGGTAAGCCGTCAGGCTTGAGGCTCGATGGTGAACAAGACGGTTCCCGTGTCCACCGCGTCGCCCTTGGCGGTAAGGATCTGGCGAACCGTTCCGTCGGTGGGGGAGGGGATGACGTTTTGGATCTTCATGGCTTCGAGCAGACAGAGCTTGTCGCCGGCCTGTACCTCGTCTCCCACGTGAACGAAAACATTCAAGATCGTGCCGCTCATAGGAGAGGTCACGCTGGTAAGCACGGGGGTATCAATAGGGGTGACGGCGGCCTGCGGCACACGCTCGGCGGGCAGACTCGCGCTCTCGCTCACCTCGCCCATATCCTCCACCAGTACCTCGTAGGTCTTGCCGAGAACGGTAATGTTTAACTTTTTCGTTTTCATGATCAGCACTCCTTATTATCTATCTCGTGCGGCGAAAGGAAACCACACGGAATCGTTTCTTTTCCGTTTCCTCACAGGCGTGTACCGCCGCCGCCAAAATGGCGATCAGCACCTCTTCGGGAAGCTCCTCCTCGGAGGCGGGGGCAAGGGGCTCACTCTTTGCGCTCCCCTTTGTGTTCGTTCTTCTTTTTCGGCCGAACAGCCTGCTCTTGGATCTTAGGATCGCGTAGGCCAAAAGAAACAGTAAGCTCGTCGTTATTACGCTGGCCAGGCATGCAAGAAGCATCTGACCGAGCACGCCTTCTAATAAAAACATGGGCGCCTCCTTACAAGGGAAGAACGGCGTGACGCTTTGCTATTGCGACACCCTTGTCTGCCAGCATGTAGAGAGAGGAAATGACTCTTTGTCTCATCTCGTCTACGGAAATGATGTCGTCCACCTCGCCGCGCAGAGCGGCAGACACGGGAGAAGACAGGGTCGTACGCCACAGGTCTTCCAGTACGCTACGCTCGGTCTCAAGGGTGACCTTGTCATTCCAAGCGAAAGCAACGGAGGCCTCGGTCGTCATAGGGCCGATCTCGGCAGAGTCAAGGGCGTATACGACGTCCGCGCCCATGGCCTTAGAGCCCATCAGCACGAACGCGCCGCCGATGGCAGAGCCGAGAATGACGGTGATCTTGGGCACCTCCGCCTTGGCGTAGGCAAAGGACAGGGAAGCAAGGTTAGAGGCGTAGAGCCCGCCCTCCTCGTCCTCCTCGGCAAAGCCTGCCGCATCGACGAAGGTGATCACGGGCATGTGGAAGGCGTCGCAGAAGGAAATAAAGCGAGCCGCCTTTTTTGCCTCCTTGCTGCCAAGCTTGGCACGGGCGTCCAGAGGACGGTTGCCCAGCACGCCGCAACGAACGCCGCCGATAATGGCAAAGGCCGTCAGCAGGTCGGGCGCGTAAGCGGCGGTGATCTCCTGATATACACCGTTGTCAGCCAAAGCGCGCACGGCATATCCCAGATTGCCGCCGAAATCAGGGTCACCCAGCATGCGATTGATGCTGTCGGCGGGGGTCAGTCTTGCCACGCCCTCACCGGCATGAGATGGCAGATAGGAGAGAAGAAGCCTCGCGTCCTTCGCCGCGGAGGCGGCATCCTTTGCGATCATGGCCGCCGTGGGAAGACTCCAATCCTTTTCATCCAGCTCGTCTCCCGTGTTGTTTACGTAGAAGGCGGCACCGCGGACGCCGATTACAAAATCAAACATAGCGGCAAGAGGAGCGAGCGTACCGGTGCATTCTCCCGCTATGATGGCGATCTGAGGGATCTTGCCGGAGGCGTCTGCCACACAGCGCATGATCCTTCCATAGCCCGCCAGCGCGGAAACACCGTCAAAGATGTCCGCTCCCTTGCTGTTGAAGATGCCGATGACGGGGGCATTGCTTTTCAGTGCCAAGCGGTAAAGTGCAAGGATCTTTTCGGCGTGCCGCTCGTCCATTGCACCTTCCTTCCTTGAAAGGTCCTGGCCAAATGCGTAAACGAGTCTGCCGTCTATGGCACCGTAGCCGTAAATTACTCCCTCAAGCTCAAAGGCGTTCGCACCCTCGGAAAACTCCGAAAAATGACGCTTGGTATAAACGCCAAGCTCCGAGAAGGTGGCTTCGTCAAAGAGGGCGTTCAGCATCTGTCTGACGTCCGAGCTTTCAGTGGCCGCTAAGGCGGCACGAAGCTCCTCTACGGTGGGCAGAGCGGCCACGTCCGTTTTTTTTGCCCACACGGCGGCGGGCGCGTTTGGCTTATTGTTTTGCAAGGCTTAAGACCTCCTTGTTCGTTTCTCCCTTTATCATACCATTATTTCCTCCTCTTGTCAAGAAAAACAGCCCAAAAGTTCACGAAATTTTATATTTAATGAAGTTTTAGGCGCGATTTCTGTTGCTTTCTTTCCCTTTTTGTGCTACAATGAGAAAAAAGAGAGGAGAAGAGCAGTGGATGAAAGGATGTATCGCTCTTGTCGCCTTTGCCCGCGCGCTTGCGGCGTAGACCGCTTGAACGGAGAGCGCGGTGCTTGCGGCATGGGGGCACAGGCCGTTTTGGCTCATACGATGCTCCATATGTGGGAGGAGCCCTTCCTTTCGGGAACGCGAGGGTCGGGGACGGTTTTCTTTTCGGGCTGCTCTCTCGGATGCGTGTACTGTCAAAACAAAGCCATTTCACGCGGCGAAAGAGGGAGACCTGTTTCCGTGGAGAAGCTGGCAGACGCCTTTTTATCTCTCCGTGAGCAAGGCGCTCACAACTTGAATCTGGTGACCGCCTCCCATTTCCTTCCCTCAGTGCGTGCCGCCCTGCTGTTGGCAAGGGAAAGGGGACTTCGCTTGCCCGTCGTTTACAATACCTCGGGCTATGAGACGGTGGAGGCCCTGCGCGCATTAGAGGGGCTGGTAGACGTTTACTTGACCGATCTGCGCTATGCGCGCGCGGACACCGCCGCACGTTATTCGGGTGCCGCCGATTATCCCGCCGTGGCGCGAAGGGCGGTAAAGGAAATGGTGTCTCAAACAGGCGCACCCGTCTTTGACGGAGAGGGGATGCTCGTACGGGGAACGGTAGCGCGCATTTTGCTGTTGCCCTCCCACCTTATTGAGGCGAAAATGAACGTAAAGCATCTCTATGGCACATTTGGGGATGACATTTATATCAGCCTGATGCGTCAGTACACCCCTATGAAGGGAGCTGTCTCGCCCCTTGACCGTCCTGTCAGCGATGCCGAATACCTTTCACTCGTAAGCTACGCGGCCTCTTTGGGGGTAACGCGCGCTTTTACCCAAGAAAAAGGCTCTGTAAGCGAAAGCTTCATTCCGAATTTTGAAAAATAAAGTTTTTTTCAAAAAAAACGGCTAAATAACGCAAAAGCCCTTTACTTTTTTAAAATATAATGGTATAATTACAGAATAGCGTATCAAAAAAACGGAGGTGGCTTCTTGAATACGGTAGGGCTTTACACCCTTGGCTGTAAGGTGTCTCAATACGAGACCGAGGCCATCACCGAGGCCTTTGAAAAAGAAGGCTTTCGCGTCGTCCCCTTCGAGGACGGTGCGGATGTGTACGTGATCAATACCTGCACCGTCACCGCCGAGAGCGACCGCAAGTGTCGCCAGGTCATCCGCCGCGCTATCGGGAAATCGCCCGACGCGCTGGTCATGGTGGTAGGCTGTTACGCCCAGACCTCCTCGGAGGATATTATGCGCATCAAGGGCGTCTCTTACGTGTCGGGCACCGACGGGAAGCTCCGCCTGCCCGAAAAGGCAAAGCAATTGCTGAATGAAAGAAGCACCGCCCCCCTTTGCGAGACGTCCTCGCTTGACGGCGCTTCCTTTGAGCCTATGCGTATCACACGCGCCCCGCGTACCCGCGCCTACGTTAAGATTGAGGACGGCTGTGAGTGCAGATGCACCTATTGCGCCATTCCGGGCGCGCGCGGCAACGTGCGCTCCAAGTCTCCCGCCGACGTCCTTTCCGAGGTGGAGGGGCTTGCCTCAGGCGGCACGCGTGAGGTGGTGCTGACGGGCATTGAGACCGCCTCATACGGCGCGGATCTCGATGGCTTCCGTCTGATCGACCTTCTTGAAATGCTGGATGAAAAGAGCAGTGTAGAGCGCATCCGCCTCGGCTCTCTGACTCCCGAAATGATGAAGGCGGAAACGGTGGAACGCCTTGGACGGTTAAGCAAGCTCGTCCCCCATTTTCACCTATCTATGCAGAGCGGGTCGGACACCGTTTTGCGCGGCATGAAGCGCCGCTATAACGTCCGTATGGCAAAGGAAGCGCTTTCGCGCTTGCGTGCGGCTATTCCGAGAGTGCAGTTCACCACCGATATCATGGTGGGCTTCCCCGGAGAGACGGATGAGGCCTTTGCCGAGACCTACGCCTTTTGCGAGGAAGCGCGCTTTCTCGATATGCACGTGTTTGCCTATTCCCGCCGCAAGAATACCCCCGCCGCTCTGATGGATGGGCAGGTGGAGGAATCGGTCAAGCGGGAGAGAAGCACCGCCCTCATCGCTCTGCGTAACAAAATGAGGGGCGAGGTTATGGCTTCGCTGGTGGAGGACGGTCATCCCCTTTCCGTGGTCTTTGAAACGGAGGAGGATGGCTATTATACGGGTCACTCGGATGAGTTCGTCCCCGTCAGGGTAGAAGCGGGCGCGGCACTTCACGGTCTGCTCAAACGCGTTTCACCCTTAGCCGTTCACGAGGGCATCGTGTACGGTAAGCTCATACAGGATTAAAAATATTCAAATAAATGGAGAGAAAAAACAATGGACAACAAGCTCAAAACCATGGACAAGATCGTGGCACTTTGCAAAAACCGCGGTTTTATCTTCCCCGGCTCCGAGATCTACGGCGGCCTTGCCAACTCTTGGGATTACGGTCCCCTCGGTGTGGAATTCAAGAACAACGTAAAGAAGGCCTGGTGGAAAAAGTTCGTACAGGAGTCCCGCTTTAACGTGGGTCTTGACAGTGCCATCATCATGAATCCTCAGACCTGGGAGGCCTCGGGTCATCTCGGCGGCTTCTCCGTCCCTCTTATGGATTGCAAGCAGTGCCGTGCCCGTCACCGCGCCGACAAGCTCATCGAGGAGTACGCCTTTGAGAACGGCACGAGCGACAATCCCGCAGGCTGGAGCTTTGAGCAGATGGCGGCTTACATCAGAGAGAAGGGAATTGCTTGCCCCGATTGCGGCGGCAAGGAGTTCACCGACATCAAGAAGTTTAACCTGATGTTCAAGACCTATATCGGCGTTACCGAGGACAGCACGAATACCGTATATCTCCGTCCCGAGACCGCGCAGGGTATTTTCGACAATTTCCCCGCCGTACAGCGCTCCACCAGAAGAAAGCTGCCCTTCGGCGTTTGCCAGATCGGTAAATCCTTCCGTAACGAGATCACTCCCGGTAACTTCACCTTCCGCACCCGTGAGTTTGAGCAGATGGAGCTGGAGTTCTTCTGCAAGCCCGGCACCGACCTTGAGTGGTTTGCCTATTGGAAGAAGTTCTGCCACGATTGGCTCTTGAACCTGGGCATGAAGGACGAGAACCTCCGCCTCCGCGACCACGATCCCGAGGAGCTTTGCTTCTATTCCAAGGCGACCACCGACTTCGAGTTCCTCTTCCCATTCGGATGGGGCGAGCTGTGGGGCATTGCCGACAGAACCGACTACGACCTGGGTCAGCATGAGAAGTTCAGCGGCAAGGATATGCAGTATTTCGATCCCGAGACCAATGAGCATTACACCCCCTACGTTGTCGAGCCCTCCCTGGGTGCTGACCGCGTAGCCCTCGCCTTCCTCGTAGACGCTTACGACGAGGAGGTGCTGGACGCCGAGAAGAACGACGTTCGTACCGTGCTTCACCTGCACCCCGCTCTTGCGCCCTACAAGGCCGCCATTCTGCCTCTGTCCAAGAAGCTGGGCGACAAGGCCATGGAGATCTACGACGAGCTTGCCAAGTATTTCCCTGTGGATTACGACGAGACCGGCTCTATCGGTAAGAGATACCGCCGCGAGGACGAGATCGGTACCCCCTTCTGCATCACCGTGGACTTTGCCACCGTGGGCGACGACAAGACTCCTGCCGACGATTGCGTCACCGTCCGTGACCGCGATACCATGGAGCAGGTACGTAT
>JAZRGD010000053.1:0-12105 GCA_045644045.1 Eubacteriales bacterium
GTGAAGGGCTTGGGCACGAAGCAGGAGACGCTGACGGTTACCGAGACAGGGCGCGCCTTGTTTCGGTCGGGGGTCTGATAGAATTTTCCTATCACCTTTTTCGCAAGCTCCGCAATGCCCTCCACGTCCTCTAAAGTCTCGGTGGGCAGACCGTTCATGAAATAAAGCTTCACGTTATTCTTGCCCGCAGAGAAGGCGATGCCAACGGAGCGCATCAGATCCTCCTCCGTCACGTTTTTATTGATCACGTCACGAAGGCGCTGTGTGCCCGCCTCGGGTGCAAAGGTGATACCGCCCGTACGAACGGAGGACACCTTTTTCATCAGCTCCTCGGAGAAGCTGTCGATGCGAAGCGAGGGGAGCGAAAGGCTGACGTGAGCGTCGTCCGTCCAAGTCAAAAGCTTGTCGGTCAGCTCTGCCACGCCCGAATAATCGCTGATGCTGAGAGAGATCATAGAGATCTCCTCATACCCCGTGTTTTCATACATACACTTGGCAAGCTTGCAAAGGGTATCGGGGGATTTTTCCCTGATGGGGCGATAGACCATCCCCGCTTGACAAAAGCGGCAGCCACGGATGCAGCCGCGATTGACCTCAAGAACGATACGGTCATGCACCGTTTCGATAAAGGGCATCACAAGCTTTTCGGGATAAGGGGCTTTGTCAAGATCCTTCACGATCCGCTTGCGCACCTTGGCGGGCACGTCGTCATAAAGAGGCGCGATGGCATCAATGGCTCCGTCCTCACGATAGGTCACCCGATAAAGCGAGGGCACGTAAAAGCCCTCAAGCTTTGCCGCCTCACGCAGGAAGGCGGACTTGGTATAGCTGCCGTCCTTTTTCATGCGGCGATAGAGAGCGCAAAGCTCGGGGAGGGCCTCCTCGCCCTCGCCAATACTGAAAATGTCGAAAAAGTCGGCCATCGGCTCGGCGTTGTAGGCACAGGGGCCGCCGCCGAGAATGACGGGCGCGTCCTCTCCTCTTTCGGAGGCGAGGAGGGGAATGCCCGCAAGGCGAAGCATTCTGAGCACCACGGTATAGCAAAGCTCATATTGCAGCGTAAAGGCCACAATGTCAAAATCAGTGAGAGGATCTCCGCTTTCCAAGGCAGTGAGGGGCATGCCGTACTCTCGCATTTTTTCGTCCATGTCAAGCCAAGGCGCAAACACTCTTTCACACCATACGGCATCCTCGCGGTTAAGTGCCTCGTAGAGAATGCGCATGCCGAGGTTGGACATACCGATCTCATAGGTATCGGGGAAGCAGAAGGCGAAGCGGACGTCCACGTCCGCCTTGTCCTTTCTGATCTCGTTAAATTCACCGCCGGTATATCTGCCCGGCTTAGTGACGGCCTTTAGAATGCCGGATATTTTTTGATGATTCATTCTTGTTCCCTTCTGTCGTTTTAGGAATACCGATGTGGCATTTGACGTATACGATGCTCAAGGAGAGCCACAAAATGTGATATAGGGCCACGAGAGCCGACGGGATGACGTCAAACCAGCCAAGCGTCGTCATGGCCACCGCGCCGACGGCACCCAATGCCGTCAAGACCAGCTTGGATACACGGCCAACGGTGACCGCCCGACGCGTCCCGAAGCAAAGGAAAAGAAGCTGCAGCAGCTTGCCGGAGTGCCCGGACGTTACAATGCCGCCCGGCGCGTGCATCGCGGCAAAATCCGCTCTTTGACCCACGGTTTTGTTTACCGCGTGGATCTGCCCTTTTTCAAGCTTAGGGGTAGGATCGGACGCGGAAGCGGAGGCCGCAAGCAGCAATTCATCCGAGAGGCAAGGATCATACGTCCGCACCAGGGTCGTGATCCCCAAGCGCGCAAGGCGCTTTACGTTTTCAACAAAGTGAGGGGAAAGATGGTAGGCAATATGAAATTTGGCGCAAGCTCTTCCGCCCATTGCCACATAAAGGGCGCGCTCGTTTTTCTCCATGCCCGCATCTGCGGCATCGGGAGAAACGGGAACGTTCTTTTGCGCCATATATTCGCCGCATCCCACGTAAAAGACCGTTCCATCCACCGTGGCGGAAAGCCCTCCCGCGACGGCTTCGACGAGGGTCACCCTTCGCTTGGTCGTTCCCTTCGTCTGATCTGCCGCCGAAAAGTGGCCGGCCAGTGGCCCACCGACCGTGCGGAAGATCGCATTCAGGCACGAAAGCACGAAGGTGGGATTGTCACTCATCGACATATGAGTCATTTTCGTTTCCTTCATCGGAAGCGCCTCAATGTCCTCAAAGGCGATAGCATCCAAGGAAACCGCCTCGTTCACCGTATCCTCTCCCAAAATGGTGGAATCCTCGCCCGCCGCGAGCAGGGCACGGGACATGGGATAAACGTGCGCGGCGCACATCATCATGGGGGGCACGAAGGCCAGAGTAAAGGCACAGGCGGAAAGGGCGCGGATAACGTCCCTTGTCAGCACGTAGCAGACGACAAAGGAAGCGATTTGCGCCGTCAAGAAGAGCACCAGCATGACGAAATTGATGATGCTGTCCTCGCAGATCGCGGAGGTGCGGTCGGAAAACTCATCCACGAAAGAGGTTTTCCGTATCCGATACATATTCAGAGGCCCGTCCTCCTCACTTCTGCCAAGCGCGTTCATTTCCGCTTTCATTCCTTTTCTGTCCATCGGGGACAAAATCAGCTTATCCCCTGCCGTGGTCAGGTGGCGGAAGCAAACGATACGATTTTCTCTTTCGATCATGCGGAAGAAGAGGCAAACGCCCAGGCCAAGCGCGCACGCAAAGGAAAAATGCGGCACCTCCAATTCTCCGATCGAAAAGATCAGCGCATATACGAAGGAAAGCAACCACTGTGCCAGCAAAACCGTTTCAGGCAAGATCCTGCGATAAAGAAGCCCGCAAAAGCCCATGCGCAAGCAAGGTGCGGCGGCAATAGCGACGCCAAAGAGCAAAAACGTCTCGGCATAGCCCATTTTTTCCGCAGTGAGCAGCGAATGCCCTGAGAAAAAGGGAACAAACGCATAATTTTCAAGCACCAGCAAAAGCAAGGCAAAGACTGAAATAACCACGAAGCGGGCGCGCGTATTGCGCAGATCGTTTTGCAAGCGTTCTCGGATCATATCGGCGTCGGCGGTGTCGCAGTATTCCTGCTCCTCCTCTTCCGCAAAAAAGAGCTTTTTCCTCTTTTTCTTTTGGGAGGGATCGCTTTTTCCCCTCTGCTCCGCCGTTTCACCGTTTTTTTGCTCCGCCGTGATATTTTGCACGCGATTTACACGCCCGAAGGGCTTGCAATCCTCAAGCAGTTGGCGCATGACGTTGGGAATGCCGCTGAGAAAATCCTCGCTTTCTTCCTCTTCCTCCTTGGGCTTTTCCTGCTCCTTTTCCTCTTCCCTGCTGGCGCGGTAGGCCAAGGGGGCAAGCTGAATGCGGGGAGAGCGACGACCGTTTTCCTCCGTCGCCTCCTGCGCGGAGTCTTCCGTCTCTACGGCCTCCACGGCAAGGGAAGCCTCCGCACCGTCCGTCGTCGGAGTCGCCTCGCTTTCGCCGTTGTTATCGCAAGAGGCGGTCACGTCTTCCGCAGGCAAAAGGGTGGGAATGGGCTCTTTCTCGTTTCCGTCCGACGCGACGCGTTCAAAGACCATGCCTTGCGCCTCGGTCATCGAGTGGTAGGGGAGGGGGTCTGCCGTGTTCCCCACGTCGGAAAGAGCCGTCCAATCATCGGGCGGACTTCCGCCGTCGTCGGCGGGGAGTGCTTCACCGACAACCGTCAGGCCGTCTTCCTCGGCCCTCTCTCCGTCTAAATTCAATTCTTTCTCCAAAATACCGTTCGGAAGACCTTCGTCTGCAGACACGTTCTGCACCGCGTCATCGGTATGGGACGCTTCCTCGCTCTCCCTTACCGCGACGGTCTCATCCGCAATTTCCACGGCAGACACGGTAGCGTTGTCCGTTTCGTCCGCTTCGGCATCGGTTTCCTCGGCTTCGGACCCGATCGCTTCGGCATCCTCCTCCGCTACAAGCGTTTCGGTCGCTGCCTCGCAAGCGTGCAGATCCTCCTCCGCGCGTTCTTCAGAGGAAGCATCGGCCACCTCTTCGTCGGCGGTGCCGTCCGTATTCTCCTCCGCCTCACCTTCCGCAGGCGTCTGATCCTCTTCTCTTTCCCAGAAGGGCAACGAAACGCTCTGCCCAAAGGTAAATTCCTCCGTTTCCTCCGCCACGGAATAACGAGACCCAAGGAAGGTCTCGCCGTCAGCGTTCTCGTCCTCGCTTGCTATCTCCACAGAATCTTCCTTATGCGTCACAGAGGAAAACTCGCCTACGGAGACGACGGAGTCCTCTTCCTCCTCGCCCTCCTCTGCAGTGGGGATCGCGAAGGTGGTGGAGGCGGAAAGCCGCGTCTTGTCGTCAAAGGAAGCGTCATCCGCGTCGCTTTCGGTATAAAAGATCTCCGTATCCTCCGCACCGTCTTCCGACCCTTCGGCGGTGCCATTTTCATCTTCCTCCGTACACGAAGCAGGGGTGTCGGCTTCCTCGTTTTCCGCCGAGACTTCCTCCTCCAGCTCGCGCAGAAGATCGTAAAAGCTCTGCTCGGCCTCATCCTCTTCTTCCTCGTCTGTGATCACGAAGGAAGCAAGCGCGGCGGCAACGTCCATTTCTTTTTTATTTTTTGCGACAGGAGTAAAGGACGGCTTTGTTTCTCTACCTTCCGCCGCTTCCGCATCATCGTCTGCGGTATCTCCGCTTGCGGAGCCTGCATCCACGGCTTCCTCATCCGTACCGTCCTCGTCACCCACGGAAAGCTCTTTTTGCGCGTCCTCTGCGGCGCACGCCTCCCGCTCTTCCTCTTCATCGGGCGTAGCATCAGCCGAAAGAAGCTCTTGCAAGGTCGCTTCATAGCCGTCTCTTGCATTCTCTTCCTTTACTTCCGCTTCGGCCTCTTCGGGATCGGCGGCGCACTTTTCCTCCAGGTCCATGGTGGCGCGCAGCTGCGCCAGCAGTTCCTTGATTCGGTCGCTGTCTGTCTTGTTTTTATCTTCAGCCATAACGCTTCACCCTTTCAAAAATTTGTAAATGTAACCTCTTTATTTTGCTCGCCGTTGCTTGGCGGCCTCGCAAAACAGAACGGCCGCAGCGGCGGATACGTTCATAGAATTGATCCTTCCGTACAGGGGGATAGAGAGACGGAAATCGCACTTTTCCTCCACCAAGCGAGAGAGACCCTTTCCCTCGCTCCCCATGACGATGGCGACCGCCCCCGTCAAATCGGTTTCGTAATAGGTAGAGCCATCCATATCCGCGCCGTACACCCAGACACCCTTTTCCTTTAATTCCTCAATGGCGGTCGCAAGGTTGGACACCTTCGCCACGGGAAGATACTCGGTAGCCCCTGCCGAGGATTTTACCACGGTGGCCGTCAAGGTCGCGCTGTGCCGCTTGGGGATCACGATGCCGTGAAAGCCCGCGCATTCGGCCGAGCGGATGATCGCGCCCAGGTTGTGGGGATCCTCCACACCGTCGCACACGGCGATAAGGGGTGCTTCTCCTCTTTCGGCGGCAAGAGCCAGGATCTCGTCAATGGAAACGTAATCCCGCATGGCCGCCATAGCCACGATGCCCTGGTGATTTCCGCCCGCGCACATATCGTCAAGCTTTCTTCGGTCTGCCTCGATGACGGGTATCCTTCTCTCTATGGCCATGGAGACCAGCACGGTAATGGAGCCGTCGCGGTCGCCTCTGGCGGTGATGATCTTATCCACGTCTCTGCCGGATGCCAAAAGCTCCTTTACGGCATTTCTGCCAAAGACGATTCCCTCCTCAGGCTCTGCGGGAGCACTGTGAGGCTTGTATGTATTTCTGTCGTTTTTGCCAAAGCGTTTTTCTTTCATGTCTTCAACTCCGTTTTTGAGTGGGTATAAATATAGTAGTATATATTATATTATAACATATAAATTTAATTTTGGATAGATATTTTTACGAAAAAATCTTGTTTTTTAACAAAAAATGAAAGAAAAAATGAAAAAGACACCCCAAAGGCAGGTTCTCATAAGGATATTAAGTTAAATCCAAGAGAAAATGCCGATTGAGAGTGGCTAAACAAGAAAAATACAACATGGACGAAAAGTCTGTGTTGCATTTTTCTTTATGCTTTCGCTCCACAAAATTTGCGCCGCAATAAACAAAGAATAAGCCCGGCGAAAAAAGTTGAACTTATTTTCGAAAAAGTGCTGGACTTCCTCTCTCTTCTGTGGTATGTTGTTGTGCTAACAGGAGGTGCAACCTATGAAAAGTATGATAAAAGAACTGTGGCACGGAAACATAATTCCGCAAGAGGACATCAGAAACAACTCGAAGGAGATGAAGGAACTCCTCGGCTATATGGCAAGGCATCACGAGGACTTGGAAAAGAGCTTCACGGATGAGCAGAAGGTAACATTCGAAAAGTTTCATGATTGTTGGAGCGAGTACATGAGCCTTGCAGAAGCAGCCATCTTCGAGTATGCATTCAAACTCGGAGCGAGATTAGCGATAGAAGTCGCAATAAATGAATAACAAACACAACGGCAGCATAAAAGTTGCCGTTGTGTTTTTTGCTAAATATAACCCATCCCCTTTTTCTCCTATTCCATATGCTATACTTAAAACAGAAAAAATTGTAGAGGTGAAAAAATGGATTACAGTATTTGGGGCATAGATTTTTATCAGACGAAGCAAGGGGAAATTTTCGCACTTGTCACTTTGGATTTCGACGAGAATGGCAAACACAAATACGAAAATAAATTCATTGTTGGAATCGAAAAATGGGGATGGTCGGCTGAGAATTTACTCGAAGAAATACAGAGTGGTTTTTCTGGGCATTCTGTGATTGATTTGATTTATCACCCGGAAGCCGTGCTTAACTATTTTAATCTTATTATTGAAGCAGGGATTACCGATATATATGACATTATCGAAGATAGTGAGATACCTTGTATCGCATATTTTGATGGTAACACATATGCTTCGCTACACTTCAAAAAGATGAATGAATACGCCCAAAAGTTGTTTGAAGAAATATGGTATATCCTCAAAGGCAACGATTATGAGGTGGATGTTGATAATGAATGAAAAAATTAACAACATATACTTTTTTTGTCCTATGTTATATGGTATAATGATAACAGAAACACAACCAATCGAAAGGAGTCAATATGATTCAGAAAAAACTCAAGCTCTTATATGTGCTGGATATATTAAAACAAACCGATGAGCAGCATCCGATCACAACGAATCAAATCGTTATCAAACTTAAAAACATATACGGAATAGAAGCAGAACGGAAATCCGTATTGCGAGATATTAATATGTTAAGGGAGGAATACGGTTGTGAAATCTCTCTTTCTGAAGATAATAAGCTTGGCT
Source organism: Eubacteriales bacterium (assembly GCA_045644045.1). Classification (GTDB taxonomy): domain Bacteria; phylum Bacillota; class Clostridia; order Oscillospirales; family CAG-272; genus UBA1740. Next base: position 7,373 of record JAZRGD010000053.1, read on the forward strand.
ATTATATGTCGGGCAGAGAGTTTGAGGATTGGGAGATAAAATGTTTGTGTGATGCTGTAGCCGGAGCGCCATTTCTGAGTGAAAATGATTCGAAAATCTTAATTGGAAAATTATGTTCGCTGTCGAGTGAGGCTGTAGGTAAACAAATCAAGAGAACTACCATAATCAAGAAGCGCCACGGATCTAAGACCAAGACAAAAAACAATATAGATGTTGTTGTAAGAGCCATTGTATCTAAAAAACAGATTACATTTAAGTATGCAAAAACAGATACGGACATTCAAGAAACCTATAAGCGCAGCGGTCATGTTTATACAATTAGCCCTTACGCGCTTGCGTGGAAAGACGATGCGTATCATTTGTACGGATGCTATGAAGGAAAAACCGAAATATCTGTTTACCGATTGGATAAAATGCGAGATACTCAAATAACCGAAACAAGAGTATTTCCGATAACCGATATATATAAGGATGCGCCGTATGAAAGACTACAGGAGTACATCGAAAAAAGCGTATACAATTACAATGGTCAAAAAATACATATAACACTGAAAACCAAGCCGAAAATGTTGGATGCTATAAAAGAACAGTTCGGGGATAACATTCACACTCGTAAATGCGATGATTATATTGAGGTCGTTGTTCCTACGGTGGATTCTGATGGCTTGTATTTTTGGCTTATGAAATATGGTCTTGCTGTTACAGTTGTCGAGCCTATTTCGGTTCGAGAAAAAATGATTCAGATTTATAAAAAAATACTATATCAAAACTACAAGTAAGGAGAATGAATTATGAATATGCCGCGTGTAACTAATACTATAGAAGAAATATCCTACGATTATGACAAAGCCGAAAAGAACCCCGATGTTTTCTATGCACAATCATTCTTGAACAGAAACGGATGTCTTATAGATAACGATAAGAAAAAAGCAACAATTTCAAACCAAATTGCAGGTTGGATGCTTGGAGCTAATCCGCTGCTTTATGTCAAAGAAATCCCTATGCCTGAAGGAATGACATATTTGATCCCTTGGCATTCGGGTGAGTCCACAACTCAAAATCTTAATAGCAACCGCGAAGAAGAATTGGTTGCTATGACATTGAGCAAAAAGGATAGCTTTGATAATTCGGACATAGACGGTTTTGTTGATTATCAGGTTCCGATATATAGGGGTCACGAATTTCAAAGCGAGCATATCGGAAAAATAGACCTTGTTTCAATTTCTCACAAGGAAAAGAAGATCTATCTGATGGAGCTGAAAAAATACGCGAGCAAGGAAACCCTGTTGCGTTGTGTTTGCGAGTGTTACACATACTTCAAGCAAATCAGCAAAGAACGATTGAAAAGAGAGATCGTAGGTCAGGACAAGGCAGACGATTATGAGGTCGTGCCGGCTGTACTCGTGTTTAAGGATCAGCACCAACACCAACAGTATGAAAGCGAGCTGTATGACAAGGTAAAGGAATTAATAGCTTCTTTGGGCGTGGCTATGTTTGTCATTGATTCGCCTCTGCCTTTTGAATCAGAAAATTACCGTGAGTATATCGAACAATGTACTATCACCGAGGTATCGAAGTGAACATTAGAATCATTCGAGGTACGCATCAAATTGGAGGAATCGCCACAGAAATAAGCACCCAAACAACAAGGATATTGATAGATATGGGTGACGAACTCTCTTTGGATAGCAATGCTCAATCCGCTTTATTAGATATCCCTGGGATCACCGATAATAATGGAAATTGTGATGGCGTGTTATTTACGCATTATCATGGTGATCACATCGGTCAGATGAATCGCATTCGTGACGGTGTTCCTCTATACTGCGGAGCATTAGCCAAAGAAATCATGTTTTCTTCTGCCGACCATCAATACGAGAGTGACGATGCACTATGTAAAAGAATTCTATCAATGAACACTTTTGTAGGTGGTGAGGCATTCGAGATTGGAGATGTTCGCATTACGCCATATTGCATTGATCACTCCGCATGCGACAGCTATATGTTTCTTATTGAAGCAGACGGCAAGCGCGTGCTTTATACAGGCGATTTCCGCATGCATGGATTTAGGGGAAAAGGACTCCCTAAGGTTCTGCGCAAGATTGGTAAAATAGATGTTCTTATAACGGAAGGAACGACACTTTCGCGCACAGACAGTGTACCAATGACAGAGCATGAGCTTCAGCAAAAAGCTAAAGAATATATGGAACAGTACAAATATGTTTTTGTCATGTGTTCTTCAACGAACTTAGAACGCATTTGTGCCTTGTCAAAGATTGTGCCAAGGAGAAAATATTTCGTGTGTGACGAATATCAATATAATTTAATTGAACTCGTGGAAAAACATTGGTCGCAGCGTTCGCCGTTATATCGAAACGTCAAGAAAACAACTTATGGCAATAATATATTTGAAAAGTTATCAGACAATGGCTTTTTGATGATAGTTCGTGACAATAGCGAGTTCCGAAGAATAATAAAGCGATTCGATCCTTCGCAGAGTATAATTATTTATTCCATGTGGGACGGATATCGGACAAAAACAAATAGCAGTATTGCAGATTTTTTGCAATTGACTAACAACTGGATTCCGCTTCATACGAGTGGACACGCTTCGCATCAGGACATTCAAACGCTTATCAATGAATCAAATCCCGATATAGTTATTCCGATCCACACCGAAAGTCCTCAAGCAATCAAGCAATTATGCCCAAATAGAAAAGTAATCACACCCGATGATAATACGGCTATAGAAATATAACAAGGAGGTAAAAATGGTATTATTTGATAATATAATCGGTTACGACCAAATAAAAAGAGAGTTACGACAATTTGTAGATATAATAAAGAACCCCGACATCTATAAACCGTTAGGGGCAACACTTCCATCGGGAATTCTTTTGAACGGTGAACCCGGCGTTGGAAAAACAATGCTTGCAACCGCTTTTATCGATGAATGTGGCGTAAAATCTTATATTTTGCGCAGAAGAAAGCCAAGCGAAGATTTTGTCAACGAAATAAGAAAAACCTTTGACGAAGCCAAGCAAGACACCCCGTCTATCATTCTTTTGGATGATATGGACAAGTTTGTTGTTGAAGAAAAGAATACAGAAGAATATGTTGTGTTGCAGGCATGTATTGATGAAATAAACGGATGTAAAGTGTTTGTTATTGCTACAACGAATACAACACGGGATATTCCCGAATCATTGTTGCGCCCTGGTCGTTTTGATAGACGATTTGAGGTTTTTTCTCCAAACGGCAAAGATAGTGAAAAAATCATTAGGCACTATATGTCTCAGAAGCCACTTTCAGAGGATATGAACTACGAGGATATATCCAAAATGCTTTCAGGCAAAACTTGTGCCGAGCTTGAAAGTGTGATCAACGAAGCAGCAATCAACGCCGGCTTTGAACGCAAGAGCAGTATAGAAATGGTGCATCTGATTCGTGCTACGCTTAAAGAAGCATATGGAGTTACCGAAAACTGTGATGAACTATCCCCCGAAAAGAGAGAAGAAATAGCATACCACGAAGCAGGACATGCGGTTATCAGCGAAGTCATCACCCCTGGTAGTGTAGGCATAGTTTCACTTTCCTCAAATGGTGGAGAAAGCATCGGTGGCTTTATGAGTCGTTGTGAAGAATTTGATCGACGGGCTCATAGAGTGTTAGTAGCTCTTGGAGGCAAGGCGGCAGCCGAATTGAAGTTCGGTAAGGTTGCTTCGGGAACAGCTTCAGATCTAAAAAAAGCGATAAGAGATATTAATATTAGCACCTCAAAGATTGGCTCATATGGATTAATGAATATAACTAATCTCTGTTCCTCAGAAGCCTTGGATGCACGTCAGGAAATCATTTCTGCTGCAGAACTTGAAAGATATATGTTCAAAGCGAAAGAGATTCTTGCATGCAATCGAGATTTTCTCGATGCGTTAGCAAGAGCTTTATATGATCGAGAAACATTGCTATATTCTGATATAAAAGCAATCAGAGAACGCTTCTCAATCGTACCGGCTGTTGTTGCATAATGTTATAAAATCCTTTTCAAATAGTACATTGAAAAGAGGTCTGTTACGATGAAATAGACCTCTTTCTAAATTTCCAAAAATCCGTGACAATTCGGGAAGGGAAATAACGGTGTTTTAGACCGATTGTGCCAAAAGAAATATTATTTCCAAAAAGCGAAAAAATTATTCAAAAAGCTATTGACAAAGTAAAAATCTTATGTTAGAATAAAGCCCCTCACAAAGATGTGAGTTTCAAAATTGAATAGATGTATCAAGTGTCACATACGCTCCTCGGAGCATAACATAAGAGGTCGCCCGACGATCCTCGCAAATTGATTTGAGTCAAAAGACTCGTACTTACATATCGGCACGGAGCATCCATTTTTTTAGCGAACGAGTGCCGTTCGCTTATTGGTGTTTCCGTAAAAGCCTGTGTGTAAATACGAGTCTTTTTGTTTTGTCATCAGGAGGTAAAAATGAAACACAAAAACTTCTTCATCGTTTCCAATCAAATATTCGAGCTTGCCTTGAAGCCGAAAGCATTCGTGGTCTATTGCTGTTTGCTCAGGCACAGCGATAAGAACTCCGACAACTGCTTTCCTTCGCGCCGACTTATCGCAGACGAGTGCAGCATGGATAAGAAAACGGTTGATTCCGCGCTCAGGGAGCTTGAAGCGAGAGGGCTTGTCAAAAAGGTGTGCAGATACAGAGAGAATGGTTCACGGA
>JAZRGD010000054.1:0-14163 GCA_045644045.1 Eubacteriales bacterium
GGATGACCCTCATCCACCGCTACGCGGTTCCCCTTCCCCAAGGGGGAAGGCTATCATCCGCCTTCGTCGGATGCGAGAAGCGCGAACGGCAAGCAAATGCGAGTGAGTCTGAAAAGTATCGTCACAGTCCAAAATCGCGGAGCGATTTTTAGCCTTCCCCTTTGGGGAAGGGGAACCGCGTAGCGGTGGATGAGGTTTTGACTGCAAAAATCAAACGACCCGCCAAAAGAGGACGAAATGGAACACAACAAAAGCCTCACATCCCTTGCCCAAAAGCTACGCAAGGAAATGACAAAAGAAGAAAAGCGGTTATGGTATGATTTTTTAAAAGCCCATACCGCACAATTCCGCCGTCAGGTCACTTGCGGAAATTACATATTAGATTTTTATTGCCCCAAAGCCAAGCTTGCCATCGAATTGGACGGTTTTGGCCACAGAACTGCTGAGAACGCCAAAAAAGACAGGGAAAGAACTGCATTCTTGAACGCAGACGGTATTCATGTGATGCGATTTCCTAACAGGGACATCTGGCAAAAATTCGATCGCGTGTGCAATGAGATAGACTATATGGTAAAATGCCGCCTTGCTGAGCTTTTGCCTCGGTAGCAACTCAATCCAACACCGTACACAAGCGCACCTCCCAACCACCTCATCCACCACCTTCGGTGGTCCCCCTTCCCCAAAGGGGAAGGCTAAAAATCGCTTCGCGATTTTGGAGTTTGACAATGCTTTTTCAGCTCTCGCGCATTTTCTCGCCGTTCGCGCTTCTCGCATCCGACGAAGGCGGATGATAGCCTTCCCCTTTGGGGAAGGGAGACCGCTTTAGCGGTGGATGAGGTTGCCTCCCTCTGAGAGGTGAGCGACCCTCGTTCTTGGCCGCCATCCCCGAGGTGAGCGAGCAAAAACAATTGATAATTGTTTTTGTGAAGCGTTTAACTGAAATAAGGAGAAATGAAGCAAATTTGTGATTTGCGCGCATTTCGACTATATGAGAAGAAGCGCGGTGGTATTTCCGCAAGGAAATGACGGAAGGAGTTTTATTGATCCTTTGGTTTTGCGGAGTGCGAGGGATTTTTTAAACTCCCTCAGTCTCGCTCTCGCTCGACAGCTCCCTCGGGGAGGGATCCTAAAAATCGCACCGCGCGTGTATGAAATCGGTGCGAAGCACCGCATGGAACGCCCCAAACCTTTTCAAAAAGAAAAACACAAAAAGGCTGTCCGAGACAGCCTTTTTGTGAATTGTGAATTGTGAATTGTGAATTACGAATTGCAAATTGTGAATTGCGATAAGACACGCACGAGAATTACTCGGCGTCCTCGGTCTCCTCGGTGACCTCCTCCACCACGATGGGAGCAGGCTCGTAATGGGCCTTCAGGTCATCGTAGAAGTTGGCGCGAGCGGCCTCCTGATAGGGCACTACCCACAGCGTACCGATACCGCAGCACAGCGAGCCAACGATCATCCAGCCGATGAAAGAGAAGTCAAGGCAGAACAGACGCCACTTGTGGCCGTCCATCATCTTGCGGCTCTCGGTGATGCAGGTGTTCCAATCGTACTCGGGATGGTCGTACTTGATGTAGTAGGCCATGGCATAAGAGTAGGTCTTGACGAGACCGGGGATGACGAAGAGCATGCTCCACAGGCCAATGAACACGTTCTTGAGCAAGCCCAGCACGATCAGGTCGCCCAGCTTGCTGCCGCCCATGAACATATCGCCGATGTCAACGGTGTTCTTCTTGCCTCTGACCAAGGACAGGTAGATATGGGCGATACCAAAGGCCAGGAAGCCCTCCACCAAGAAGGCAACAAAGACGAAGAAGGAGCTACCCACAGAGATCAAAAGCCCCTGCACAAGCCCTACAAGCAGTGCCATCAGCCAGTTGTTCGAGAAGATGCTTCTTCCAAGCTGCTCTCTCGCTCTTGCACGGAATACGGAATTCGGGGTCATAATAAAGTCCTCCTATAATAAAAAAATTAGAAACACAATAATGATATGAGGAAGGGAGCGGAATATGAGAAAAGAACGTTCTCCCGAGGAAAAAGCGGAATACCGCCGCCTCCTCGGCAACTATATCGGTGTCAACGCGGCACTCGCCGCCTTTGCCGCCGTCTTTCTCCTGCTTGCCTACACCGAGGTGATCAAGGCAGGGGCTTGCCCCTGCGTCAGGCTCTTTCATTTCTACTGCCCCGCCTGCGGCGGCACGAGAGCCACCATGGCGTTGGCGGAAGGGCGGCTCCTTGACTCCCTTCGCTACAATCCGTCCATCCTCGTCGGCGTAGCCGCCACGCTGTATTTAGAGCTTTTTTACGGTCTCGCGCTGGTTACCAAAAACCTTCGCTTCGCCCACGCGGCGCGGACAGAGGTCATTCTCCTCTTTCCCATCACCCTTTGCCTCGTTTTTTTCGTCCGAAACGGGCTTCTCCTCGCGGGAAGGGATACCTTGGGGGATGTAAGTGCCCTTCTCCAAGCTCTTACTCCTTAAGTATAGCACACTCCTTCCCCTCTGTCAATAAATCACACCAAAAAAACGGCGTTATCCGCAAAAAAGCGGAAGCGCCGTTTCCTTTTATTCATTACAGATAGGAAAGGATCTCATCGGGAGAATCCACCAAAGCGCACGCGCCGTGGGAGACCAGCTCCTCCTCGGTGCGAAAGCCCCAAGTCACCCCAATGCCAAACAGCGAGGCGGCGCGGGCGGTATCCATGTCCACCCCCGTGTCCCCGATATACAGGCACTCCTCCGCCGTCACGCCAAGCTCCGAGAGAAGAGCGATCACCCCGTCGGGCGCGGGCTTCAAGGGAATCCCGTCACGGCCGCCGTGGGCAATGTCCACCGCCTCCCCAAAGAAGGAGGCCACCACCGACCGCGTGGCAAAATCGGGCTTGTTGGAAAGCACGGCCACCTTGACCCCCTTTTCCTTCAAGGCGGAAAGAAGGGCGGGAACACCCGCGTAAGGCACCGTCCTTCCGTTGGGCGCGGCATCGTAAAGTCGGTTATAGAGGGCGAAGACCCTTGCCTCCCTCTCCTCCGTCAGAGCGTTTGCCGCCGCGAGAGCCCGCCTCACCAGGGTGCGGGCACCGTCGCCCACGAAATAACGGTAATCGTCCATGGGAAAGGGGGAGATCCCCTCTGCCGCCAAAGCCTCGTTCATATATCCCCCGATGGTGGACAGGGTATCAAGAAGCGTACCGTCCAGATCAAATATACAAGCTTTTTTCATATCCTCTTCCTTTGCTGAAAGCATCGGGCCGCCGCTTGCGCGGCAGCCCGAAATGTAAAGATTTGTTTTCCTTTTAGAAGAAATTGGCGTGGAGATAGTCGCTGCTCTTTCTCAGGCACTCGAAGGGATCGTTGCCGTCCGCGACAGCGTTGTCCTGCTCTACCACGAAGTGCTTAACGCCCGTCTTGATAGCAGTTTCCAGGATGCCCTCCCAGTACAGGTTGCCGTTGCCCACCTCGGTGATGGCCTGAGGCGCGCCCTCGGCGGTCTTGAGCATATCCTTCAAGTGCAGAATGTCCACGCGACCCGCCAGCTTCTCGATCCAGTAGCGCACGTCGCCGCCGCCATGCTGTACCCAATAGGTGTCAAGAACAAATCCGGTGTTGGCAGGATCCATGCCCTCGATCAGCATATCCATCAAAAGCTTGCCGTCGATCTTGCGGAACTCGTGGCTGTGGTTGTGGTAGGTGAACTTAAAGCCTCTGTCCTTAATGGCGGCGGCCACCTTGTTGGCCTTGGCGATAAAGTCTACGTACTCCTCCTTGGTCTTGCCGAAGAAGCCGCCGATACCCATGATCTTGGTGTCAAGCAGGTCGTGGTTGTCCATGGCAAGGTCGGGGGTCTCAACCATCACGCCGAAGTTGTCGTGAGTACCCACCACCGTCAGACCCGCTTCCTTGGCGAGACGGCCGAAATCCGCATAGGGAATGGCACAGCCCGCAGTCTGCACCTCATCATAGCCCAGCTTCTTCAGCTTGTCAAAGCTGACCTTCACCTGCTCCTCGGTGTCAAGGAAGCCGCGAATAGTGTAAAGCTGTACGCCGATCTTGTTCAGTTTCATATCTTAATTCCTTTCCGTAAGCCGTAGCTTTTTTCAAAAACAGGCGAGTTCGCCTATACGGTCAGTATATCATAACGCATTGGAAAAATCAACCCCAAACGTCATATTTTTATCCCCTTTTTTATATTTTTTTCTTTTTTTGGAAAAGGGGTTGACATTCTTATTTTTATGTAGTAAAATGCACATACCAAGGGGACGATCATTCCCGTTTTTTGCCCCCAAAAGGAGGAAAAACCATGGAAAAAAAGACCACGGAAGCTACCTCGAAAAAGCCCCAAAACGCTTACTCCCCCCTTCCCGGCACGAAGGAAAAGAAAAAGGGCGAGGAAAGGCGCAAGCCCACCCGTAAATTTTGGCCCACTCTTTTCCCCTACATGAAGCCCTTTGCCAAAAATATGGCATTCGGTGCCTTTTTCTCGATTCTCGTTGGCGCTTGCGTCTCCCTTCAGCCCCTCGTCATCAAGCACATCGTGGACTCGGGCGTCGGAAACAAGCCCTTTGCGCTTTTCGGAAAGGAGCTCATCGCCTTCGGTGACGGCACTCCCGCCGCCGAGCGCATCCGCTTTGTGCTGATCGCCGCAGGCATCTATATCGCCCTTTCCCTCGCCCGCGTGCTGATCTGGTCCCTCGGCGTCAGACAGATCCACAAATCCATGGAGGGCACTCTCTTCACCCTGCGCTCCAAGTTCTTCGGCCACGTGCAAAGAATGTGCATGCGCTTCTATGACAAAAACTCGGCGGGCGAGCTGTACAACTACATTATGGGCTCTCCCATGTCCAGCATCCGAGGTTATCTGCAAACCATGATCCAAGCCGTGCCCTGGCAGGTGGTGTCCTTGGCCGTCTCCCTTGTGGTTTTGATTTCCTTCAACCCCGTTTTGACCCTGATCATCTTCCTCACCGCCCTGGTGATGGCCGTGCTGAACCGCTTGGCGTGGAACAAAATGCGCCGCAACAGCAAGGCCTTCCTCGCCGCCGAGAAAAAGGCGTCCCACCACATCACCGACACCCTCCACGGCTCCGAGGCCATCAAGATGTATTCCATCGAGGACGACGCCATCGACCGCTTTGAGGGACACCTGGGCACCCTGCGCGACACGGGTCTGCGCCACAGCCTTTCCAACTCGTTGGAGGGGCTTAAGGTAGAGTTCGCCCAATACTTCGGCATCGGCGTGGTCTATCTTGTGGGCGGCATCTATTGCGTCCTCGGCAAGATCGAGGTGGGCGAATTATACCTCTTCCTCTCCACAATGACAACTATACTTGGCATTTTGAACTCTTGGCTCAGCGTTATTCTGACCCAGAACACCGCCGCCGTCGCGCTTGACCGTGTGGCGGAGATCATTGAGGAGCACAGCACCACCCCCGAGGTCAAGACCAACGCCCGACGCGCGGTGGCCATCGAAAAGGCCTCCGCTATCCGGGGCGGCAAGCCCTGCGTATCCTTCAAGGACGTCACCTTCGCCTACGAGGATAAGCCCATCTTCCACGGCCTGTCCTGCGACATAAGGTACGGCGAGAGCATCGGCCTTGTGGGCGGCTCGGGCTCGGGCAAATCCACCTTCACCAAGCTGATGATGCGGCTTTACGAGGTGGACGGCGGTGCCGTTCTGGTGCACGACCGCAACGTAAAGGATTACGAGACCCACGAGCTTCGCCTCTCCTTCGGTGTCGTGCCGCAAAACCCCTACATCTTCTACGGCACGGTATGGGATAACATCCGTATCGTCCGCCCCTCCGCCACCAACAAGGAGATCATCGACGCCATGGAGCTGGCCCGCGTGCACGAGTTCGTCAACGACCTGCCCAAGGGCTGGAGCACCATGATCGGCGACGGTGCATTAGGGCTGTCGGGTGGACAAAAGCAACGCATCGCCATCGCCCGTGCCATCCTCAAAAACCCCGACATCTTTATCTTTGACGAGGCCACCTCGGCTCTCGACAACGTGTCCGAGCGTCTCATCCAAGCGGCCATGGAGGACTTGATGAAGTCCCACACCGTGGTCATGGTCGCCCACCGTCTTTCCACCATCAAGGGCGTGGACCGCATCCTCGTCTTCGACAAGGGCGAGATCGTGGAGGAGGGCAACTACGACACCCTGGCGGCCAAGGAAACGGGTGCCTTCCGCACCCTGCTGGATGCCGCCGAGGGCAAGGGCGAGTACGAAAACATCTCCCTCTCCACTCACTAAAGCAACACCGCGCCGTAAGACGGCGCAGAGACAAGCCCCTCGCATGGAGATCGCCGCGCGAAGGGCTTTCTTTTACAAAGCAACGAACGAAAACGAACGAAAAGGAAGAAAAGAATGAAGATCTTTGATTTTCACCTGCACCCTCGCTACGATTTCGACCGCGATACGCTCCCCTATGAAAGAACCGACGAGCGCTTTGTCTCGGACTTGAAGAAGCACGGCATCTGTCGCTGTGCGGGAAGCGTCATTCATATAGACGACGCCTACAAGGACGTGGCCGCCTATGAGGAGATCGTTCCCAGGCTCAACGCCGAGGCCTACGAATTTTTCCGTCTATACCCCGACTTTTTCGTTCCGGGCATCCACGTCCACCGGGAGCACGCGGAGCTATCCTATAACCAAGTCCTGTATTACGCCGACAAGGGGGTAAAGCTGGTGGGAGAGCTTGTGCCCTATATGATGGGTGGCACCTGCTATTCCGACCCCCGACTCATTGAAATTCTCCGCGCCGCCGCAGACAAGGGCATGGTGTTAAGCATGCATCCCAATCTCAAGCACCCCGACGACATGGAAGGACTCTTTCGCGCCCTTCCCCATATGCCCATCGTGGTGGCACACCTGGACGGCTACGGCCTCTACGACTGGTCCATCGACATGATGAAGAAATACGACAACCTGTATTTCGACATCTCTGCCCACGGCGTCGACAGAAAGGGCATGCTCAAGGACGCGGTGCAAAGGGTGGGCGCGTCGCGCATTCTGTACGGCTCGGACTATCCCGGGTACGACTCCGCCCCTTTTATCAACGCCGTCTGCGAAGCGGGCCTCACCGACAAGGAGCAAGAAGCCATTTTCTTCGAAAACGCGGCGTCCCTGCTTCTCTGAACGCTTCCCCCAAAGACCGCCTCACCAAAACCAAGCATTGAAAAACGAAGATCGGGCCTTCCGTGAAGGCCCGATCTTTTATTGGATAAGCGTTTGATACCGCTTGGGTGTGGTATTCATATGCTTTTTGAACACCGAAATGAAATGGGAGGTATCGCTGAAGCCGCACAGGTAGCCGCTTTCCGTCACCGAGTGGGTCTTCAAAAGCTCCACCGCCCGCAGGACGCGGTATCGGTTGAGATATTCGTGAATGGTAACGCCGATCTCCTTTTTAAAGGCACGGGACAAAAAGGAGGCGCTGATCCCCAAGCTCTCGGCGATCTGCTTCATGGAAACGTCCTCGGCAAAATGCTCCTCCACGTATCGCACCACCTGCACCGTCCGCAGAGAATAGGCCACACCCGTGCGGTTTTCCGAACGGCGATACAACGTGTCAAGAAAGGAAAACAGCTCGATCACCTTGCCAAAGGCGAGAGCAAGCTCCTTTTTTTGGATGGCGCGCTCCACCTCACCGCACAGTCGCAAGACAGTCTCCTTGCTTTGGGCATCGGGGCGCAAAAAGGAATCCTTCTCCGCCGTGGCCGCCATCAGCCTGCCGAGCAGAGCATCTCCCCCCGGCACACCCGAAAAGGCGCGCACCCCCACGTCCAGCTGGAAATATTCAATGCGCATGGGCTTTTTCACCTGGCCGTAGTGCATTTTCATGGGCGGCAAGAAGCAAACGTCGCCATAGATAGGCTGATGCAGTAAGCCGTCCGAAAAGACCGAAAAAGAGCCCTGCGCGAACACGTTGAGCTTGATGCAATCTCTGACAATGACAGCCTCCTTCTTCCACAGCCCCGCAGGAGCGTCGTAATCGAAATGCGAAAACTCCAAAATGCCGTCTGCGTCCGCCGTCTCCACCAACCGAAAATGATTCATTTCTTCCCTCTTGGTTCAGTTTTTTTTTATTTTCTTCTCAAAATAATATCATTTAAGAGAATTATCAACTATAATTATACCAGAAGAAGTCATTTTGTCAAGAGAGGAGCTTCATTTTTATGAAATACACCCCCATCGCCATCAGCCCCAGAACGGAACGCACCAAAAAGTGCTACATGGGTCTCACCGTCCCCATGACGGCAGACTCCTACAATCCTCCCAAATATAAATGCTATCGCTCGGGCGACCGCTGGATGACCCTCGGCTATCTCCGCGGCTTCGCCAAGCGGGCGGCCGCCTCCACCAACCGTATGCGCACCTCCTACGCCGAAGCGGAGGAGCTGTACCAATCGAAGCCCACCATTTACGACGACGAGCTGCTGCTGGGCCACCTCTATCTCCCCGACTTTACCGAGGAGGAGCAGGCGGAATACGACGCCCTTTGCGAAAGCTTTTCCATGTCCGTCCACACCCTTGCCATGCGTTCCCCCCGCAAGGATCACATCTGCCTGAATTTTGAAAAGCTTCTGCGCTTGGGCGTGAACGGCCTGCGGGAGGAGATCCGCGAAAAAATGGATGCCCTCCCCTATTTTGCCCCCAACGCCTACCCAGCTCTCGAGGCCGTCAAGAGCTGGGAGTTTTACCAGTGCTGTCTCATTGAGCTGGACGCGGTATCCGACTTAGCGCGCCGCTATGCGGAGGAAGCGCTCCGCTTGGCCGAGGAAAAGCCCGAGCCCAGACGAAGCGAGCTGGTCCGCCTCGGCAACATGTTAAAAAAGGTACCCGACCACCCTGCCGAGACCTTCTATGAGGCGGTGCAAAGCGTACAGTTCTTCCTTTCCACCCTCTTCGGGCTCTATCCCTTGGGCAGACCCGACCGCTATCTCTACCCCTTCTACAAGAAGGATATTGAAAACGGCACCTTGACCCGTGAGCTTGCCCAAGAGCTGGTGGATAACCTCTGCCTCTACGTGTCCGACCGCGTATTCTCTCGCTCCGCCTGCGGCTTTATCGTGGGCGGCCGCGACAAGGACGGCAAGACCATCGAAAACGACCTCACCTATATGTTCTTGACGGCCCTCGATCACCTGAAGCTGCCCGACCCCAACGGCGCTCTGGCCGTCACCTCGGACACAAGCGACGAGATCCTTTCCTACGCCGCCGAGATCTTGTCCCACGGCACCTCTCACCCCGCCTTTTACAATGACGACGCCATCACGGCCTCGCTGGTTAAAAACTACGGCGTAGAGCCTGCCGACGCGGTGGAATACATCCACGCCACCTGCGCCGAGATCTCCATTGCGGGCAAGTCCAAGGCCCACTCCACCCCCATCATCATCGACCTGCCCAAGGAATTTTTGAAGGTCACCGAGGCAGGAGGATTTTCCGACTTTGACGAGCTGTTTGACAAATACGCCAAGCACCTTTCCCAAACCACCCAGAACCAAGCCAAGAGCTACGCCATCCGTATGCTGGAAGGACAGCGCTTCGGCAACGAGGCCATGCGCATCTGCGCCCTGATCGACGATTGCGTGGGCAGAGGCAAGAGCATCTACGAGGGCGGCGAAAAGTATATGTTCGAGCAACCCATCTTCGTGGGCTTCTCCACGGTGGTGGACTCCCTCCTCGCCATCCGTAAGCTCGTGTACGAGGAGAAAAAGATGTCCTTCGAGGAGTTCGCCAACATTGTAAGGAACGATTTCGAAGGCAATGAGCCTCTCCGTCAGTATATCATCAACAAGGCGCCTCACTACGGCAATGACGATCCCGTGGCCGACGCCTTGGCCATCCGCTTCGCGGATGCCGTAAAGGGCATCTTCGGCGAAAACATGATGCTGTGGGATCACATGATGCCCGGCACCTTCAGCTACAGCAACCACGCGAGACTTGGCGCGGAAGCGGGCGCAACCTTTGACGGTCGCCATGCGGGCACCTCTTATTCCGACGGCTGTGGCCCTGTACAGGGTCGCGACGTTAACGGCCCCACCGCCATGATCCTGTCCATGACCTCTTGGGACCAAAGCGCCCTCCTTGGCGGCATGGTGGTCAACATCAAGTTCGGTAAGGAAAACATGAACGAGAGAAAGAGAGAGGAATTTATCTCCCTCGTCCGCGTGTTCATGGAGCGTGGCGGCATCGAGCTGCAGGTCAACGTAGTAGACAAAGCCACTCTCTTGGATGCCCAACGGAATCCCGAAGCCCACAAGGATCTCATCGTCCGCATCGGCGGCTACAGCGACTACTTCACCCGCATCTCACCTGTCCTTCAGCAAGAGATCATCGACAGAATGGAGTATTAACGTGAAAATTCTTTTCACGCCGCGCTTTTGTGCCTTGGCGTTCAAAGCGCGACCGCCATTTTGCATACGCAAAACCGCCACAAAATCTGCATTTTAAGGAAGCCTTTGCACCGCAAAGGCATGGTGATTGATATGAGAACGGTTTTAGTCACGGGCGCAAACAAGGGCATCGGCTTCGCCACCGCCAAATATTTTTGGGAGAGAGGCGACCGTGTCATCCTCACGGGACGAAGCGAGGAGCGGCTCAAAGCGGCGGTGGCTAAGCTGGGCGACCGCGCCGACTATGCGGTATGGGACGTGTCGGATATTCACGCCGCCCCCACCGTGCTGAACGCTCTTCACGAGCGCTACGGTGACATCCACGTCATCGTCAACAACGCGGGCATCGTCAGCGATGAAGATATCAGCGGAAGTGACTTTTTGACCAAGACCGAGGAAGCCTGGGATGTGACCATGAACATCAACCTGAAGGGTCTCTTCTTCGCCCTTCAGGCGGAGGCGCGGTACATGATCGACCACGGCATCCGCGGCCACATCGTCAACGTCTGCTCGGAAATGAGCTTCCGCCCCGCCTACAACGCCTACACCACCAGCAAATGGGGCGCCTTGGGTCTCACCAAGGGCGTGGCCAGGCGCTTGGCCAAGGATGGCATCATCCTTAACGGCGTCGCCCCCGGCGAGACCGCCACGGAAATTTTGCGGCAAAAGGAGGGGGAGCCTCACCCCATCCCCTCGCCTCGCGGAGAGCGGGCCATGCCCGTGGAAATGGCGGAGGCCATCTATTTTTTGGCGGGAAGCCAAAACATCATCGGCGCCGTCCTTCTCAGCGACGGCGGAAGGAGCTTGCATTAAATGGAATCCAAGGGTACGGTATTCAGTATACAACGGTTTTCCACCGACGACGGCGGCGGCATTCGCACCTGTGTGTTTTTGAAGGGATGCCCCCTGCGTTGTCTTTGGTGTCATAACGCCGAAGGTCTCTCCCCTCAGCCCCAGTTAGCCTTCTACGAGGCAAGCTGTATCGGGTGCGGCGCTTGCGCCGCTGTCTGCCCCACGGGGGCGGTGGCCGTGGAGAACGGAAAAGCCACGCTTGACCGCACGCTATGCCATCTTTGCGGCGCTTGCGCCACCGCCTGTCCCACAGGCGCACTCACGCAGGTGGGCAAGACCATGACGGTGGAGGAGGTGCTCGCCACGGTGCGCCGTGACCTCCCCTTTTACGGCAAAAAGGGAGGCATGACCCTCACAGGCGGCGAGCCATTGGCACAAGCGGCCTTCTCGCTGGCACTGGCCAAGGCCGCAAAAGAAGAGGGTATTTCCGTGGTCATGGAGACCTGCGGCCACGGTAAGACCGAGGACGTCCTCGCCCTTCTGCCCTTTGTGGATCGCTTCCTCTTTGATTGCAAGGCGGCGAGCGAGAAGCACAAGGCCCTCACCGGGGTAAAGGATGAAAGGATCCTCGCAAGCCTTGACGCCATCTGCAAGGGCGGCGCCGCCGTCACCCTGCGCTGTCCCATGGTGGAGGGCGCCAACGTGGACGAGGCCTTCACCCAAAAGATCATCGCCTTGGCGAAGAAGTACGAAAGCATCGACGCCGTTCAGCTCATGCCCTACCATCAGACGGGCATCGGCAAGGCCGCCACCGTCGGCCAAGCCCCCCAAGCCGTCTTTGCCTCCCCCTCGACCGATGCCTTGGCCGCCCCGGCCGCCCGCATCCAAAAGGAAAGCGGCAAACGCACCTTCTACTAAAACGCAACCATCGGTTGTCAAACAAACAAAAAGAGCAAGGCAGAAAATTTCTGTACTTGCTCTTTGCTTTTTAGGGCGTTATTCGGCGTCGGTCTTGCTCTCTTGGGTCTTTGCTTCAGCCGTCGCTTGGGCTTCCCTCTTGGCCTCCTCGGCCGCCTCCCTGTTGACCTCGGACAAATAGCCCGCGGTGATCACACCGGAGGGCAGGGCGATAATGGCAATGCCGAAAACAGAGGACACCATGTCGGCCAAGGAAACGGGTGCCTTCCGCACCCTCCTCGATGCCGCCGAGGGCAAGGGAGACTACGAGCACGTCTCCGTCTCCGCCAATTGATCGCAGAGTCTTGCCTCTTTTGCGGCAAAAGATCCTTTTATTCAACCATATTTATCGCAAGCCATGGGCAAGCGCGAGGCGCTCCGTTTTCGGAGCGCCTCTTTTTTTAGGAAGAAGAAGCACCGTGAAAATGTTTTTCGCGCGCCGTCTGCAAAAAACGGGAACTGTCCTTTTTATGGGACTCTGCTCGCGGTAAAATAGTATCGAAAACAAAAAACCGAAAGGAGAAAAAAATGAGCGTTGTCATTGCGTATAAGGACGGAAGGGGCGCAGTCTGGATGGGTGCCGACACACAGTGCAGCTGCGGTGGCACCTTCAAAAGAATGCTGCCCCCCGGCGTGGGCGTTAAGCTCTGCCGTCTGGAAAACGGCATTCTGATCGGAAGGGTGGGAAGCCTTCCCCAGCATCAGCACGTTTTGTCCCATCCCGAATGGTTTACTCTGCCCGAGGACGGGGTACTGACCAAAAAGCATCTGGTGACCCATCTCGTTCCAAAGCTCTTTGCCCTCTGTAAGGAACAGAACTTTTTTGAGAAGGAGGATAACGAGCCGGTCTCAGCAAGCTTCCAGCTTCTCATCGCCCACGGCGACCGACTCTTCTTCATCGACGACGGTCTCCACGTGCGAACGGTGGCGGATCGCGCCGCCATCGGCGCGGGCGCGCCCTATTTGCGGCTGGCCATGGCGCGGATCGACAAGGAAAGACCCACCGAGGAGGAGATGCTCCGTATGCTCCACCTCAGCGCCCATTGCTCCACCGCCGTCAGCGCGCCCTTCGTTCTGATGAACACCGCCAACGATACGTGCTTAAATATTTCTTAAAGGAGGAGACCCATGCTGACTGTTACCGTAAAAGACGGCGATGCCGTCTATCTCGCCGCGCCCCTGGATCTTGACGTGGGACTGGACGAGGAGGAGGCGTTGCTTGAAGACAATCTTTCCATTTTCCTCGCGCCGGAAGGAGAGGGCTGCTACCTTACCTGCACCTATCCCCCCGCTCTTTTGACCGATCTGCTCCGTTGCCATCCCCTGGGACTTACGGGAAAGCTCACCTCCCAAAAAATGATCAACGAGTTCCTTCCCGCCCTCAAGGAGCTTGCCGCCGCCCATGGGCAGATGCGCGATGAGGACGAGGACTCGCTCCTTTGCTCCGTCACCGTAGCCAAGGACGGTGTCGCCTTTTGCATCGATGCCGATCTGGCGGTGAATGAGATCGCCGATTTTTTAGCCGAGGGACGGCGCGAGCGCGCCGCCACAGCGGCGCTGCTGTCCACTGTCGATGCGCCACCCCTTGAGCGCATCCGCGCCGCCTTCACCGCCGCCGCTCTGGACGACCCCCACACGACCTATTTTCCCGTTCTCGCCGTCAACACCAAAACAGGTAAGCGAGTGATCCTTCGTGGCGCATAGAAAGAAAAAAGCCGATTTTCCATCAAACCGCAAGCAATCGCTGTCATAGAAAAGGAAGACGCAGAATTTTCTCTGTTCTCGCTCCTTGTCCTCGTTGAAATTACACAACCTCGGTCTCGCCCCGTTGGACTTCCTTTTGAGCAGACCCGGCGTCCTCGAACAGGCAAAGAATAAATATCCACCCGCATATGATATGCACCCCAAAAGTTAGACACTTTTGGAGGTGCATATTTTTTATGGGTAAAACAGGAAGAGAAAACAGGAGATACTCGACAGAATTCAAGATGTGTGTTATAATGGACATGCGAG
>JAZRGD010000055.1:0-25803 GCA_045644045.1 Eubacteriales bacterium
TGAAGGCTGTCGTGGAAAGAGCGGAGAAGGAGAAATCCGGTGCCGCCTCCACCTCTTGCGTATACGTGGGTGCTTCCATCGCGGCTCGCCGTAAGTACTACGAGCAGATGAAGGAAGAGAGCATGGTAGACGAGCGCGAGGGCAACCACGTGGCGGGCGAGAGCGTTTTCGCCACCGCTTACGGCATGTCCTGCGCCAAGAAGGGCACTGCGGGCAACGATGAGGAGCGCGTGGACGCCAGCGGCGTATTTAAGGCCATGTATAAGGCTAACCTGGCACAGCTCGGCAACTCCGACTACTGCGTTGCCATGCGCAGAAAGAACGTGCTGCAGGTGATCGCCGAGGAGAATTCCAACGCTGCCGCAGCAGGCCGTCAGATCTTCTCCACCGCTTACGAGCTGGCGAAGCCCGCTTTGCAGGTCACCACGGGTGACCACAAGAATCAGGCCGTCGTTCTCGTTCCCGGAAGCGTGGAGGAGTATCTCCAGAAGAACGCCGACGCCTTTGACGTAACCCCCAACGGCGACACCGCAGGCACCTTGATCCATGGCTGGTGCAAGGAGGCCCTTGTTCGTACCGAGGACGCCGTGCCGAAGAACACCATCTTCGTATGCCGTGCTCTGATGAGCGTAGACCCCGTCGAGATCGTCAAGGTCAACGAGATGAGCGGCGAGGCCGGCTATTACAGCCGTTATCTCGAGGCCGTTCGCATTGGCGAGGAGCAGAGCAACGACAGTATGCTTCCTCACCTGGGCTTCAACTGGCATAAGCGCGGCTACCTGCCCTTTATCAACCCCGCCCTCGAAAAAGCGGCTGATAAGCAGATGGTCAAGGCCCTGCTTTACGCCATCATGAACGGCGAGATCACCTTCAGCGCTCCCTATGGAGACAAGGCCTTCCGTGTCGCGGGCGAGAAGATCGCGGGCAACGGCAGGTTTGCGGACGAGAATAACCTTCTCGCTCTGATCGAGTGGCTCCGTCCTCAGGAGGACAAGATCCAAAAGTGGAGCCGTGCCTTTGATCTGGCCATTGAGGAGCAGCTTGAGAAGCTGCCCAGAACCGGCTTCGCCTCCGACGTGGGCGCGTCTAAGACCGCTCTGACCCAGACTGAATACCTGAAGCAGTTGCGTACCAACATCTTCAGCGTGATCGCGGAGAACAGTGACGGAAAGGCACAGAGCATCGTAAAGGATAGCCTGAGCCTGAGCGTGATCGAGTTCGCGAAGCGCATTAAGGTGGAGGAGGAGAGCCGTACCGGCTTTGACTGCAACGATGCCGAGAAGATCCTTCTCGTTGCCAGTGACCTGCTTTGGGATCTGTGCGAGCGCGTGGTCAGCAGTGAGGACGACTTGTTCCGTGAGGTCTATCAGTGGGAGCTGGATTACTTCATTGCCGAGCTCTGCGTTGACGAGGACTTCAACAAGGCCGAGGCCATGAAGAAGGCCACCAATCTTGACGAGGCCATTGCCGCCATCAATATCGACAACGTGAAGGAGCTTCTGCACTTTGCAAACCGTGCCGGTGCCTTCATGGAGATCGAGTATCAGAAGGATCCCGCCAAGGCCGCGAGAAGCAAGTGGGAGAAGGTTGGCTTCAATCTCAACGACTTCCTGCGTGAGAGACGCGACAAGATCAGAAAGGTCATGGAGTTCCACGGTATCAGCTTCAGCGAGAACAAGGCTGCCGCCGCTCCCGCCGCCGAGCCCGTCGTGGCCGAGGCTACCGTAGCTCCCGCCGAGGAGAACTGATCCTTTCCCTGACGGCAGATGCCGTCCCATGCTTTACGCCCTCCCCTTCGGGGGAGGGTGGTAAAGTATTCCTGTGGATTTGAAAAAAACAGGCGCACGAAGAAAGGTATAAAATATGCTAACTTACGTGATCAACACATCAGAGAACAAGGTCCTCAAAAGCGAGGTCTTGTTTGAGCTGGTCGGTTACAACAAAATCGTATGGATGCGCAGTGGGCTGAGTGCCATTGAAAACTGCGCGGAGGAGATCCTGCGCAAGCAGGAGCCGATGACGGCGAGCGAATACCGTGTGGTAGTGCTCGTTGACTTTTTGGCGTTTGAAAAAACACTTTTTCCCGAAGAAAATCCCGTCAGTGAATATCTGGCGATCTATAGAAAGCTGATAGAGATCTACTTATATAACCATCTTTATGCCAAGCTGAACCGCGCCCGTCTCGGCTTTGACGGACTTGAGGTGTTCTATATTCAATACTGCGAAAGAAACACCATTCGTGAAAATGCGGCGGAGAAGGCACAGCTGGCGGAGATCGTTGGCCTCGGCAAAGACGACACCGACGTTGTTGAGGAAAAGCGCGGCGACACCGTGATCAAGAAGAGGAACGTGTTCCGCGTGAAGTACGACAACGGAATGCTTCTTTTCCGCGCGGAGGATTTCTGTCGCAATAAAGAGGCGGGCGAAGAGGTAGACATCGATTGCTTCTTCGATAGCTACACCGATAATTATAATATTGCTTATCGCGCCTTTGGCGCACGCTCCCGTACCTACGTGGCGGAGTCTGCCTCTGCCAAGATGGAGAGCCGCGCGGCATTTGACAATCTGAACCTGTCCCTCGCCCTGATCCGTGCCTACGAGCAGGAGCTGAAGCTGGGCGACGGAGACACGCGGGACGACGTGGTGGACATCCCAAAGATGAACAAAAACGTCTTCTTTGACATCATCCGCAAGGCCTACGGCAAGGTGCACAGTGCCCTTGAGCTGGTCAGACAGAGCGGCAAGGCCAACGGCTTTTACCGCCTTGAGACCAAGGAGACGGTGACGGAGAGCATCTTGTGCAACGACCTGAAGGAGGAGGAGCGCGAGGAGGCGGGCAACAAGGCCAAGTCTCTCGGCATCGTCAACCAGTACGCGGCCATCAAGCAGTTTGCCTCCATTCTTCCCGGCGAAAAGAGCGAGGAGGAGAAGGAAGAGCTGTCGGGCTATATGAGACAGTATAAGGAGGGCCGTGACAGCTTGCGCAATCTTTCGGGTGAGGACGAGACCCGCGAGCTTTTGCGTGACGCGCCTCAGCAGAGCAAGTATCCCTCAGGACTCGAGTTTGAAAACGCCGTTGAAAAGAAAAAGAAGACCATGCGTACCATTCTCCGCGCCGCCATCGACGCGGATTACAAGGGCGCGGATTATACCAAGGAGTTTGAGGAGGCCAGCGAGGTATACGATCGGTATCAAAGAGCGGAGGCGGCACTGACGAAGAGCTTCCGCACCCACATCGGATGCCTGATCTTGGTGCTGATCGCTATGATCGTGCCTTACGTTATCCTGCAACAGACGCAGTTTTCCGTCCTTGGCGCCATGGTCCTCGTGCCCATTGCCTTGGCGGTCTTCGGCGGGCTCTACATTTTGTCCGCCATTATACATATTATCCCACTGTTGCGTGCCAGAACGTTGGCCAAGCTCCGTATGACCGAGCTGTATGAAAAGTGTCTCTTAAAGCAGCGAAAGGCTATGCTGGAGCTGAAGAGACGCTACGTGGATTATCTGCCCGCCGTGGAGAAGATCCGCTTTGAGATCTACACCCTGCAGGTCTTGCACGACGCGAATAAGGAGATCAACCGTCATATCGAAGAGCATCGTGAGATGCTGGAGAAGCTGCGTGACGTGCTTCTCGGTATGCTCAACAGTATGCAGGTCGCCCACAAGGCTGACACCGACGTGGTGCTGGACGAGGATGAATTTAAGATCAACGAATCCTTCCGCGCCAACAGGATCTACAAGGTATTTACGCTCGACGCCATCGAGGAAATTTTTGCGGAAGGAGGGTTTTAACAGATGGATTTTATCAAGGTACTGATAGTGGTCGTCGCCACTCTCGTTCTGTTCTTCCCCCTTTTGCCCTTCCCCCTCAAAATGCGTCGCTTTTCCACCTTCCGCGCTCTCAGGTACGACCCGCCCCATAACAGACTGAACATCTGCTTTTTCCTCCTTGCGATCCTTGAGTTCGTGCTTTTGGCCATCCTTTACAACTTTATTTTCAATATTGCGGACACGATAACCTCCGTGCCCTTTATTGAAAGATTGTTGAACAAGGTCTCCGCCGGTGCCGCCTTTACCACCACGGTGTTCTGCGTGATCATTCTCAACCTGATCACCCTTTACGCGCTGGTGTTCCTCAAGGGCATTCTGCGCGGCGTGATGAATCCCATCTTTGGCTTTAGCAAGAGAAAGGCAAGAAAAAAGAAAAAGAAGAAAAAGGCGGAGGAGACCGTCACCGAAAGCGAAGAGGGTAAGACCAAGAAGGAAAGAAAGCTTGGCCGCATCGGCCGCATCCTGCGCTCCAAGAAAAAGAAGGAGGAGGATGAGGAGGAAAATCCCGATACCACCCAAAATCCGGACGAGCCTCTGCCCGAGCGCGTGACCACCGCCAAGAACGAGAAGTTCCAAAAGGAGCATCCCATTCTGTACCGTATTTATCAGGCGGTTTGGGGTCTGTTCTTTGAAAAGCCCGACTTCGTATATGCGCGCCGCTACGTCTTTACGGCGGTCAATGCCATCCAGTTCTTCCTCTACATTGTAGAGGTCCTTTACGGCCTTCTGTTCTTTGGCCTTCTTTTGGGCGTGTTCTTCTCTATGCCCGACTTCCTCTACAGGGCCTTTGACTTCGTGACCACCAAGATCTACATTTATCCCTTTATCTCCATTTTGATCCTGCAAGAGCTTTGCAACACCTTCCGCTCTGCCTGCAAGGAGCCGGAGGAGATCAAGAGTAAGATCGAAAGAGAAGCGAAGGAAGAGAAAAAGAAGAAGAAGATCGCCTTGGAGAAGCTGCGCAGCACCATTCTTCGCCGCTACGCCAAGAATCACAACATTCGCTATTTCCCCGCCGTTGACGTGAAGGAGCTGACCGAGTACAACGCCACCAACGACATCTATAAGGACGCGCTTTCGTACATCAGCACCTACATGAAGAATAACTATGGAAGAGTCATCCAAAGCTACATGAGCGGTCTTGACGCCGTGTTCAACGGAAGACACGTGTATTTCGGCTCCTCCTTCTATTCTCAGCTGGGCGAGTATATCATCACCTATACCTACGTTCGACTCCTGGCCGGTGAGAGAATGATCTTTATCGTCTCCGACCGCAGTCAGGTGGTCAAGCTGCAACAGTACATCGGTAACCGTCTCACCGACATCACGGGTGTGACCCGTCACGAGACCTGGCGCGTATACAGTGCCGACTCTCACCACGTCAACGAGGCAGACGTGCTGATCGGTGTGCCCGAGGATTTCCAGACCGACAACCTGGTGGAGAACTACCCCGCCTTCTTTGAGGAGGCCTGCAACGCCGTATTCGTGGACGCGGACCGTATTCTCAATCTGAACAGCTATCTTTGCACCATCATGGCTTCCCGTCTCATGACGGCAACGGAGGGCAGCATCCGCTTCATGTTCCTCTCCCGTGACGTTTTACAGGGCTTCTCCGCAAGCTTGCGCAAGTTCTTCTGCATTGACGAGGAGATCGTGGACTGCAACAGTGCCGAGGAAAACGAAAACGTCGCCTACATGCTTTGGAACAGAGAGCGCGGTGCTCTCTATAATAAGCACGGCCAGAGTGAGACCACCATTGAGTGCCTCATTGCCGACGCGGCTTACGACGCGGACGTGGACGGTATCCGCATTTTGACTACCGTTCCTCTTAAGCCCGCCGAAAAGCAGAACTTCGTGGCTCACGACGTGGAGATCAACGAGTTCCACAAAAAGGTGCCTCGCGTCAACTACATGATCTGTACCGACGATTGCAGCAACCTGGCGGCGGCCATCTATGCCTACACCCGCTTCCACGGCAGAGAGGCCTCTATCGTGCATATTCTCAGCAGACCCTATCTGCTCCGTGAGTATTTCGGTGACCGTGTGGAAATGTACGCAAACCGCTCCGATCTGATCAAGCCCAGAGCCACCGAGCATGCGGACACCAAAAAGCTTCTGCTTCTGCGTCTCCTCTGCGAGGCCACGGCAAGCTCCTCGGGTATTCCCATTACCCGCTTCTCGGAGCGCATCGACGCCGCCATGAAGGACAAAGGGTTCGCGCCCGCTTACGACCTGACCGCTCGCGTTGCCTTCCTTCTCAGTGAGCTGATGAACGCTCCCGAGATGCTGAAGCAGGACGTGGTCAAGAAGAAGAGCGACGGCGAGGAGCTTCGCTTCACCATGGCGAGCCGTATCGTGTACAATTACTACAGCGTCATTCAGCCCGAGCGTAAGGACGGCTACGAGCTGAAGGTAGAGAATCACATTTCCTTCCTCCGCATCGAGGAGGTGTTTGAAAAGCTTCTCGCCAACAACAGACGCGTGGCACTGTACTTGAACGGCAATCTGTTGGGACACCTCGACACCTTCCCCGAGCGTGTATATCAGCAATATCTGCCCGGTCAAAGCCTTATTTTTGACAACTGTGAGTATGAGATCGAGAGCATTGTAGACGGTGGCAACGCCATCTATCTGCGTCAGGAAAACATCACCTACAACAGCTGCATGGATACGGCGCTTCTGCGTCGCTATCAGGTGAGGGACATTGCTACCTTGCCGAGCAGCGTTCCCGGTGTCTACCACTTTACTACGGGTGCCTTGGAGAAGATCTGCGTGGATCACCGTACCGCCGAAATTTACGGTGAGACCTACGGCTTCTACAACCTGATGGCAAACAGCCAGACCCTTGACTTCGTTGGGGGCGTGGTAGGTAATCCCGCCGTAGACGAGGATATCGTCAAGAAGCAGGCGCGTAAGATCAAGAGCGGCCGCTTGCTTTCCGTCCGTCTGTATGCCCGCGAGACGGCTTGCACCGACGGCATGCGCAAGCTGCTTGCCGCCGTTCTCAGCGAATTCGTTCGCACCATGTTCCCCGATGCCTTCCGTTGCATCGCGGTTTGCCCCGTGTTGAAAACACCCACCGACGCTACGGGCGTGGATGGCAATTTTGACAAGCAGGTAGAGACCCTTTACCCCTATCTCGTGAAGGGGGACGGCGGTATTCCCACTGCTGCGGACGATTGCATCGAGCTGCTTATTATCAACGACGCCGTGGAGGACATCGGTGTTCTCGACAGGCTTTATGACGGTGCCGCGCGTATCATGGAGGAGATCTTCTCCTATATCGTGGATTACCTCAAGTGGCTGAAGGAAAACGCGAACTGCTCTCACGGCAGAAGCCATTACATCTATTTTGGCTCGGATAAGCTGCCCGAGGTCTACGACCTCGACGGCTGTATCGCTCTTCTCACCAACTGCGTTCGTGCCATTGATACCGGCCTCGAGGAGGCGGAAAAGGCGAAAAAGGAGGAGCGTTGCTCCTTCTGCCACTCTCCTCTTGAAACCGGCCGCTATTCTGCCTTTGATAACGGCTCTCGCTTCATCTGCTTCGACTGTGAGACCACGAGCGTGGGCGATGACGAGCAGCTGGCCGAGGTGCTTGAGAAGGTCAAGGCCTATTGGGAGGCACGCTTCCCGAACGCGCCTCTGCCCGAGGGCGTAAAGGTAGAGCTGGACGATGCCAGAGACGTGGAAGAGATTCCCGACAAGCACAATCACTATTACCGTACCGACGTGGATGCCCGTAAGATCACCGTGGAGTGCGACGTGCCCGAAAACAGTGTCTTTGCGTACGTTCTCCGTGGCTATCTTGCCATCTGGCAGAAGGACAACGACCTGATCACGCCGCAAGCGGAGACGGTCCAGGATTACGAGGAGCTTTGCTATCTCACGTCCGTGGGCGCGGAGGAGAGTGCCGCTTGGATCCGCGAGCATTTGGACGGATACGCGGTGGATACGCTGGCGGAGCTTGAGGCCTTCCTTGCGGAGGATGCGTCGCGTACATCCCTTGACTTCTTGCGCGAGACCGCCATCGTGGACGACGTGAGCGACGACGATATTGAGCCTACACCCGAGGATGAGACGTCGGGTGAGAGCGGCGGACTTGATTCTCTCTTTGACCCCGATCGCGTGCCTCGCTTCTGGAAGAGATACCTGCGTCGCCGTCCCGACGACGAGGACGACACCGGTGCTACCCACGAGGATGATGACGGCGAGACCGTCACCGCCGAGGGTGAGGGCGAGGGAGCCGAGGAGGATACCGCCGAGGGCGACGGAAGCACCGCTAAGGCGGACAAGGACGAGGCCACGGCCAAGAAGGAGCGCAAGGGCTTCCTTGCCAAGCAAAAGACGGGTGCCGAGCTGATCCCCCACGAGCCCGAGGAGGACGTGAATCCCCGTATCCGCCTCTACAACGAGATCGCTCGTCACGTGGCTGACTACAACGGCGAGATGTTCTCCATGGAAGGGCTGAGTCTTGAGGACGCGAGAAGCATCTTCTATTACGTCATGTACGACTATCCCGAGTTCTTCTGGATGGAGACCTTCCGCTATACTCGCACCCAGATGTCCATCGTGTTCCGTTGCACCAATCCCGACGGCAGCGTGAACGTGGCCATGATCCAAAAGAACAGAAACGAGCTTCGCCGCAGCGTGAAGTTCTTCACCAAGGGCATCACCAAGAAGACCAAGCCCTATGACGCGATGCTGACCATCTACCGCCGCCTGATCCTCAACCTGGATTACGACGGTGTGGGTCTCGACAGTGGCGCGGGCAGAGACGTGCGCAACGAGGATACGCTGCGCTCCCTCCACTCCGCTCTGGTAGAGAAGAAGGTGGTTTGCGTTGGTTACGCCGTAGCCATGCAGTACCTCCTGCAATCGGTCGGTATCTGTTGCGGTCAGGTCGTCAGCAAGACTCACTCTTGGAATGTCATTAAGTTCGGTAAGTATTGCTACTTCCTTGATGCGACTTGGGGAGATTCCTCCAACACCAAGAGCGGCGGCAAGTACAAGAACAACATCAGCTACGGCTATTGCTGCGTGCCTGCCAAGGAAAACCTGGGTAGCAACGACGCAAACGTCCGTATGCCGGACGGCGAGATCTTCCGCGAGCTGGAGGAGTTCCGTGCCACCAAGCACGAGTATTGCCGTGTTCACGGCGGATACCTGACCACCTACAACGAGGAAAAGCTGGCTGAGCTCTTCGCCAAGACTGCCAAGGAAAAGCCCTTTGAGGGCTCTACGCCCTGTATCCCGCTCCGTTGCGCGGATAAGAACGTGTTCCATATGGTGCAAAAGTACCTGTGGACAGAGGGCGGCATCTTCTCGGTCACCGAGAAGGCCAAGGCACTCCTTGGAAGCAAGGACAAGAAGGCCCTCAAGTTCCTCAGTGGAAAGTGGACGGGCTTCTTCGACGAAAAATCCCTTACTATTCACCTCTACTGCAGCTAACTGCCGCGGCAGAGACTCCCACCCGACGCTGTGCGTCGGGTGGGTCTTTTTTGCGGTGTTCTGCAAGACGGTCGTTGAGACGTCGCGGCAATTACGGCGTGCTTGACAAATAAAAAAGCGAAGAATTTTCATTCTTCGCTTTTTCACTCTTTGGATTTTTAGGTTAAGCCAGGGTCTGTACCTCCTTGCCTTCGGGAAGGCGGGAGGCGGTACAAACGGTGTAAATGATTTGAAAATGTAAAGATAAGTTGTCAAGAAGACGGGTTGCGCGCGCGTAATTCTCGTCGTCCAGGTTGACGAAGGGATCGTCGAGGAGCAGAATGGGGGTCTCCTTGGTGAAGATGGCATCCACCAAGGAAAGGCGAGCGCAGAAGGACATCAAGTCCTGCTCCCCCTTTGACAAGACCGCCACAGGACGTCTCTCTCCCCCCTTCTCGGTGGAAAGCGCCAGGTCGGTATCAAAGAACACCTTGGACCTTTCTCCCGTCCCCTCCTCCGCCTCTCCCAGCCGTTCACGATAGCTGTCGAAGCAGACCTCCATATCTCTGAGGTATCGGGTTGCCAAGGCCTCCTTTGCCTCGGAAAGGATCCTTTTGGTGGTTTGGATCAGGGAGAGGGTATGCTCTGCCTCCTTTTTTTCCTCCGCCAAGACGGAAAGCTCCGCTTCCTTGACAGGGATCAGGGAGGCGATCTCCTCGGCGCGGACACGCTCACCGATCGCTTGAGAAATGCGCGAGGTGACGGACAGCAGTCGGTTGGAAACGCTTGCCTCTTGATCGGCCAGTGTTTCGGTATCGCCATGGTAGGGAGGAAGCGGCTCGTCGGGACGGAAGCCTGTCTCGTTCAAATAAAGATTCAGCTTTTCACGGGTCTTTCGGAAGCGTGTGAGGATCTCACGGGAAAGGATCAGCTTTTGCTTAACGACGTCAAGGGCCTCCCTTTGGTCAAACGTGCCTACGGGATAATCGCTGAGGAATCGGTTGATGTCGTTGTCGAGCCCCTCCAATTCCTCACGGATGCCTTTCGCTTTTTCAGCCAGCTCCGCTTTTCGCTTTTCCAAATGCAGGAAAGCGGTGATCTCGTTGATAACACGCTCGGGAGCCGTCTCCAGATCAGTTTCATCGACTTGGCTCATCAGCCGCGCGAGGGCATCACGCTTGGTCTCCTCGTCGGTGACAAGACCAAGAAAGGCCTCGTCTATCGTTGCCTTGTCATGAAGCAGCGTACGGTAGCGTGCCACGTGGGTAAAGAACAACGATGCGGAAGCGGAGGGGTCCTTGTCGGTGTATCCGTAGGGAAGCAGCATGGCCGAAAGCTCGTCGCGTTTTTCCGTGGCCAGCGTTGCCAGGGCATCCTTTTCCTTGGGCGCGTGGAGGAAAAACCAAATGAAGGCGGCAGAAGAGAAAAGACAAAGACCTGCGGCGATGAAGCCCAGTGGAAGAGAGGAGAGCGCAAAGCCCACTATGGCAAGAATGAGGAGCAAGGCCGACAAGCTCGCAGAGATCAGAAGAGAAGGACGAACGCCTTTTTTCTTTTCGCTTTCGGCCATGTGAAGCTCGGCGTTGGCATCCTCAAAGACTCTGGCGGCCTCGGAAATGCTGTCCACCGTTTCCTGGGAGGGAATATTTCCCGCAAAACGGGTGTCTAAACCGTTGAATTCCGTGATGTCAAAGGGATATTGCACCTTGGCTTTTTCCTTTGCGGTCAGCCAAGTCGTGTTGGCCTCCTTTAACAGACGAAGGTATTCCGCCGTGGCGGCATTGCCGAAGCGCGTCTTTGCCTTGGCCCTCTCTCCCTCCTCCTCGTCACTCAGGTGGCAGGATTCCAAGCGAGCGGTGGCACCCGCCTTTTCGGACAAAAGAAAATCGGTTGCCTTCAGCTCCTTTTCGGTGGGGAGATGGGTGGCAAAAAATTCCTCTAAGGGAACCAAAGCGCGTTTTTCGGATTCCATCGCCTCGTAAAGGCGGGTATAGGTGGCCTTTTGCTCCTCCAAAAGCTGACGGCGCTCCGCCACGCGCCTTTTTTCGCGTAGGGCGTCCCCCTCTCTTTGCAGAGCTTCCTTTTCCGCTATGAGGTGAGCTTCCTCCTCGCAGAGACGGGCCGCGGTCTCCGCCGCGTCGCGCGAGCGCGTCAGCTCTGCCTCCTTTTCGGTGGCCATGTCCGTCAGATCGCGGATGCGACCGCGTCCGCCGTTGACCATGTAGTAACGGCGCACGTCGTCCAAAAGGGCGTCGGCCTTCTCAAAGGCACCCAGATCCTCCGAGGAATCAAGAAGACTGCCGAGACGGGAGCGTATGGTGTTGTTATCGGGACCGATAAAGGGGAAGCGTTGAGAAAGATACAGGCTTCTCTCAAAGCCGTCCGCGTCCACGCCGAACAGGAAAAGTCCCGGGGAGTCTGTCAGACTCGCGGTGCTTTTTCCCGTGGCAAGATCGTAGACCGTGAGGGTGTCGTCCTTTTCCTTTGCGCCGAAAAAACGCTCGATGCGGTAGAGCTTGCCCGCCGCCTCCAGCTCCAGCGCGCCGCCGTACGGGCCGCCGTTCCAAGGCTTGTAGCGTTTTCTTTCGTTTTCGGTGATGTCACGCTTTCCCGTAACGGGCAGACCGTACAGCATGGCCTTGATAAAGACGGCCAAGGTGCTTTTTCCGCTTCCGTTGGGTGCGTACAGTAAATTGAAGCCGTCCGTAAAGGTAAGGGAAAGGCCGGACAGACACCCGAAATTGCTGACTTGACAGTTTAATATCTTCATGTCGTCCTCTCTCCTATACCTGCTCGGGTGCTTCGCCTGCCAAGGCGCGCAGGCCGTAATGTAAGACCCGTTCCTTGTCCGCCTCGGACAGACTGCTGTCCATGACACGGCGCACAAACTCGCCCTTTAAGGACAAGTCGTGCAGATAGTTCTCCGCGTGGATCCTCAAACGGGTCTTGTCCTTGACCTTGGCGAAGAAAAAGTTGTTTTTTAAGTATAAAGCGATCTGCTCGGTGTCCTTTTCCACGCCCTCCTCCACGGCACCCGACAGTACCAGGTGTACCATGTCCTTTTCGGGAATGGCGGCTGTGATCTCCTTGACCGCCTCCTCGATCTCATGGGTAGAGCTCTTTTCGCTTACGTCCAGGATGATGTCGTGAAGGGTTCGGGTCGCCACGGGAACGAAGTCCGCGCGCATGGTGTCGGTTTCCAGCAGAATGATACCGCAGGTGCCGGTCTCATCAAAGCCGCGCCCCTCGGGAACACCCGAATAGCTCGCCACGCAACGCTTGCTCAGCCGTTTGACGGATTGACGGTGGTAGTGACCGAGTGCCAGATAATCGATCTCCATGCTGCCGAGAAAGGTCAAGGGAAGGGACTCCTCTCTGTCCGTGGAGCCGGCACTGAGCAGACCGTGGAGCATCATAACGTTTTTGGTGTCCTTGGGAATGAGAAAGGAGGAGAGGGTAGAAATGCCCGCCCCGTACCCGGCGGCGAAAACACACACGTCGCCGTAACGGAAGGACGCACCCTCCTTGGCCTTTACCAAATGCAAATTTTTCGGCAATGGATAACCGCCCAAGGCACCACGGTCGTGATTACCCTCAATGACGATAAAATCTATCTCCTCGTGGGCACTGCAGGCATCCAAGACGTAGCGCACCGTGGCGGGAGAGGGATGGTCGGTATCGAACAGGTCGCCCGCAATGAGAAAAACGCGGACACCTTCCTTTGACGCCGCCGTGACGGTTTTGGAAAAGGTAAAGAGAAGCTCGCGTCTTCTTGCCTTCGCCACGGAAGAGGGGAGATGGGTCTCCATTGCGGAATCAAGATGGCAGTCCGCCATATGTAGGATCTTCAAGGGCCGTTACTCCTTTGTATATTTCTTCTATTTTATTGTAGCAAAAAAGGGGAATGCCGTCAAGGTGTTTTTCAAAAAAATCTCTTAAATTCGACAGCACAGCCCCCTTGACAAAGGCTTTGTTTTTTGCTACAATGACCTTGCATGAAAAATATAAAAAGGAGCATAAAAATATGATCGTTATTGAAATGGAAAACGGTAAGCAGATCAAATTGGAGCTGGACGAGAAGGCCGCTCCCATCACCGTGGCGAACTTCCGTAAGCTGGTGAAGGAGGGCTTTTACGACGGGCTCATCTTCCACCGCGTGATCGCCGGCTTTATGATCCAGGGCGGCGACCCTACGGGCACCGGTATGGGTGGTGCCGATGAACGCATCAAGGGCGAGTTTGCCATGAACGGCTGGAGCAACCCCCTCAAGCACACCCGTGGTGTCATCTCCATGGCACGCTCTCAAATGCCCAACTCCGCCTCCTCGCAGTTCTTCATCATGCACGCCGATGCGCCTCACTTGGACGGCTCCTACGCCGCCTTCGGCAAGGTCACGGAGGGCATTGAGGTGGTGGACGCCATCGCGTCCTGCCAGACGGACTATTCCGACAGACCCGTAGTGCCCCAGGTGATCAAGAGCATCACCGAGGTGTAAACCAAAAAAGCGCGCTGACTTCAAGTGAAGCAGTGCGCTTTTTATTTTAAATTTTTCTCAATTTCCTTTACAATATCGCTCATCTTCACGTCTAACGCGCAGCTGATGCGGTACAGGGTTTCAAGGGTGGGCTTCCTTTCTCCGCGCTCTATGGCACTTAAATGGGTGCGTCCAATATCCGAAAGACCGCTTAAGACCTCTTGAGACATTTTTTTGTTTTTTCTGAAAGAAGCGATGGCTTCGCCGACGACAACGGGATCTAAATACATTTCCGACATGGTCTCTCCCTCCTTTATCTATTGTACCTCTTTTTTTAAAAATATTGAACACATATGTTGACAAATGAATACATATGTGTTATAATTTATGAGGGATTGTCCCAAAAAGAAAAAGGAGTCAGTATTATGAAAAAGATTATCAGTTTGTTTTTGGCTTTACTTGCGGTTGCGTGCCTTTTCTGCGCGTGCGATGGAGGGGGAACATCCGATCAAGGAGATGGAGATGCTTCCGCCGGAGGTGCTTCCTCTGCGCTTGGCGACTACAACGTGGTCATTGAAAGCAGCCGTCTTGCGGAGGATTACGCGGGAAATCCTGTTATTATTGTGAAATATACCTTTACCAATAACAGCGATGAGCCTACCGCTTTTTCTTGGGCGCTTGACGCTTGCGCTTATCAAGATGGAATTGGTTTAACGGAGAGCTATGTTTTGTCCGATTCGGCTCAATATAACAGTGACGATCAAATTAAGGAAATCAAAAAGGGCGCAACGCTGGCGGTCGAGGTGGCGTATGAACTGAACGACACGGCGACCGACGTGGAAATTGAGGTTTCTGAGCTGATAAGCTGGAGTGATAAAAAAATTACGAAGGTTTTCCACATTAAGTAAATATACCGAAAAAAGCCCCCTGCGGGGCTTTTTTCGGTATATTTCTATTTTTCTCTCTGTATAATAAGTAAAAAACGGGGAGAGGGAAAATGGCGGAAAAGATAAAAACCTACGCGGCGTTTACCGTATTGCTTTTTGGGGGTGGTCTCCTCTTTTATTTGTTTTTTCGCTATGCCTTCGGGGTGCTTGCGCCTTTTCTGTTCGGGTATCTGATGGCGGTGGTGTCGGGCAGACCTGCCGCATTCCTTCATAAAAAATACAGGCTTCCCGAGGGGGTGTGCCGCCTCGTTTTGTCCCTTCTTCTCGCGGGCGCTTTGGGCTTGCTCTTGTTTTTTTCGGGAAGAGTGCTGGTGAGAGAGCTGGGGAGCTTTATCGACAGCTTGGGGAAGGAAACGCCTGAAGCGGTAGAGACCTTTCTCGCTCGCTTTCCCTTTCTCGATAAGCTGCTTGAGGAGGGGAAAGCACTTGATCGGGTGAGCGACGCACTTTTGTCCTTTCTGCCTGCCGCGCTTTCTTCTTTAGTGAGCTTTTTGCCCGCCCTTTTGTTTTCCGTTGGCGTGGGGGCTATCGCCTCGGTCTATTTTTGCTTGGATTTAGAAAGAGTTCATGCCGCTTTAAAGCGGCTTGTGCCGCCTTCACTTATGCCCAAGCTTCAAAAAGGAAAAAGGCATTTGTTATTCGCCCTTGGCAGTCTGTTGCGCTCCAGCGGTATTTTGATGGCCATTGCTTTTGTGATGATGCTGGTGGGCTTCCTTCTCCTTGACATTCCCTATGCTTTTTTATTCTCGGCGGTGTTTGCCCTTTTCGATCTTCTTCCCGTGGTGGGCGTGGGGGCATTCCTTCTGCCCTTGGGGGTGGGCAAGCTGATCCTCGGTGAGACCTATGCGGGGATCGGGGTGCTGTTGCTTTTCGCGCTTATTACAGTGGTCAGACAGTTTGCCGAGCCGCGCCTTTTGGGGGCAAGACAGGGGGTGCATCCTCTTGTGACCTTGTTCGCCTTGTATGCGGGGGCGCGTTTGTTTGGAACGGTGGGGCTTTTGTTTTTCCCCGTTTTGACCCTGCTCCTTCACGGCCTGCTGTTTTCGGAGGAGGCCAAGGAAAAAGAAAAAGACGGACGGGAGTCCGCCTGAAAAGCAAAAGAGCCGATCACGGTCGTGATACGGCTCTTTTTGACGCTTACGCGCGCTCAACCTTCCCGGAACGCAGGCAACGGGAGCAAACGTAGATAGACTTGCTCGTGCCGCCAACAACTGCCTTTACGCGGCGGATGTTGGGCTTCCAGGATCTGTTGCATTTGCGGTGGGAGTGAGAAACGGTGTTACCAAACACAACGCCCTTGCCGCACACACTGCACTTTGCCATGGATTTTTACCTCCTAATCGAATAACATGCTATCGCAAATGCGAGCTTTTTACAAATCAGCAAACAGTATTATAACATATAAATCCAAAAAAAGCAATAGCAAAAAGCGATTTTTTTTATTTTTTTGTGCTTCCGACGGTGGAAAAACGGAATTATTACGTGAGAAAGGCGAGAAAAACAGCGCGACGAAGAAAAAACGGGTGGTAGAGATCCTTCCATAAAGCAGATTTTACCTCCGAAAAAGAAAAAAGGAGTACGGACGATCTGTTCGTACTCCTTTTTACATGCCTTGCCCTACAAGGTATAGTGTGTTACACTTTTTAAGCGTACTGTCGGGCGGTAGCACATAAGTGAAATGTTTTGCTATCGCAAAACGTGAAATATCTCACTTCGTTCAATGTGAAATGAAATTTGCCCACGTTCGCAAAGCGAACATTTCACATTTGCAAAGCAAATATTTCACCGCGAAGCGATTTCACTTGCCCGAATGAGCAAATTTCGTTGCGTACCTGCTTTATCGCAGGTGCGCGGTGAAACCCGTTTTTTGGAAATGATAGACTACAAAAGCTTTTTCACCTTTGCCAACGCCCCTTTTTCGAGGCGCGACACCTGCGCTTGGCTGATGCCGATCTGCTCGGCGATCTCCATCTGTGTCTTTCCCTTGTAAAAACGCATGATGAGAATGCTTCTTTCTCTTTCGTTCAGCTTCTTCAAGGCTTCCTTCAAGGAAATGTCCTCGATCCAATCCTCCTCGGTGTCGCCGCTTTCGATCTGATCGATGACGAAGACCGAGTCCTCGCCGTCGCTGTACACCGAGTCGTAGAGGGAGACGGGCTCCACGATAGCCTCCATGGCGTGCGATACCGCCTTTTTGTCCTCTCCCAATAGGGTGGCGATCTCTTCTACCGTAGGCTCCACCCCCTTTTCCTTGGTTACCGCGTCTCTGACCTGTAAGGCGCGGTAAGCCAGGTCTCTCACAGAGCGGGAAACGCGAATAGCGTTGTTGTCGCGGAGGTATCTCTTGATCTCCCCGATGATCATGGGAACGGCATAGGTGGAGAACTTTACGTCAAGGTCGGTGTTGAAATTGTCAATGGATTTGATCAGCCCGATACAGCCCACCTGAAAGAGATCGTCCATACATTCGCGCCTGCCCGAGAAGCGTCCCACGATGCTGAGCACCAAGCGTAGGTTTCCGTATATCAGCTCCTCCCGCGCTTTCATGTCGCCGTCCTTCACCTTCAAGAGCAGTGCGCGCTTTTCGCCGTCGTTCAGGACGGGAAGGGTAGCGGTGTTGACACCGCAGATCTCCACTTTGTTCTGGTACATGCCTTGCTTCCTTTGCTTTTTCACATCCTTCGGATGTCTTCATGCAAAGTATTGGCAAAACCCGCCTTTTCTTATGCAGGGAAGCGGTTGGTAAAAGTTACAAGTCCGAAAGAGCGAGCGCGGCGTAAGCGGCGGCACCGTAGGGAAGGGCGTCTTCATTAAAACGAACGCAAGGGTGGTGGAGGGGAAAACGGTATCCCTCCTCCTCGCTTCCCGCCGAAAGCGCCAGCGTCAAGGCGGGACAACGCTCACTGAAAAAAGCAAAATCCTCCGACGCGCCTGAGGGGCTGTCGGTGAGGAGCACGCCCGTCTCGCCCACCACCCTTTTGAGGGTAGAGCTTGCGCCCTCGCGCAAGGAGCTGTCGATGACGAGGGCGGGACAGGACGCCGTGACGGTCATTTCCACCGCTCCGCCGTACGCCGTAGCCACGCCGTCGGCGGTTGACACGACTTTGCGAAGCGTCTCCTCTATCGCACGCTCCTCAAGGCTTCTCACCGTACCCTCGATCGTGGCCTCCGACGGAAGAACGTTGGCGGCATGACCTGCTCGGAGCGCGCCGAGAGACAGGCGCGCGGGAGCGGAAAGAGAGGAAAGCACCGTGGCGGTTACGGCCGCCACTCTGAGGGCATCCGCCTTTTTCGTCCCAAATCCCACGTGACCGCCCGAGGCCCGAATGGCGAGACGGAAAAAGGAGGCGGCGGGTGCCGCCCGCCCTGTGGGAGGAAGGAGAAGCGTGCCCGTAGGATAGGGGAGAGCGGTTACGGTGTGGAGCATATAGGCGGCGCGAACGCCCTCCCCCACCCCATCCGCAAGCATGCGCCGCGCACCGCCCAATATCTCCTCCGCGCCCTGCCAAACGAGCCGTACACGGTGGGAAAGCCGCCGGCGGCGACGAAGAATAAGGGGGAGGGCGGCAAGAAGCATGGCCGCGTGCATATCGTGGCCGCAGGCGTGGGCGTTGCCGTTCTCCGCGGCAAAGGGAAGACCGCTTTCCTCACGCAAGGGAAGGGCGTCTGTGTCGGCACGAAGCAAGACGGTGGGGGCAGAGGCATCCTTACAGCCTATATCCACGCTTACACCAAAATTATCGTAAACGCGTGGCGAAAGTCCTGACTTTTGTAAATAGTTCGTTACATAACTTGTTGTTTCGGGGAGCGAAAAGCCGACCTCCGCCATGGTATGAAGGGCGCGACGGTGCGCTACCGCCTCTCGCATCTCATCAAACGCTTCTTTCAATAGCTCGCTTTTGTACATAGATACCTCCTTTTTTCACTAATTTTGGCAGAAACGGCGGCGGTTATGCGAAAAAAGCGGGCGCAAACGGGAGGAGAGGGGCAAAAAGGCTTGCTTTTTTTTCGGTTTTCGTATATAATAGAAGGGCAATTTTATGCAATCTATACGATAAAGGAGTTATCACATGACATTTGACGTTAATCACCCGATCCTGTTCGTGATCGCGGGCGCGATCATTGCGCTGGTGGTGATACAATCCGTGTTTTTCCTGTTGCGCGCCCTGCGCCGCGCCAAGGAGCTGGGAATGAACACCGCCGTTCTTCGCAAGACAATCCTGTCCTCTGCCGTCTTTACCGTTGCCCCCGCCGTTTCCATTTTAGTGGGCGTGGTGGTCCTGTCGAAAAAGCTGGGGCTTGCGCTTCCTTGGCTTCGCCTGTCCATTATCGGCTCTCTCAGCTACGAAACGGTGGCGGCGGAGGCCACCCTTGACCACCTGGGCGACGTGATCGCGGGGGCGTCCGACTACGTGACGGTGCTGTTCGTTATGACGCTTGGCATCGCGGGCGGCTTTATTCTCGTTCCCTTCTGCACCAAGGGGATCCAAAAGGGCTTAAAGACCATGGAAAAGCGGGATAAGAAGTGGGGCGAGATCTTTAATAACGCCATGTTTCTCGGCATGATCTCCGCCTTCCTCGGCTACGTCTTCTGCGACGTTTCCACCGTGTTTGAGGGGCTGACCTGGGGTCTCGTTCCCGTTTGTGTGATGGCCGCCTCTGCCTTGATCATGGTGGTTTGCGGTCTGCTCTCGCGCTTTAAATATTTGAAGTGGATGACCGATTACGCCCTGCCTCTCAGCCTTGTGGGGGGCATGGCGGCGGCCATTCCCCTGACCGCCTGGCTTGGCGCGGCACCCGTATAAGAAAGGAGGACGAGGTCGTGAAAAAAGAAAAAATGACTTATCTTGAAAGCATTCACCACTACGGCCGCATTTGGGGCATCGCCCTTTGCATCGCCGTCATCGCCGTCCCCTTCCTCGTGTGCGCCATTTTCGGCGTGCTTCCCAATTGGAACGCCCTGCTTATGGGCTGTATCGCCGTAGTTCCTATGTATTGGGCCGTGGGCATCGTGGAAATGTTTACCTTCGTTCCCATGCTGGGCGCGGGTGGCGCGTATCTGTCCTTTGTGACGGGCAACATCTCCAACTTAAAGCTGCCTTGCGCTCTTGACGCCATGGAAAGAGCGAACGTAAAGGCAAGCAGTGAGGAGGGAGAGATCATCTCCACCGTCTCCATTGCCGTCTCCAGCATCGTTACCATGCTCATCATCGTTCTCGGCGTGCTGCTCATCGTTCCCTTGACTCCGGTTTTGGAGAACCCCGCCCTGGCACCTGCCTTCGATATGATCCTGCCCGCCCTCTTCGGCGGTCTTGCCGTGGTATTTATCAGTAAAAACGCAAAGCTGTCCATCGTTCCCATCATCGTGATGCTGGCACTCTTTATCTTTGTTCCCGCCTTGAATAAAAGCACCGTGGGTATTATGGTGCCTGTGGGCGTGATCATCACCGTTGCCACAGCTCGCCTGATGTACAAAAAGGGCCGGCTGTAAGGAGCATAGGAAAGAATGACGACACTCGAAACCCTACTTTTGGTCATTGCGGGCGTGTTGCTCGCTCTTGTCGCGGTGGTGCTCGTGCGTACCGCCGCCTTTCGTCCGAAAAAGCCCGCGCCCCGTCCCGCCGATCCCGTTTCCTTTGACGGTGACAAGGCGGTGGAGAGCTTGCGGACGCTTGTCCGCTTTCCTACCGTCTCCTACCGACCTCCCATGAAAGAGGATGAGGCGGCGTTTGAGGGCTTGGTGAATGCGCTTCCCACGCTGTTTCCCCGCGTTTTTGAGACCTGCGCCTTCACCCGACTGCCCGACCGCGCCCTCTTGCTTTGCTGGAAAGGACGCGAGGCGGGAGACCCATCCGTCATGATGGCGCATTACGACGTGGTGCCCGTGGTGGAGGAGGGCTGGGAAAAGCCTCCCTTTGCGGGAATTCTGGAGGACGGCGTTCTTTGGGGCAGAGGCACGCTGGATACCAAGGTGACCATGAACAGCGCCCTCTTTGCCGCCAACACCTTGATCGCGGAGGGCTTCGTGCCGAAAAAAGATATCTACTTCGCCTTTTCGGGAGGGGAGGAGATCAACGGCCCCGGCGCGAGGCATATCGTGGAATGGTTCCGTGCGCAGGGCATCCATCCCGCCCTTGTCCTGGATGAGGGAGGTGCCGTGGTAAACGACGTTTTCCCCGGCGTAAGGGAAGCCTGCGGCATGATCGGCATTGGCGAAAAGGGAATGTTAGACGCCGTTTACCGTGCCAAGAGCCTTGGCGGACACGCCTCGGCACCCAAGGCCGACACCCCCGTCAGCCTGCTCTCGCGCGCCTGCCTGAGGGTGGTGAAGCATCCCTTCAAAATGCATATCTCTCCCGCCGCCGCCGGGATGTTCGATACCTTGGCGAGACGGTCGAACTTCTTCTATCGCATGATTTTTGCTAACCTATGGTTATTCTCTCCCTTGCTTGACCTGATCGGGAAAAAGACGGGTGGCGAGATGAACGCCCTCATGCGTACCACCGTGGCCTTCACCCAAATGCAGGGAAGCGACGCACCCAACGTGATCCCGCCCGAGGCCCACGTTGTCAGCAATATCCGCTTGAATCCCGGTGACACCGCAGAGACTGCCTTGGAATATTTGAGACGGGCGGTAAAGGACGAGAGAGTCGAGATCTCCGCCCTGTATTCCGCCAACCCCAGCCCCATCTCCCCCGTGAGCTGTGACGCTTACCGTAAGGTAGCGGACGCGGTGGCGGACACCTGGGAGGGTACGGTGGTGACCCCCTACCTGATGATGCAATGCTCCGACAGCCGCCACTACGCGACGCTGGCGGAGAACGTGTACCGCTTCTCCTCCCTTGATATGACGGCGGAGGAAAGACGAAGCATTCACGGACACAACGAGCGCATCCGCGTGGAGGCCGTTCACCGTTCCGTGGCATTTTATATCCGCCTGCTTAAAAAATGCTAAAAAGCGGGCTGTCTCATTGAAAATTCAGTTATTCAAGCGTTTTTTTCTTAAAAAAACGCCAAAAATCGGATCATCCTTCGGGGTGATCCGATTTTTACTGAATTATGCCTAAATGTGACAGCCCCTTTTTTAATGCTCTTCGCCTAATGCTTCCTCTTTGGTGAGATGCACCGTTCCGCGCGCGTGGGCGGGCGGGGCATAGACCGAGGAAAGGCGCAGGGGAGACCTCCCCACGTTGGTCAGGTTATGGTACGTCCCCGCAGGGATCAGAACGGCATCTCCCGCGCCCATGCGCCCCATCTCCCTGATCCCGCTACGGCAGGAGCCGAAACGGACGGAGGCATAGCCCTCCTCCACGCGGATGAGCTGATCGAGGCGGGGATGCATCTCCGTGCCGATGTCCTCGCCTTGCGGGATGCACATGACCGTTAGCTGTAAATGCTCCCCCGTCCAAAGTGTTCTGCGAAAATCGTTATTCTCTCGCGCCGTCTCCCACAGGGAGAGGACGGCGGGGCGTGCCCCCTCGTCCACGGGCGGTGTGCTATTATGATGCTTGCGCATAACGCTCCTTTCTTTTTGCCGTGTGGCTTTTTATCAGTATATGACGAAATTGGGGTTTGGTGTCGCACAAAACACGCAAAATTCACATATATGACATCTGTTTGCCATGACCTCCGTATAAAATAATAATGAAATACTATATGAATGAGGAAAAAGAAATGCTAAAGCTTGTGGATATCAAAAAGGACTATCCCATGGCCGACGACGTGGTACACGCCTTGAAGGGAGTTTCCCTCTCCTTTCGCAAGAGCGAGTTCGTGTCCATTCTCGGCCCTTCGGGATGCGGTAAGACGACCCTGCTGAACATCATCGGCGGTCTTGACCAATACACCGAGGGAGACCTGCTCATCGGCGGAGTTTCCACCAAGAAGTACGGCGACAGAGATTGGGACACCTACCGCAACCACTCGGTGGGCTTCGTCTTTCAAAGCTACAACCTGATCCCCCACCAAACGGTGCTTTCCAACGTGGAGCTTGCCCTGACCCTGTCGGGCGTCTCCAAGCAGGAGAGAGTGGAGAGAGCCAAGGCGGCACTCACCCAGGTAGGTCTTGGCGATCAGCTCTCCAAGCGACCCGCCGAGCTTTCGGGCGGACAGATGCAGCGAGTGGCCATTGCCCGCGCCTTGGTCAACGACCCCGAGATCATCTTGGCCGACGAGCCCACGGGCGCGCTGGACACCGAGACCAGCGTGCAGGTCATGGAGATCTTGAAGGAGGTCTCCCGTGAGAGACTTGTGGTGATGGTTACCCATAACCCCGAGCTGGCGGAGGAGTATTCCACCCGTATCATCCGTATGCTGGACGGCAAGCTGCTCTCCGACTCTATGCCCCTGACGGAAGAGGAGGAGGCACAGACTGCCCTTACTGTGGCAGAAACGACGGCCGTACAGCCCCGCAAAACGAAAAAATCCTCCATGTCCTTCTTTACTGCCTTCAAGCTGTCCTTGCGTAACCTCTTCACCAAAAAGGGCAGGACCATGCTGACCTCCTTCGCGGGGTCCATCGGCATCATCGGTATTGCCCTGATCCTTGCCGTGTCGCAGGGCATGACCACTTATATCAACCACGTGCAGGAGTCCACCCTCTCCTCTTATCCCATCACTCTCCAAGAGACCGAGGTGGATATGTCCGCCCTGATCCAAAGCTTTATGGGAGCGGGCGAGGAAGGCGAGCCGCACGAAAATGACGCCGTTTACAAGGACGAGATCATTGCCGAGCTGGTAGCGGCTCTCGGCAAGATCGAGGCGACCGAGAACGACCTTGCCTCCTTCAAGGTTTATTTGGAGAGCGAGCTGGCCAAGGAGGATTCTCCTCTTAAGGATGCCATAACGGGTATTCAATACGCCTATTCCTTGGGGCTTTCCGTCTACACCAAAAACCAGGACGGCGAGGTCATCAAATCCGACGTTGCCTCCCTGATGCGGGAGATGGTGGCCAAGTATATGCTGGCCATCGGCGGCGGATCCTCCTCGGAGAATGACTCCTCTTCCTCCTCCATGTCCTCTATGATGATGCAGGGTGGCTCTACCCTTTGGCAGGAGCTTTTGCCCGGCACCGAGAAGGGCGACAGGATCAACGATATTTTAGAGGAGCAGTATGAGCTGGTTCACGGCGTTTGGCCGAACGAAAAGGACGAGATCGTCTTGGTGCTGAACGAGAACAACGAGCTGGACGACCTGACCCTTTATGCCTTGGGACTTCTGAGCAAGGCGGAGATCGATGCTATCATTGATTCCGCCGCCAATAAAGTGCCCCTTCCCGAAGGGATGCGGCAAAAATGGAGCTACGAGGAGATCTGTGAGCTGACCTTTAAGACCATCTTCCCCTACGATTTCTATATGGATCCCGATGGGGACGGTGTGTATCAGGATATGAGCACCAATCTCAGCATGGTCCAAGCTCTCTACGGCAACGCGATGGAGCTGAAGGTGGTGGGTATCATCCGTCCCGATCCCGATGCGGAAAACACCATGCTCTCCGGCTCTATCGGCTACACCCACGCGCTGACCGAGCATATCATTCTCTCTGCCGCCTCCTCCGCCGTGGTGCAGGCGCAGTTGGCAAGCCCCAACGTGGACGTGCTGACGGGTTTACCCTTTGCCTCCAGCACCAACTCTATGAGTGACGCAGAGAAGGAAGCATCCTTCCGTGACTACGTGGCGGGCTTAAAGGAGAGCGGCAAGGCCGAGGTCTACTATCAGATCGCTTGCCTCAAGGCGGAAAAGGAAAGGCTTTCCGCTACTGTGGACATCTTCATGGCGCGCTTTCCTGATAAGGCCGCTATCGTAGATCAGATCGCCGCTTCCTTGTCCGCCCAGATGGGCGGCGGCGAGGAGCAGATCAGAGAATATCTCGAGCCCCTGACGCTGGAGGAGCTCAAAGCAATGCTTCGCCCGAGCATTGAGGAAATGGTCAAGGCACAGCTCGCACAGGAAGTAGAGACATTTTTGAAAGAAAATGGTCTGGCGGGAGACACCGCCCGCGCCATGGCGCTGGACGCCGCAATGCAGCGCTATACCACCGAGGAGTGCGCCTCCTATTACGACGAGATCACCGTCTTTTCCGACGACAGCTACGAGCAGGTGATGCGCAAGCTCGGACACCTGGATCTGAATTCCCCCTCCTCCATCAACATTTACGCCTCCTCCTTTGAAAACAAGGATGCGATCATTGCCGCCATTCAGCAGTACAACGGTACGGTGGGCGAGGAGCAAAAGATCGCATACACCGATTACCTCGGCATTATGATGTCCTCTATCACCACCATCATTAACGCCATCTCCTACGTGCTGATCGCCTTCGTGTCTATCTCTCTTGTGGTGTCCTCTATTATGATCGGTGTCATCACCCTCATCTCTGTGCAGGAGCGCACCAAGGAGATCGGTATTCTCCGCGCCATTGGTGCATCCAAGCGAGACGTTTCGGGTATGTTCAACGCCGAGACCATGATCATCGGCTTCTCCTCGGGTCTGCTTGGCGTGGTGGTGACCTACCTGCTTTGCATTCCCATCAACCTGATCCTCAACGCGGTGACGGGCATTCCCAATCTGGATGCCATTCTGCCCATCGGGGCGGCACTTCTCCTCGTTGCCATCAGCGTGCTGCTGACCCTCTTCTCGGGTCTCATTCCCTCTCGCAGTGCCGCCAAGAAGGATCCCGTTGTGGCACTCCGCAGCGAATAATCTCTTTCAAATGAAAACGACCGTTGCTAACTCTTGGTTAGCAACGGTCGTTGTGTTTTTTGGAAAGAAGGGGTTACAGAAGGGTCGCGCGCAGGGTGGCGCCGTCCTGCTCTGACAGGTAGGCGGGGGGCACGTCCAGCACGGTAAAGCAGCCGCTCTTGCCGTCCTCGGAAAGCCGCACGGCGGCACGGGCGTAGGCAACCAAAACCGAGGCGGTAAACTCGGGGTTGGAGTCGAGTTTGAGACTGTATTCAATGACGTGGTTGTGTTCAAGATTTGCGCCCGTTTTTCCCGTGCGGATCACAAAGCCGCCGTGAGGAATGCCGCTATGGTCGCGTTTCAATTCTTCTGCCGTGATGAAATGCACCGTGGTGTCGTAGTCGGCAAAGTAGTTGGGCATTTCCTTGATCTCTCTTTCAATAC
>JAZRGD010000056.1:0-13404 GCA_045644045.1 Eubacteriales bacterium
GGTGCTGACGTTATC
Organism: Eubacteriales bacterium; assembly: GCA_045644045.1. Classification (GTDB taxonomy): domain Bacteria; phylum Bacillota; class Clostridia; order Oscillospirales; family CAG-272; genus UBA1740. The sequence continues at coordinate 16 of JAZRGD010000056.1, forward strand.
ATTCCCGTGCCCGCAGGTACTCTCATCAAGGACCCCACCAGCGGCAGAATCATCCACGATATGGCAGAGGGTGACGATTTCATCCTTTGTCGCGGCGGCAGAGGGGGGTGGGGCAACCGTCATTTCGCCACCCCCACCCGTCAGATCCCTCGCTTTGCCAAGAACGGCACCAAGGGCGAGGAGATGCGTGTTCTGTTAGAGCTGAAAATGATTGCCGACGTGGGCCTTCTCGGCTTCCCCAGTGTGGGAAAATCCTCCATTCTGTCCCGTATCTCGGCGGCAAAGCCCAAGATCGCCGCCTACCATTTCACCACACTGTCTCCCAACTTGGGTGTGGTGTCCTTGGGAGAGGGCAGAGGCTTTGTTGCCGCCGATATTCCCGGACTCATCGAGGGTGCGGCGGAGGGCCTCGGTCTCGGACACGAGTTTTTGCGTCACGTAGACAGATGCCGTTTGCTCCTTCACGTGGTGGACATCTCCCGCGAGGAGGGAAGAGACCCTATCGAGGACATCAAGACCATCAACGCGGAGCTGGAAAAATACAGCCCCACCCTCGCCACCCGTCCTCAAATCGTGGTGGGCAACAAGAGCGACATGGTCCTCCTCGAATACGAGGACTACGTAAAGGACTTTGAACGCTTCGTCCGCGAGGAGCTGAAGGCCCCCCTCGTCTACGTTTCCGCCGTAACGGGAGAGGGACTTGACGAGATGGTGCGCCTCACCGAGAAGACCCTCGCCACCCTGCCTCCCATCACCGTTTACGAAAGCGAGGTCGAGGCGGAGGACGAGGCGGCTTCCCTCACCGTAGGTGAAAGAGAGACCGTCATCCGCGTGGAGGACGGCGTCTACTTCGTCGAGGGTGAGTGGATCTATAACCTGATGGGTCAGGTCAACTTCGGTGACTACGAATCCATGAACTTCTTCCAGCGCGTCCTCAAAAAGCAGGGCGTGTTCGACAAGCTCAAGGAGGCGGGCATCGAGGACGGCGATACCGTCAATATGTACGACTTTGAGTTTGAATTTGTGTATTAAATGAAAAAAGGCGTTTGCGCACCGTGCAAACGCCTTTTTATATGGAATTTTATTGTAGCTTTCTCGGAACATCGGTTAAGCCTGCCAGATAGTCCAAAGACACGTTGTAAAGCTTTGCAAGCTTAATAAACAGATGCATGGGAAGCTCCCGTTTTCCGCTTTCATACATAGAATAGTGCTGTTGCGAAATACCCAAGGCTTCTGCCACCTGTGTCTGCAAAAGGTCGGCATCCTCGCGCATGTTTTTTATTCTTATATATAGGATCATGATGCTCCTCCTTTGGTATTTTGCGATACTAAAAAAATTATACAACAAAATTTGCAAAAGGGCTTGATTTACATACAAATATATGTTAAAATAGGCTGTATCAAGAAAAAGGAGAGTGTCATGAAAAAAGTATTGGAACAACTGTGGTACGAATATCAAACGGAAGAAGGGATAGAACAAAGTGAGGAGGAAAAGGAGCTGATACACCGCCTTGTCCAAAAAAGCGACGTCTTGCGAGCGGGATTGAGCGAAAAGCAAAAATATGATTTGGAGCAGCGTGACGAATGTCAAAATGAGCTTTGCTCTCTTTGCGCCAAGGAAGCCTTTATAAAGGGGGTTCGCTTTGCCACGGGATATTTGTTGGAAGCAATAGTATAATAAGCAGAAACGGGAAGATGCGAGGATGCGCATCTTCCCGTTTGAGGTATAAGAATAAGTTCGCTTTTTACGCCATGGTAGCCAGCATGGAAAGGGAGACCTCCCAACGGGTCGCCTCGTTCCTTGCGACCTTCTCACACTCCTCCGCCATATAAAGGGCCATACGGTGTACCTCGTCGCCCGCGCTTCCCGCAATATGGGGGGTGAGGTAAATATTGGGCAGGGAATAGAGACGGGAGCCATCCTCTACCGGCTCGTGAGGATAGGTCACGTCCAAAACGGCGGCGGAAAGAGGACGCGCCTCCATGGCATCGGCCAAGGCCTCCTCGTCCAACTGACGGCCTCTGCCTGTGTTGATAAAGGTGACGGTCTTTTTCATAGAGGACAAAAGAGGTCTTGAAATAATGCCCGTGATCTCCTCCTTGTCGGCCAGATGGTTGGAGATCACGTCACAGGTGGAGAAGATCTCCTCCAGCGTGGTCAGGCGCACGCCCAACGCCGCCGCCTTTTCGGCGGAGCAGAAGGGGTCGAAGGCCAGGACGTCGAAGGTGTAATCCCTCGTTAAGCGTCTCGCTACCTCCGCGCCGATCATGCCGAGACCGAGCAGCCCGATCTTGGCACCGTAATTTCCACGGAACACCTGTGACGCCTCTCTGGCTGCAGGGTGATTCATGCCCGAGGCGGAGTAGAGACGGCAGGCGTTAAAGAAGCCCTTGTTGGCCAAGATGATCTGAGAGACGGTGTATTCCACCACGGGTATGGCGTTGGCGCCCCAGGCGGAGAAAATACGCACGCCCGCCTCCAAAAAAGGACGCGCAAAATTCTTTACCGTGCCCGCGGCATAGAAAAGGGCACGCAGGGAGGGGAAGTATTCACGGATCTCCTCTACGGTGTAGGCATCCATGCCCCAAGTGGAAAAGGCGTAGACGGCCTCGCTTGCTTCCTTTTTATAGGAGGAGATGTTCTCGCGTGTGATCACGGTGTCGGGCAGCTCGCATATGGCGCGGATGCGCGTGCGGCTTGCCTCGTCGTATACGTTTTTTATATTCGTCGCGCGTCCCAAAAACACGGATTTGATCATGATGGTCCCCCTTTTTTGCGCAAGAAAAGCAAAAAATGATAGTGCTTTTCGCAAATTTGATATAGATTTTTTTCTGTGACCATTATATAATATTTACAGTCAAAAGTCTACACCTTTTTTGCTTTCTTTTTTGGAAAAAGAGCAAAAAAGTATATCAGGAGGTCGTATGAACGTTCCAAAAAACCGTGAAGAGCTATTAAAAATGGAAGAGGAGGCAGGGGTGTGCTTGCCCTATGCCGCCGACGCATCGGTCCTCGCCTCTCCTCTCGCCATCGGGAGCAAGGTTGCTCCCAACCGTGTGGCGTATCAGGCCATGGAGGGCTGTGACAGCACCCGTGAGGGCTCGCCCGATGAGCTGAGCAAACGGCGTTATCGCCGCTTTGCCAAGGGCGGCGCGGGCATCATTTGGTACGAGGCAACCGCCGTCCTTCCCGAAGGACGCGCCAATCCTCGCCAAAGCTACATATACAAGGAAAATCTGGACGATTTTCGCCGCGAGGTGGCAGAGATCAAGGAGACCTGCTTCAAGGAAAACGGCTACGAGCCCATCGTCATTTGTCAATTGACTCATTCGGGCAGATATTCCAAGCCCCAGGGCACGCCCGCTCCCCTCATTGCCTACAATAACCCCATTTTCGAGGGGGAGAATCCCATCGACACCTCGCGCATCGTCACCGACTCGTATTTGGATACCGTCAAGGAAAAGCTGATAGAGGGCGCCGCCCTTGCCGAGGCGGCGGGCTTTGACGGCGCGGATATCAAGTCCTGCCACCGCTACTTGCTCTCCGAGCTTCTTTCCGCTTATCAAAGAGAGGGAAAATACGGCGGAAGCCTTGAAAACCGCACTCGTCTGTTCCGCGAGGCCGTCAAAGGGGCAAAGGAAAACGCGGGACGGGACTTCATCGTCACCACCCGTATGAATATTTACGACGGCTTCCCCTACCCCTACGGCTTCGGCGTGAAGGAGGGGGAGGGGATCACCCCCGACTACACCGAGGCGGTATGGCTGGCAAAGGAGCTGGTTTCTTGCGGCGTTTCCTTGCTTGACGTCACCATGGGCAACCCTTACTTTAATCCCCACGTAAACCGCCCCTACGCCAAGGGCGGATACGAGCCGCCGGAGCATCCCATCGCAGGTGTGCATCGTATGCTGTCGGGCACCTCCGTCATCAAGCAGGCGGTGGGAGATATTCCCGTCATCTGCTCAGGCATCAGCTTCCTTGGCGCGGAAGCACCCCACGTCACTGCCGCCGCCATTGCGGAGGGCTGGTTTGATATGGCAGGCTTCGGCAGACAGACCCTTTCCTACCCCGACGTAGCGAAGGATATCGTGACCAAGGGAGAAATGGATAAAAAACACCTCTGCCTCGCCTGTGGCAAATGCACCGAGATCATGCGCCGCCCCGGCGGTACTCCCGGTTGCGCCGTCAGAGACAAGCTCTATACTGAAATTTATTTGGAAGGAAAGAAATAAAAATGAAGAAAATTGCGATCGTAACGGGAGCGCTTGGCGGCATCGGCTTCGCCACCGTGGAAAAATTGTACGCAGAGGGCTATCGCGTGATGGCCATGGACGTTTTAACCGAAGATAAGGCGAAGGAGAAGCTTGCCGCCTTTGATGGAGAAAGAGTGAAATATTTCGGCGGAAACCTAGCATCCGCCGCCGACCGTGCCGCTTTGGTGGAAAAGACTCTCGCCGCCTTTGGCGGCGTGGATACCCTGGTCAACGTGGCGGGCGTCGCCCCCAAGGTGCGCCGTGATCTTCTCGAAATGACCGAGGAAAGCTACGATTTTGTGATGGATATCAACACCAAAGGGACACTGTTCCTCACCCAAGCGGTGGCAAACGCCATGATTAAGGAAAAGGATGAGGGCGAGGACTTCCGCGGCGCTATCGTCAATATCTCTTCCTGCTCCGCCTACACTTCCTCGGTGTCGCGCGGCGAATATTGTGTGTCCAAGGCGGGCGTATCTATGGTCACTATGCTCTTTGCTGACCGCCTTGCTTCCGAGCGCATTACCGTCAATGAGGTGTGCCCCGGTGTGATCATGACGGGCATGACCGAGGTGGTCAAAGCAAAATATGACAAGCTTATTGCCGAGGGTCTCATTCCCATTGCCCGTTGGGGTCAGCCCACCGACGTGGCAAACGCCGTTTACGCCCTTGTGTCGGGTGCTTTTGGGTACACCACGGGGCAGTCGATTGCGGTAGATGGGGGTATGCATATCCGAAAATTGTGAAACGATTTTCGGATATGCAACGAATTGCCCTTCGGGCATGGATTGGCTTTGCCATGAATTGCGGCAAGCCGCGTGGATTGCACCTTTCGGTGCATTAAGAGGTTAACTCATTATCAATTTCGAAAGGTTTGGGGTGTGGAGGATTTCCTTAAAATCTCCCGCGAAGCCCCTTGTAAAGCTATGGAATATACAAATGTAAAAATTCAGGATACAGAGCTTCCCGTATTCACCTTTGATGCCGTGGTGGTGGGAAGCGGCGCGGCGGGGTACAACTGCGCCCTGCGCCTCAGGGAATACGGCATTTCCTCCGTGGCCATCGTCACCGAGGGCATAAAGGCGGGGACCTCGCGCAATACGGGCTCGGACAAGCAGACCTATTACAAGCTCAACCTTTGCGGCGATTACGCCGACTCTCCTCACGCTATGGCGGAGGACTTTTTCGCGGGAAAATGCGTTGACGGCGATCACGCGCTTTGTGAGGCCGCCCTGTCCGTTCCCTCCTTTATCCATCTTTGCGGTCTCGGCGTGCCCTTTCCCACCAACCGCTACGGCGAATACGTGGGCTACAAGACCGACCACGACCCACGCGCCCGTGCCACCTCGGCAGGGCCGCTGACCTCCAAGCTGATGACGGAGTGCTTGGAGCGTGCGGTGGAAAAGGAGAAAATTACCGTTCTTGACGGAATGCACGCCGTGCGCGTCCTGAAGGACGGCGAGGAGGCGGTGGGTATTCTTTGCGTTGACGCCTCCGATCACTTTGCGGCCATTCGCGCGGGAAGCGTGGTTTTTGCCACGGGCGGTCCTGCGGGTGTCTATGCCGATACCGTATATCCTATGGGACACACAGGCTCCTCGGGCGTCTTGTTCGAGGCGGGCGTGAAGGGGAAAAACCTGACCGAATGGCAGTTCGGTCTTGCCTCCACCGCTCCCCGTTGGAACGTGTCGGGTACCTATATGCAGGTGCTTCCCAGATTTGTTTCTGTTGACCCCGACGGCACCGAGCATGAATTTCTCTCCGAATATTTTGCCGATACGGGCAGAATGCTGTCCATGGTATTCAAGAAGGGGTACGAGTGGCCCTTTGATTGCCGCAAGGTGATGGATGGCTCCTCTATCATTGACCTGCTCGTTTACCGTGAGTGCAAGGAAAAGGGCAGACGGGTCTACCTTGATTTCACCAAAAACCCGGAGGGGCTTGCGGAAGTTCCCTTTGCGTCCCTGATGCCCGAGGCCTACGAGTATCTTGAAAAGGCCGAGGCGCTTTTCGGCACTCCCATAGAGCGATTGGCTCATATGAACGCGCCCGCCATTGATCTTTATCGTGACAAGGGCGTGGACATTACGAAGGAATATTTGGAGATCGCCCTCTGCGCCCAGCATCAGAACGGCGGCGCGGACGTGGATCTCTTCTGGCAAACGGGCGTGAGGGGACTTTTCGTGGCCGGTGAGGCTGCGGGCACCCACGGCGTGTACCGCCCGGGCGGAAGTGCCCTGAACGCGGGTCAGGTTGGCTCTATGCGCGCGGCGCAGTATATTGCCGAATGCCGTAAGGATAAGACGGTTGATGAAAAGCGGTTTTTCGCCGCCGTCGCGCCACAGGTCGAGGAGGAGCTTGCTTTCGCCGCCTGTATGGCGCAAAACCCCGACAACGCGGCCGACACCCTTGCCTGTCTCAGAGAGGATATGAGCCGATCGGGAGGTGCCATTCGGCGTATGGAGGAGATCGCCGCGCTGATTCCCGAGAGGGAAGAGCTGTACGCCTCTCTCTCTCGCAGGATGGGCTCTCGCAGTCTGCTTCTCGCTTACGTGACCCGCGATACCCTTGTGACACAGCTGATGCTCCTCGTGGCCATGAAGGCCCACGGAGAAATGGGTGGCGGCTCTCGCGGCTCCGGACTGTATACGGACGAGAAGGGAAGCGTTCCCCTCGGCTTTTCCTCCGATTACGCGTTTGCGCTCGATGACGGCGCAAGAGACGCGACCGTTCTTCTCGTGGATTTTGAAGGGGGCAAGCCTTGCACCTCCACCCGTTCCGTTCGTCCCTTGCCCGAGGGCGCGGGCTTTTTCGAGAACGTGTGGCGCACCTACAGAGAAAATAAAAACATCTATTGACCGATCAAGAAAGAGGCTGATATGGTAAACTTGGGACTCGTATCCATTTCCTTCAGAGAGCATACCCCTGCTCAGATCGTTGCCGCGATGAAAGAGGCAAATCTGACCCACGTGGAGTGGGGCGGCGACGTTCACGTGCCCTGCGGCGATCTTGCGCGCGCCGATGAGGTGCGGAAAATGACCGAGGAGGCAGGCTTGACGGTTGCCGCCTACGGCTCTTATTATCGCTTGGGCGAAGGGCAGACGGATAAAAGAGAAGCGGTGCTTGCCACCGCCGAGAGACTCGGCACACGCCTCGTCCGTATTTGGGGCGGCACACTGCCCTCAAAGGACGTTACCCCCGAAAAGCGAGCGGAGCTGCTCGCGGAGGCAAGGGAATTTGCTTTGATGGCGGAGAAAAAGGGCATTACTCTCGCTCTTGAGTGCCACGGCAACACCGTCACCGACGAATATCATTATGGCATTGAGTTCATTAACGATGTGGGAAGCCCTGCTTTCCGCTCCTTTTGGCAACCCAATCAGGTGTACGATCACGCCTATAACGTAGAGGCGGCGCGCGCCTATCTGCCTTACGCTCACCATCTGCACGTGTTTTCTTGGGAGGGAGGCAAAAAATATCCTCTCGCTTATCACACCGACAGATGGCGCGACTATTTCTCCGTTTATGCGGAAAAAGAATTTAACGCTATGTTAGAGTTTATGCACGACGGCCTCATTGAGACCCTCGCCCCTACCGTGGGCGAGCTGAGGGAGATCCTTGCTCATTTGAAACTGTAAGGAGAAAAAAGATGGAAATTCTTTCAAACAACACCCCCGAAAAATGGGAGGAGGTCAAGACCCACCCCTTCTATGCCGACGAGCTGGCGAAATTGAAAAGGGAGGCAGAGGAATACTTGGTTACACCCGTTCCTGCTACCCCCTATACCGCCTATTTGCGCTTCCGTGTGGACGGTGACAGAACGAGCTATGAAAAGCCCTATTTTGCCCGTCGCAGACGGCTGGCGGTTTTGTCGCTTTTTACAAAGCTCTACGGTGAAAAATATCTGCCCGCCCTACTTGACGTGATCTGGGCGGTGACAGAGGAATTCACCTGGTGTCTGCCCGCTCACATGATACTGCCTTGGTATAATGAGAAGGGCTATCGCACCGCCATCGACCTGTTTGCCACGGAGACGGGTGCGCTTCTTGCCGAGACGGTACACGTGCTTGGCGATCTCTTGCCCGAAGCGGTAAGGGAGAGAGTGCGCGTTAACGTGAAGGAAAGAATTATGGACTCTTATGTGGAGGGGCCCTGCGGCTCTTGGTGGATGGACGGCGAAAACAACTGGGGGGCCGTGTGTACGGCGCAGGTGGCGCTTTGCTTTATGTATCTCGGTGAGGCAGGGGAGATTTATCGTTTAGAGCCTCTTTTCGACCGTACCATGAACCTTTTCCTTGCCTCCTACGGCAAGGACGGCTGCTGCACCGAGGGGCTTTCCTATTGGCGGTACGGGTTTGGTCTTTTCCTGCTTTACGCCGATGCCATGCGCAATTATTCGCGGGAAAATCGAATGATATCCCACAACGAGAAAAGAGCCGCCTTTGATGGCAAGGCGTACAGAAACGCGGAAACGGGCGTTATTGACTATTTCGTCCGCGAGGATGTTAAACGCGCCGCCGATTTTTCCATGAGTATGTATCTGACGGGCGGTCACAGCGTTTCCTTCTCGGACGGGCCGAGAAGCTTTAAATATGCCCGTATGCTTCATTGGATTTTGAAAAAGGAATACGGCGATGCCGTCGTTTATCCCGACCCCTCATTGGTCGTACCCTATGTCAGCTCGGGCTCTTTGGGACTTTTGCGCCACTTCCTTTGGAGCGATCCCTCTGCCGAGCACGGCGCTAAGCCCGTTATGGGCACGACGCTCTTCGAGGAAACCGCTTGGTTTATCAAAAAAACGCCGCTTTATTCCTTCGCCGCCAAGGCGGGACACAATCATGAGGCGCATAATCATAACGACGTGGGCTCCTTCCATCTGGTAACGGAGAGTGGAGAGACCTTCGTGGATCTGGGCGCGGGCGAGTATACGAGGCAGTATTTCACCGCCGAAACACGCTACACCCTTCTTGTCAACCGTTCTCTTGGTCACAGCGTTCCTTATATTAACGGCAAGGAACAAGTCTTCGCAAGCAAGGAGCATGCTGTCCCGATGCCTGTTTCGGTGATGAACGACGACAGCTTTGCCTTTGATATGGCAAAGGCCTACGGCATTCCTACGCTCACCTCGGCCGTCCGTCGCTTCGATACCGATGAGAAAGGCGTCACACTCACCGACACCTTCTCCTTCACGGAGTCTCCGAACAGTCTCGTCGAACGCTTCGTTTCCGCGCTTCCTCCCACAGTGGAGGAGGGACGGGTGACGGTGGGAGGAGCGACGCTCAACTTTGACCCCGCGCTCTTTACGGCTTCGGTAGCAAAGGAAGAATACAGAACCCATCAGCATGAGGACGCTGTCGCATGGTTTACCGACTTGACGGTGAAAAAGCCTCAAAAGGAGATGACCCTATCCTTCCGCATCGACGTGGAGAAATAAGAAAGCAGAAAATGAAAGAACGTTATTTTGATTTGATGGAAAAGGCGCTTTCGGCCTATACTGACGAGCATATTAAAAATTATTTTGAAAGGGTGAAGGCAGAAGGGCTTACCGAGCACGGCTTTCCCCGCCTCACCGCCAACATCGGTATTCTCATCTGTCACGGACGCCGCGCTGATCTTTTGCCGCTTTTCTACGAGATGATGCGCTTTTGCGTGGATGAGATCCCAACCAAAAAGGCGCACAACGATTTTTCTGTCCGAGAGGTCGTCTTCTGCCTGTGGGAGGCAGAGGCAAGCGGCATCATCCCCAAAGAAGAGACCGATTATTGGCGCGCAAAGCTGTCGGAGATCGAGCCATACGCCTGCTACTCCTGCCGTACCAGAGAAAAAAACGACCCCAATCCGCATTTGCACAATTGGGCGATCTTCAATTCTCTCAGTGAGTACGTGCGCGGTAAGTCCGGGCTGTGCAATCCTGACGAGTACATCGATATTCAGCTCTCCACGCAGATCAAGCGGTTTGATGAAAACGGTATGTATCGGGATGCGGCGGCGCATCCTCCTCTGGTGTATGATTTGGTGCCGCGCGGGCTTTTATCCATGCTTCTGCATTTCGGCTATCATGGGGAATATTATGAGCAGATCGACGCCGCGTTAAGAAAAGCGGGACTTCTCACCTTGGATATGCAATCCGTGACGGGAGAATTGGGCTTCGGCGGCCGAAGCAACGGCTTCATCCACAACGAGTCTTGGATCACGCTGGTCTGCGCCTTTGAAGCGGCGCGCTATAAGAGAGAAGGGGATATGGCTCTTGCTTCTCGCTTTATGACGGCGGCCGACCGCGCCCTTGACGTGGTGGAGCATTGGCTGTCCAAAGAGGGCATTCGCCATATTAAAAACCGTTATCCCATTGATAGCGGCTACGGATGTGAGGTCTATGCTTATTTCGATAAATATATGATCACCGTCGCCTCCTTCCTCTATGCTTCCTATCTGATGACCGACGACACCATTGCCTATGATAAAAATGCACCCTTGGGGGACGTCACCTGCGTCACCTCGTCCGATTTCCACAAGGTCTTTATGCGCCGCGGAAGCTATGCCCTTGAGTTTGATACCGACGGCGACCCCCATTATGACGCATCGGGTCTTGGTAGAGTACATAAGGCGGACAAGCCGTCGGCTATTTGCCTCTCCTGCCCTTGCCCACCCGAAAACGCCAACTATACCACCGAGTCAGGGGTTTTGCCTCTGTCCGTCTGCCCCGGCAGGGTGATCGAGGACGGGACGGCGCGCTTTGCTACACTGTCCCCCCATACGCTCGTGAGTCTGACCGAGGACACCGCCACCTTCACCTGTGAAGTGGAGGGAGGAAAACTCACCGCTTCCTATTTCGTGGACGAGACGGGTGTCACCGTGACCGTTACGGGCGAGAGGCGTGTCGCTCTCTTGCTTCCCGTCTTTGCCTTTGATGGCGAAACGGAGACCGAAATCGCGGCAAGCGAGCATAGTCTCTTCATTTCTTATGAGGATGCCGTTTGTCGCTACGTTACCGACGGCACCGTCGCGGATACCGGTTGCTTCGGCGCCAACCGCAACGGCCGTTACCGCGGCTATTACGCCGAGGCGGAAAAGGTCCTTACGGTAAAGATCAGTATCGATTAAAGCAAATAAAAAAGCGGCCAAGGCCGCTTTTTTATTTTGTTAAAGACAGATGACCTCGTCCGCTTCCTTTTCGGTGCAAAGATAGAAGGGAAAAGACTTGTGAAGCTTGGAGGAACCAAAGAGAAAAATGGTCTTTTTCGTGCGGCTCATAACCGTTTTTCTGATTTCGTTATGCTCCACGGAGCCGTCCGAGATCACACCGTCGTCCGAAAAGCCGAGAGAGGTGAGAAAGGCAATGTCCGTGCCAAACTCCTGTAAAAAACGGTTGGCGGTGGAGCCCATCATGCACATCTCCTGCTCTCGGTATTCGCCGCCCGCGAGGAGACATGGAATGTGGTATTTCGCCGCCAAAAGCACCGCGCGCACCGAGTTGGTCACAACGGTGATATTCTTGTATTTTTGCAGATAGGGAATGATATACATACAGGTGGATGAACTGTCAATATAAACGTACATATCGTCCTTTAAGTGCTTGTTGGCGATCTTGGCAAGCACCTTTTTTTCGTTTTCGCCCATCTTCATACGCAGGTTGATGGGCACGGCGGACTTGGAATCAATGCGGGTCGCGCCGCCGTGATAGCGGGAGATCATGCCGTTTTTTTCCAGCTCCACCAGATCGCGTCTTACCGTCATTTGGCTGACGAAAAGGGTTGCGGCAAGATAGGCGACCGTGGCCTCTCCTTTCTTTTGCACGATGTCGAAAATTTTCATTTGGCGTGCGTTCATTTGTTCGCTCTCCTGTTCGAATTTGTTCATTTATAAATGTGATAAACAACTATTGCAAAGTGCGGTCTTGTATGCTACAATTCTATTGTACACAAAGATGGTGGAAAAGTCAAACCCTTGGGCAAAAAAATGTTCGATTTTGTATTTTTTTGTTAAGAAATCGATGAAAAAAACGAAAAAATGCGAGTTTTTTCACAAAATCTCTTGCATTTATCCCATTTATGTATTATAATTATATTGTTTAAATATCGAAAAAAATAATTTTTCGAGCTAACGGAGGAAAGACAATGAAAATTCTGGTCATCAATGCCGGAAGCTCCTCTCTGAAATACCAGCTCATTGACATGGACACAAACGTTGTTCTTGCCAAGGGCGTGTGCGAACGCATCGGTATTGAGGGAAGCTCCATTACCCACAAGCGCCCCGGCAAGGAAAAGTATTTTGAGAGTGTTGCCATCGCAAACCACGATGAGGCGATCGCTCTGGTTATGAAAACGCTGACCGACGCTGCCTTGGGAGTGATCGCGAGCGTGGACGAGATCGATGCCATCGGTCACAGAGCCGCTCACGGCGGTACCGAGCTTTCCGGTGCGGCCATTGTGGACGAAAAGGTACTGGCGTATCTCGAAAGCATCGTGGAGCTGAATCCTCTCCACGGCCCGCCCGCTATCGCGGGTATGAAGGCGGCTATGGCGGCTATGCCCGGCAAGACCAATGTGGTCCTGCCCGACACCGCTTACTACTTCTCCATGCCCCCTTCCTCTTACGTGTATCCCATTCCCTATGAGTATTACGAGAACTACAAGGTGCGCCGCTACGGCTTCCACGGCACCTCCCACCGCTACGTTTGCGGTCAGGTTGCCAAGACCCTCGGCAAGCCTCTCGAGGAGCTGAAGATCATCACCTGCCACATCGGCTCGGGCTCCTCCATCACCGCCACCAAGTTCGGCAAGGCGGTGGACACCTCCATGGGCTTCACGCCTCAGGACGGTGTTCCCATGGGAACGCGCTCGGGTGCCATCGACCCCACCATCCCCTCCTTCCTGATGAAGAAGTTCGGTATGACCCCCGATGAGGTGGAGGACGTGCTGAACAACAAGTCGGGTCTCCTCGGCGTGTCGGGTCTCTCCAGCGACTGCCTCAAGGTGCTGATCGCCGCAGGCGAGGGCAACGAGAGATGCGCGCTGGCCATGGAGATCCTCTATCACAACATCAAGAAGATCATCGGCTCCTACATTGCCGAGATGAACGGCGTTGATGTCATCGTCTTCACGGCGGGCATCGGCGAGAACGACAAGATCGTCCGCGAGA
>JAZRGD010000057.1:0-26545 GCA_045644045.1 Eubacteriales bacterium
TCTATCATGAGGATGCGCCTGAGGTCGTAACCACTAAAATGATTCGTACAATGGGAAAATAAGTTTATTGTGAAGTTTAAATGAAGTATTAGGAGATTGTAATTATGCAAATCATTGTAGCAATGCGTGAATGTGTCATCGAAATGAACTTAGGTCAAGATGCAATGGAAAATGTGTTTGGTGGAAATCTTTTGCGTATGATAAGCAAATGAAACTACGGTGGCATCTATTAAGGCGGTACAACACAAAAAATCCAACTCGTAAGAGTTGGATTTTTTCATTTGTGCCGTTAGGCACAACATCATTTGCGTGGCACACGCAACATCATTTGGAGCAAAGCGAGAACATCATTGCCGCATGCGGCACAAATGAACGATGTTGAGGCGTTGCCTCAAATGAAGTTGCCTTCGGCAGTGATGTTCACTGCGTGAGTGATGTTACGCCTAACGGCGTAGTGGGCAACATCACTCTTTACAAACACTCGGAATTATGGTAGAATATCATTGAAAGCGGAGTGATACTGTGGCTGAATTATCACCCGCAAGTATGCACTATCTTTTTCAAAACACTAAAATCATTATGGAGCAAGCTTTATGAAATATATAAACAAAAATAATCTATACGATTTTGCTTTTTTGAACGAAGATACTCTCGTATCTCCTCTGCGCGCTATATGCGTTTGCTTTCACGGATATACCGATGCGACTATGTATAAAAGGAGCCCTGAAATCGCAAAAGTTTTAGGAGAAGCGGGAATTGCTTGGGTGTTTCCTTACTACAGTGTCTGGGCTTGGATGAGTAAAAGCTCCTGCGAATTTATCGAGCAGGTTATCGATGCGGTTTACGAAAGACTCGGAGCTGATGAAAGTATTCCGTTTATAGTGAGCGGAGGAAGTATGGGCGGACTTACCGCGCTTAATTATCTTGTTTACGGAAAAAGACATGCTGTAGGTTGCGCTGTAAACTGTGCTGTTACGGATATGAATAAAATCTTTTTCGACAAACCGGATTTCAGACGCGCGATACTTTCGGCTCATATTGAAGAGGACGAGGATCTTTTATTTGTTATGAAAAGATATTCTCCGGTAGATTTTTATAAGCTTATGCCGAAAATTCCGTATTATTTCGTTTATGGCGAAAACGATGCTTACTTCACCCAAAATCATATGCCGCCACTAATTGAGAGACTAAAAAAAGAGGAGTTTGACTATAAGCTTCGAATAGAAGAAGGAATGAATCACTGCGATATCGAAAGTCATCCGGATGCGCTTATGGAATACTGCAAATTCATAATAGATTTAGTAAAAGTATACGGCTAATATTTTAAATTTTGATCAACATACCATTGTATACATTGACGAGTGCGAATTGGAATCATCTTCAAAAAACATTTGATAGAATGAAATAAGGCATCTATTTTGTCAAGATAACACATATTGTGTTGACAAAATAGATGCCAACCCAAAAAAACCGGATGTCACAAGGCATCCGGGCTTTTTTATGCCCATTTTTCATAGTGCGATTTTGGTAGATGCCAAACTCAAAAAAGCGCCATGTGGATGGGATTTGTACTTAAAAGCTCTCGGATTTATTCGTCTTTTTTTATAACACCTATTGTATTCGAAACGTTTATGTAGTATAATGTTTACGGTTTGCTATATATTCCAAGGAGAGAGGTCATGGGATACGATATTATTAGAGGCAACGAGGAGAAGTCTTTTGCGGGGTGCGACTTTGTTGTAAGGCTGGCAAACGACAGAAAAAATACCAAGGTTAAGGTGTTGCAGCTTACGGATATGCAGGTGATAGATGCTTCGCAGCGTCGAACACCCGACAGAATAAGAATAGATGAGATTAATGCGTGGGATCCTAAGCATTTTGACACTCAATGCGGAAATCACATACGCTCCTTAATTGCACAAACACGACCTGATCTGATCATTATCACGGGCGATATGGTTTACGGTTCGTTTGATGATCAAGGAAGTACGCTCGAGTGGTTCTGCGATCTGATGGATTCTTTTAAAATTCCGTGGGCACCGGTTTTCGGAAATCACGATAACGAGTCGCTAAAAGGGGTTGCCTGGCAATGCTCTCAATTTGAAAAAAGTAAGTATTGCCTATTCAAAAGAGGCGCAGTTTCCGGAAACAGTAACTACTCTGTCGGAATTGCGATAGGAGAGAATTTGATCCGTGTGATCCATATGATAGATTCCAACGGTTGCGCTGCGGGAGTGGATCCTTCAATTACAAAAGAAAAAGGTATTTATGCTGATCAGTTAAAGCTGATCGAAACCAACACCTCTTTGATCAAGAGTGGACAGGGCAAAACAATTCCCGCATTTATGGCATTTCATATACCGATTTCCTGTTTCAGATCGGCTGAAATCGCAAAAAAGTATCAAACGGATGAACGGGAGCTTTACTCAATTGGTGTCGACGTTCCTGCACTTGACGGAGATTTTGGATTTAAGCTCGGAAAATATAAACCGATTGAAGTGGATGATAAGTTTATCGACTTTCTTCATTCTCAATATATTGATGGCGTTTTTGTAGGCCACGTTCACAACAACTGCACGTGTATCGATCATGAAAAAATTAAATGGGTATTTGGACTAAAAACAGGACAATACGATTATCACGTTCCGGGGCAGATAGGCGGAACTCTCATAACGCTTGAAAACGAAGAATTTTCCGTGGCTCATGTTCCTGCGTTGGTACACTATGCGCCTATGCCGGGAAAAGCTGAAATATTCAATGATTTCTTTGCAAAGACATAATATAATAAAAAAAGGCAATTCACGATGAAACATCACGCATACTATGAATATATAAAATTTGACGGTGAAGATTTTTTCACGGTTGTTTTATTGCCGAAAAAAAGCGGTTGCTTTCCAACTGTTATTTGCCGTTCGCCTTATGTACAAGGCATGGTCAACAAAGCCGAAAATGATATTGTGCAAGATTATTTGCGCTCTTTTGATCCTTGGCTTGCGCGTGGCTATGCGATCGTATATCAACATTGCAGAGGTCAGGGAAAAAGCACAGGGGCTTTTGTGCCTTATGTCCACGAGCGCGAAGACGGACTTGCGCTCAGGCAATGGATCAGGAACAGATCCTTCTATAACGGAGAGCTGTTTTTATTCGGTGGCAGCTATACCGCATCCCTTCATTATGCGACAGCACCGTTTGAAGGCGATATTAAAGGCGCTGTTTTTGAGGTTCAGGATTCTGAAAGATACCGCCTTTGGTATCGCAACGGACAAATGCGTAAAGGACACGCGAACTGGCATTTTGGACTCTACAAAAGCAAATGCGGCTTAAACAAAGCTTATAACCTTGGCTCTTTCTCGGAATTGCCGCTCAAGGGTCTTTCGGATCGAGTTTTAGGCGACAGAGCGGAGGATTTTGAGCAAATGCTTACTGCCCGATCCCCGTCAGATGCGTTTTGGAACACACGTTACGGCGGTTCTGATACAAAAAGCGCTACGGATAATGCCAACATTCCCATTTTACTTACAACGGGATACAACGATTTCTACGTTGGCGGCGTATTTAAGATGTGGAACGGTATGAATGAACAAACAAAAAAGAAATGCGCGATGCTTGTTTCCCCTTACGATCACGGTGATGGCTATGACAAAAATCGAGGGATTTCCTTCCTCAACGGAAAACGCGCCGAGCAGTTTGGAATCACCTATCAAATGGATTGGTTTGATAATATTCGAACGGGAAAACCCTTGCCATACGATAAGGGAAGGATCACTTATTATAGAACCTTTGAGGACAAATGGGGAAGCGACTTCTACGCCACGCCAACCGAACCTTTGACGCTTCCGTTAGGAACTGGCACCGCTTCCTTTTCTTATGACCCCCTTAAACCGCCGGCGTTTCGTTGTGAGGGTACTTTTCAAGATGAAATCAATACGTATGCTGACGTAATCAGTCTGTATACCGCTCCCCTTGAGCGTGATATATTTGTTAAAGGACAGATAAGAGCGACGTTAACGGTTAGCTCAAGCTGTCCCGACTCCTCTTTTTATATCGCTGTAAGCATTAAAAAACCGCAAGGCGACTATACTCTTAGGCACGATATAACCTCGCTTTGTTATCAATTGGGCGATTACACAAAAAACGATGTAGTTGCGTTGAATTTTTCCTTTGACGAGCATGCGTTTTTGTTAAAGAAAGGCGAAAGTCTGAGGATCGATATTGCATCGACCGATAACAATACCTACGTTTGTCATACAAATAAAAAGGGAGCATATTATTTGCAAACCGAAACCGCCATGGCGGTCAACAAGGTTTATCTTGAAGGCTCACGACTGATCCTTCCGATAGAAAATTAACATACCTTGACAGAATAGGCTTTTGATAAAATTCTTTCTGCTGCTTCGGGAAGCGCGGTCGTAGGCTCCGACGGAGGGGGATGTGTTCGCGCTAAACCACCGACCGCGTGCTTCAACTCCTGCCTCCGCAGTCAAAAACAATTCCATAGCCGATACATTTTCGGCTATGGAATTTTGCTTTATATGTGGAAAAGAAAAATGTGAACACAATGATAAATTTTTTAAAAAGATATTGACAATCTTTAAGGAATAATGTATAATTCTCGCGTGTGTTTTTTCTAAAAAGGCACAAATAAACATTATTTAGGAGATTACAAAAAAATGACTAAAAAGTATTCGACAAGAAAGGCATTGATGGCAAGCGTTTTGTCTCTTGCGCTTTGCTTTACCATGCTTCTCGGCACAACGTTCGCTTGGTTCACGGACACCGCAACCAGTGCCAACAACATCATCAAATCCGGTAATCTTGACGTGGTTTTGGAATATTGGGACGGTGATAGCTGGGAAGATGCCGAGGGTACGGTGATCCCCTTTGTTGCCGCAGACGGCCGCGCTCAGGATCAGATCCTGTGGGAGCCCGGCTGTACTTATGAGATGGCACCCTTCCACGTTCGCAACGAGGGCAATCTGAATGCCAAAATCCTCATTTTGCTCAACGGTGTGGTCGGCAACGAAAAGCTGATGGAAGTCATTGAGTTGAAAACAAGAGTTAACAATATTCCCGATTCCTTGCTGAACGGCTCCGGAGGAAACGTTTTCCAAAGATTGGAGGATGCCGAGCTGGACATCTTCTACGGTGTGGCGGAGGGTAACGTCGTTTTTGACCACTCTCTCGCGGGCAAGGGTCAGGTCACTGCCGGTACGGGACATACCGATACCTCTCCTGAGTTTACCATTGTCGGTCGTATGGCAAAAGAGGCCGGTAACGAGTATCAGGGTCTTGCCATTGAGGGCATTTCTATCTCTGTCATTGCAACGCAGCAGACCTATGAGTCCGACAGCTTCGGCAAATATTACGATCAAAATGCCCAGTTCCCCACGTTGGACTACGCATATATCGCCAACGGTGCTCCCGCAACCAAGATCGGTGACGGCAAGGTCGCTGTTACTGTTCCTGCCGGTGTCCCTGCAGGCGGCTATCAGGTGAAGGTAAGCAATGAAAACACCGCTACCGACGAAAACGGTCTGACAACCTTTAGCGCGGATATAGAGCTTTTGAGAGACGGCGTGAAGGTTCAGGCGGACGGCACGACTCTCTACCCGGTGGAGATCAATATCGGCGCGGATATGCAGGTAGCAAGGGTTTTGCATAATGGCGAAGAACTTACAAATTACAGTTATGATTCCGCCACAGGCATAGTTGCCTTTGAAACCGATTCCTTTAGCCCCTTCTCTGTAATCTTCGAAAAGAGCAAAGCCATTAAGGTCACCTCCGCCGACGAGCTCAAGGCTCTCCTTGGCAACGTTACAGAGCCTGTCATCATCGATGCTACCGGTGTTTCGGTAAACATCAGCGAGCTTGGCGTAGCGGACGGTAGTCGCACCACCTGGAATTTGGAGGGCGGCGCAACGATCAAGGGCCTGACACTTGCCTTTACCAACGCGAACCAGGGAGTTTACGTGCAAGACGGCGCTAATGGCGGCGCACTCACTTTTGTAGAATGCACCTTTATAGGCGAGGGATACGTTAGTGAAGCGGTTGAATTTCATAGCGGAACGGATTCGGCAAACACCAAGATCGTGTTTGAAAAGTGCAACTTTGCGGCAGGAAAGCTAAGAATCGCCGGCTCGCGCTGTGCGGGTGTCGAGTTTAACGGCTGTGTGTTTGATCTCAACAGCGCAGGATACGGATCGATTTTGTGCATGGGCGGTTCCCAGACCTTCAATCAGTGCGATTTCAAGATCGGTAACAGCGGTGCTATTTCTTTCTTCGAAACCACGTATGAGAAGTTTGGTCGTCTGAATCTGCTTGCCGACCAGACCGAGCATTACGCCACGACCGTTACGGTGAACGGATGCACCAACGTTCCCAAGACGCATAACACCAATTCGGGCTCGTATATAAACGAGTTTGTGGAAAATCCGTAATACAAAAAGCAATTTTAAAAAATCCAAGTTGACTTTTCGACTTGGATTTTTTGCTTTTGATGCCTAAATCGGTGCGACCTGCCGACTCTGAAGGGGCGGTGCGGCTTTTTGCCGTGGCAAAAAGCATTTTTATATACTTGGAAGGATCGATATTCGGAATGAAGGCCCTTTTTGCGTCTGACATGAAAATACGGACTTTGCGGCGCGAATTTGGACGGTCTCACGAGAAGACTCAAAAAGTGAAAAAAGCGTTGCGTTTTATGCCGAAAAGTGCTATAATGAATGCACCAAGAGCTGTGCAAATGAACCGAACGAGGGAGGGGCTTGATATGGATGCGGAGCTGATCGCAAAAATAGACGGTCTTATAGAAAAATATACGGATAGGCTGGTGGCTGACACCGTTGCGTTTGTGAACATAAAGAGTGTAGAGGGAGAGGCAAAGCCGGGTGCCCCCTTTGGAGAGGGCCCGAAAAGGGTGCTTGACGCCTTTTTGAGGATGAGCGGTGAGGACGGATTCTATACCAAGGATCACGGCGTTGGCGTCGTAAGCGCGGCAATGAAAAGGGGCAAGGTCGATCTCGGCATCTGGATCCACGGTGACGTGGTGCCCGAGGGAGACGGCTGGCGCTTTGCTCCCTATGACGCGGTAGAATATAAGGGGTGCGTCGTGGGGCGTGGCGCGGCGGACAACAAGGGACAGCTTGCCGCCATCTACAATCTTTTTAAAATTTTTAAGGAGCTTGGTGTCTCGCTTCGCTACAATCCCGCCATCTTTGTGGGAAGCAACGAGGAGACGGGCATGCACGACGCGGACGCGTTTTTACGCGCAAACGAGCCGCCCGCCCTGTCTCTCGTGCCCGACTCGGGCTTTCCCGTCTGCTATGGCGGAAAGGGTGGCTTGAATATCACGCTGAGAAGCAACGCACCCTTGCGAAGCCTTACGTTTTCCGCAGGTCAGCCCGCGTCTCCCGGCCTTGCGCGTGCCACGGTAAAGGCGAAGGAGGTGCCCGAGCGTCTTGCGTGCTGTGAGATCAAGCGAGGCGAGGAAACGGAAATAACCGCCTTTACCCCGCCGCGCCACGGCGCAAGCCCCGATCCCGACGGCAATATGATCACCAGACTGTCCGAGGCGTTGCTTGACGCGGGCCTCGTCCGCGAGGAGGACCGCCTCGCGCTTGAATTTCTCAAAACGGTCTCCTCCGATATATACGGCAAATGCTTCGGCATCAACACCCACCACGAGGTGCTTGGAGGATTGACCGTCTTTTCGAGGTCGGTGGACGACAAGGAGGGCTGCGTCGAGCTGACGTTGGGCATCAGGTATCCCCTTGGGACGACCTATGAGAAGATCGTGGAGCGCGTGGAGAACGCGTCACGCGCCTTTGGCTTCTCGGTGGCCAAGGCGGAGTCGGTCTTAAAGCCCTATCTCTTGGACAAAGGCAGCGAGACGGTGCGCACCCTTTGGCAGGCGGCGAGGGACGTCACCCACGACGACAGAGAGCCATATACCATGAGCGGCGGAACCTACGCCAACAAGCTGCCGAACGCCTACGTCTTCGGCACGAACGCCAACGTTCCTCCCGCCGATTTCCCCAAGGGGCACGGCGGTGCCCACGGCATTGACGAGGCGGTTTCGATAGAGAAGCTTAAGCGCGCAATGAAAATATACGCCCGCGCGCTTCTGCTGCTGAATGAGAGGGAGCTTTTGCCGTAATGCGGTCGGATGCCTTGCCATGCACAGAATAAAAATGCGAAAAATGTGAAAAAATGTGAAAATAATGCAAAAAAGCATTGCATTTTTTAAAAAAATGTTGTATAATTGAAACGATATTTTTTGTTTGGAGGCTATTATGAAAAAGATCGTATCTCTTTTATTGGTTCTTTTGACCTTGTTCGCTCTCGTTGCTTGCAACGGCGGCGCGACCACTATGACCATGGGCACCGGCGGTACGGCAGGTACCTATTACGGTTACGGCGGCATTCTCGGTACTCAGATCAAGACCTCGGCCGGTATCACCGTTAACGTGGTATCCACCGACGGCTCTAAGGCTAACATCCTGGGTATTCACGCCGGCAACTACCAGCTCGGTACCGTTCAGTCCGACGTTATGGCTTACGCTTGGGACGGCTCTCGCTCCTTTGAGAAGGAAGGCAAGATCGACACCTTCCGTACGGTTGGCGGTCTTTATGCCGAGGCTGTTCAGCTTGTAACCATGGATCCCAACATCAAGTCCGTTGCCGACCTGGCAGGCAAGAAGGTCTCCATCGGTGCGGCAGGAAGCGGTGTTTACTTCAACGCCATGGACGTTTTGAACGCCGCAGGCTTGACCGAGGAAGACATCATTCCCCAGTACCAATCCTTTGCCGATTCCGCTGACGCTTTGAAGGACAAGAAGATCGACGCCGCCTTTATCGTGGCAGGTCCTCCCACTCCCGCCATCACCGAGCTGTTCACCACCAACACTGCATACCTCGTTCCCATTGACGGCGCGATCGCTGATAAGCTTCTTGAGGATCATCCCTTCTACACCGTACACAGCATCCCTGCCAACACCTATAAGGGACAGACCGAAGAGGTCAAGACCGTTACCGTTAAGGCTACGCTGATCGTAAGCGCTTCCGCCTCCGAGGAGGATGTTTATAACCTTACTAAGGCGATCTTCGACAACGTGGAGGCTATTACTGCCGCCCACGCCAAGGGTGCGGAGCTTACCCTTGAGAACGCCACGAGCGGTATGACGGTTCCTTTCCACGCCGGTGCCGCAAAGTACTTTAAGGAAAAGGGAATTACTGTCGAAACGAAGTAATCTTGGATTCTTGTCAATGCGGTTGCAGCGCGTGGTCGCTGCAACCGCATTGCTTTTGACTCTCCCTGAAAGGAAATTAACATGGCTTTTTTCAAAAAGAAGGCCGCGACGGCGGCTGAGCCGATGGACTTGGATTCCATCATGAAAAAATACGACAGGGAATCCACCACCCGCATTTGGGAGGGCGTTCCCAAGACTGTCGTTACCGTCATCCTCGCGCTTTTCTCCCTGATGTGCGTTTACGTGACCTTTTTCGCCACCTGGCTGGACGAGCTGAGGCTTGCCAGCTTTATGGCGTATATCGTTTTTATCGGATATATGGTGTTCCCCGCGAAGAGGGGAGCGCAAAAAACCAACTATATCCCGTGGTACGACATCGTGCTGATGCTTTTGGGCACGGCGGCGTTTTTGTATTTCGCCTTTAACGCCTCCGCTATCATCGCCAACTATTACATCTCGACCCTTGAGGTCTTCGTGGGTATCGTGGGCATCGTCGCGCTGGCGGAGCTTTGCCGCCGCAGCGTGGGACTTCCCATTCTGATCGTGGCGGGTGTGCTTTTGGTGTACGCTTTGTTCTTCGGTCTGCATAACCCCGATTTCTTCAAGCGAATCACCGAGAGCGTGCGTATTTTGTTCTATTCCAAGGAGGGCGTGCTTTCCACCCCCGTCAACGTTTGCTCCAAGTATATCGTGATGTTTATCATATTCGGTGCGTTTCTTGAAAGAACGGGCGTGGCGGATTTCTTTATCAACATTGCCAACGCTCTCGTGGGTCGCTTCTCGGGCGGTCCCGCCAAGGTGGCGGTGGTCGCCTCCGCCCTTGAGGGCATGGTATCCGGCTCCTCCGTTGCCAACACCGTCGGCTCGGGTGCCGTCACCATTCCCTTGATGAAGAAAACGGGGTACAAGCCCGAGTTTGCCGCCGCCGCCGAGGCGTCAGCCTCCACGGGCGGACAGATCATGCCTCCCATCATGGGTGCCGCCGCCTTTTTGATGGCGGAGACGGTGGGCGTGCCTTACTCCAACATCGTCGTGCGCGCCATTTTGCCCGCTATTCTGTATTTCGCGGGCGTGTTCATCACCGTTCATCTGGAGGCAAAGAAGGAGGGTCTGCGCGGCTTGACCAAAGAGGAGCTTCCCCGTCTCATCCCGCTTCTTAAGAAGACCTATCTGCTTCTTCCCCTGATCGTTCTGATCGTTCTCGTTGGCACCAGCACCCGTTCCATCGCTTACGCGGCCGCTATTGCCATCGGTGTTGCCATCGTCGTCAGCCTGTTCAATAAGGGCAACCGCATCACCCCCAAGCGTATTTTGGAGGCACTCGCGGCAGGCGCGCAGGGCATGATCACGGTGGCGGTCGCCTGTGGCATCGCGGGTATCGTGGCCGGTCTGATCAGTGCCACGGGTCTTGCCTATATGCTCTTTAACGGTATCGTGGCACTGGCAGGCAATCACCTGATCATCGCTCTGTTTTTGACGATGCTTTGCTGTATCGTTTTGGGTATGGGCGTTCCCACCACCGCAAACTATTGCATTATGGCGGCGACCTGCGCTCCTATTCTGGTGCAGATGGGCGTTCCCATGATCGCGGCGCTCTTCTTTGTGTTCTACTTCGGCATCGTGGCTGACCTGACTCCCCCTGTCGCTCTTGCGGCGTATGCGGGCGCGGCGATTGCCCAAGCCAACCCGATGAAGACGGCGTTTACTTCCACCAAGCTTGCCATTGGCGCGTTTATCGTTCCTTACGTGTTTGCGCTCAATCCCGCTATGCTTTTTGTGGGGACCAACGGCTTCTTCGAGATCGCTCTGATCGTTGTATCCTCTTTGATCGGCATTTTTGCTGTTTCTGCCTCTCTCGAGGGCTACATTATGGAGCGGATGGATTGGTACGAGCGAATCGTTTGCATCGCGGGCGGACTTCTTTTGATCTATCCCGGCGCTCTCACCGATGCCATCGGATTTTTGCTGGTGGCTGTGGTGATCGGTATTCAGGTGTTAAAACGCTACAAAAGCAAAAAAATAGCGGCTTGATCTTGGCGCAAGGGATACGGAAAAGCTCCGTATCCCTTTTTTCTTCGGCGGAATCCGAAAAGAAAACGGCTACCCTCATCATGCTACACGATGATTAGATAAATGAAAACAAATGTTTACAAAAAAGGAGAAAAACGTGGAATACAGAACTCTTGGAAAAACAGGACTTGCGATTTCTCGCTTAGGCTTTGGTGGCATTCCCATTCAAAAAATCGATGCCGAAGGGACAAAGACTTTGGTGGAGATGCTGATAAAGGAAGGCGTTAATTTTATCGACACCGCCCGCGCCTATACGGTGAGCGAGGAGTATTTGGGCTACGCTCTTGAAGGGGTCAGAGACCGCTTCGTGCTTGCCACCAAGAGCATGGCGCGCACGAGGGAGGCGATGGAAAAGGATATTGACGTCAGCCTCGCAAGGCTGCGCACCGACTATATCGACCTGTATCAGATCCATAACCCAAGCCCTGCCGATTTCGCGCGGGTGATGGAGGAGGGAGGCGCGCTTGAGGCCTTGCTGGAGGCGAAGGCGGCAGGAAAGATCGGTCACGTTGGTGTCACTCTCCATTCGGCAGAGCTGTTCGCGCGCGCCGTGGAGCTGCCTTGGGTGGAGACGATCATGTTTCCTTATAATATCGTGGAGACCCAGGGTGAGGAGCTGATCGCGAGATGCGCCGAAAGAAATATCGGCTTTATTTGCATGAAGCCCTTGGCGGGCGGTGCCATTGACGACCCACACCTCGCCCTGCGCTTCACTGTGAGCAATCCCGCCGTTACGGTGGTCATCCCCGGCATGGCGGAGGTGGCTGAGATCGCCCAAAACGTGAGCGCGGTGGCGAGCGACGCGCCACTGAGCGAGGCGGAGCGGGAGAAGATCGCGAGGATCAAGGACGGGCTGGGCACAGGCTTTTGCCGCCGTTGTAACTATTGCGCTCCTTGTGCGGCAGGGATCAATATCTCGGCGGTGTTCTTGTTTGAGGGATATTACAGCCGCTACGACCTAAAGGATTGGGCGGTGGCGCGGTATTCTCAATTGCCGAAGACCGCATCCGATTGCATTGGTTGTGGGGCTTGCGAGGGGCGGTGTCCCTATCATTTGCCCATCCGCGAGATGCTGAAAAAAACCGCAAAGGTGTTTGGAAAATAAGAAAACGAAAGCCCATCGGTACCGATGGGCTTTCGTCGTGTAGGCATACTTGAACGGTACCGCCTACGCCTTCGTCTCTTGCCTTGCGACGGAAAAATTAAATTGTAAACATTGGAGAAAAGATATTGCAAAATCCTGCCTTGCGTGCTATAATGAGGCGAAAAGCGAAAAAGAATAGACTCCTTCTCGGACAAGTTGTACAAGTACAACAAATTCGGGGGGGGGTCTGTTGTCTTATTTGTGCAAAACCCACAAGGCGTGTTTGCATTTATCATTGGTATCTTACGCGAACGCGTTTGAGATATTTTTCGTCGATCCAAAAATATTATGTAAGGAGGAAAAAAACATGACGAAAAAGCACACCAAAAAGGCATTGTTGACGAGCGTTTTGTCTCTCTTGCTCTGCTTCTCAATGCTTCTTGGTACCACCTTTGCCTGGTTCACGGACACCGCGTCCAGCACCAACAACATCATCGTAGCCGGCAATCTGGATGCGGGCCTGTATTATCAGAACGATGAGGTGACGAGCTGGACTGCGATTGACGCAGCCACCAACGTATTCAAGAAAGACACTCTTTGGGAGCCCGGACACGTTGAGGTCATCAAGCTGAAGGTCACCAACGAGGGTAGCCTTGCGCTGAAGTATCAGCTCGGCATCAACATTGCCGATGAGACCGGCTCTGTCAATATGGCGGGCGTTCCCTTCAAGCTGTCCGACTTCATTTACTACGGCGTCACCACTGACGAGGTGACCACCCGCGAGGAGGCTCTCGCCGCAGTGCAGTCTACCGCCAAGCTGATCAAGGATGGCAACACCCTTGCGGGTGAGCTTACGCCTCCCACCGCGACCCAGCCCTCCGAGAAGACTGTGACGCTGGTGGTATATATGCCCGAGGAGGTTGGCAACGAGGCAAATTACGGAAAGGATCAGGCAGTTCCCAGCATCAATCTGGGCATCAGCATGTTCGCGACCCAGCTGAACGCCGAGGAAGATTCCTTTGGTTCGGATTATGACGAGTTTGCTCCCTTCCCCTCCACCGATTTCGGGGCCGCCTCTGACGAGGACGTGGTCCTTGGTGGAGACGTACAGAACACCTCCTCTGCCGTTGCCGTTACCATACCCGAGGAGGCTGCCGACGGTATTTACGAGCTGACCGTTCTGCCCGTCAAGAGCGAAACTGCCGCAAACGGTGAGACCACTGTGGCCTTGGACATCTCCCTTGCCGTGGACGGAAATCCCGTGGCAAAGCAGGCGGGTGTGACGTACCCCATTCAGATCAACGTGGGTAAGGAGCTGCAGATCACAAAGCTGACCCACAAGGGCGAGGCTATCACCGTTTATGATTACGATCCCGCCACCGGTATCCTCTCCTTCGAGACCGATTCCTTCAGCCCCTTCGAGATCGCTTACGTTAAGATCTCCGCGGACGCCACCAAGGTGGCCTCCGCCGATGGCACGACCAAGTATTACGACACCTTCGTCGAGGCGATCGCCGCTCTGCGTGACGGCGACGTGGTTACGCTGAGAAGCGACCTGACCTTGACCGAGACCGTGGTGCTTGACAAGGCGGTTACCGCTACCATCGACCTGGGCGGTCATACCGTCAGCGGACAGATCGACATTCTCTTGAAGCTGAGCGCGGGTAATATCACGCTGACGAACGGCTCTGTCAAGAACGAGCATGCCGTGGCTACCGAGACCAAGTACAGCGTCTACATGGCGGGCAACGCCGTTGCCAAGATCACCGACGTCGAGATCGTTACCAGTGGCGTTGGTATCTTTATGACGGAAAACGCCAAGATCACCGAGTTGAACGCTACCGTGAAGTCCTACATGAACGCCAACGGCTACTGCTGCTTTGACGCGGTTTCACTGATTGACAACGCGAGGGTCGACAAGATCAGCGGCGGTCAGTACGAGACCTACTACGCCGAGTCTTTCATCAAGGCTTGGTTTGAGGATCCTAAGCATTCCTATTCGGGTACCGAAAGCTGGACGATAAACCTGAATGACGCGAATGCCTCCATCGGCGAGATCGCCGGCGGCACCTTCCTTGGCGTAATGGATAAGGCGAACAACGGCACGCCCATTCACGTGAACAACGGCAAGGTAGAGCTGATCAGCGGCGGCTACTTTGGCTTTGTGAAGTCCGGTCTTTCCAATCCGATCAGAATGATGTACGTTGGGGCTAACGCCTCCATTGACAAGATTACCGGCGGTACCTTTGAAAAGGGTTCTTTGTCCGCAGGATACGGCACCGGCTTTGCTGAGGCTGTGGATGCTTCCGGCTATCAGTTGGTTGAGACGGGTGAGACGGTCAACGTGAACATTCAGCTCAGCACGAAGGTGACTACCTACACCTTAAAGGTGGTTGAGGTCGTCGCAAAATAAAAAACGAAAAGCAGATCAAATCCATCCCACCCCTTCGGGGGTGGGATTTTCTATTGACAAAGCTATTTTTCCGTGATAAAATAAAGGGGAAAACCGTGACGCATAAGGAGAAAAAATGAAGGTCATATTCGCGGCTGACACCAGCTTTTACTATTTCGGAAATGACTACCCCGGTGACGCGGCGGCGGACGCCGCCATGGCGGAGGCGAGGGCTTGCTTTGACAGGACGGATTTCAGCGTCATCAATCTGGAGACTACCTTTGGAGAAAAGGAGGCCCTTACCCCCATTCCCAAAAGCGGGCCGAATCAAGTGTCCGCGCCCGCCTTTTGGCGATATATTGAGGCACTTGCTCCCGACGCGGCCTGTCTTGCCAATAACCACACCATGGATTTTGGCGAGAAGCCCTTGCGCGACACCGTGGAGGGGTTAAAGGAAAGGGGCATCCGTCCCTTCGGCGCGGGTGAGAATATCGGGGAGGCTTACGCTCCCGCCGTCCTCGAAAAGGACGGTCACCGCGTGGCGGTCATCGGCGTTTGCGAAAACGAGTTCGGCAGTGCCACGGAGACGACGGCGGGCAGTGCGGGCTATGCCTTGGGCAGGGTGACGGCGGCGGTGCGCGCGGCGAAGGCGAGAGGTGAGACCCCCGTGGTGTTCTTCCACGGTGGGAACGAATACAACCCCTTCCCCTCGCCCATGAAAAAGGAGCTGTACCGTCACTTCGTGGACGTGGGGGCTGCCGCCGTCATCGCCATGCACACCCATTGTCCGCAGGGGTATGAGATCTACGAGGGCGCGCCCATCGTGTACAGCATGGGCAACTTCTTCTTTCCCGCCACCCCCTATCCCGACAGACCCCGAAACGAGGTGTGGTGGTACGGGTATATGAGTCTCCTTTCCTTTGAAGGAAACAGGGTAGAGCTTGACATCATTCCCTACAAGCAGGGCTTTGACGGCGTCCACCTGCTTTGCGGAGAGGCATCGGCGCGCTTTGAGGAGTATATGCGCTTTATTACCGCGCCCATCGGGGACGACGAGCTGCTCCGCAGATATTTTGACGCCTGGAGCATCAAGCAAGGCTGGCTTGAGGTGGTAGGGAGACTTTTGGAAAATGAAAAGAGCGGCTCTGCCTCCGTCAGAAACTTTTTCTCCTGCGAGGCCCACAACGAGGTGCTGACGAGAGAGGCCATCACCCGCTTCGAGGGCAGAGTGGAGGAGGCGGAGAAGCTGATCCCTCACATTACCGCCTTGCAGGAAATGCAAATACTCGCTCTTTCTTAAAGAGCTGACCGAAGGGAATGGCGCATTTTCGCTCGCGCCCAAATTCGCCTATTCCCTCAGCACAAAAAGGGCTAGCTTCAAGCTTTTCAACTTGAGCTAGCCCTTTCTTTCCGTAAAGTGACGTCTCCTCGCTTGACAGACGGGCTTCCGTGTGATAAAATAAAAGCAGACAGAACACGCGCTCCCACGGAGACGCAAACGGAGGACAAATGTCGCACAGTAAAATGACAGGGCGGGGACGCTCTCAGTACGTGGAGGGGTGGAATCCCGCCGCCAAAAAATTTATCAACGTCTGTGTCCTTTGCGGCGCGAGAGGGTATAGCCCCACCATCGACGAGGCGGGCTTTACGGGGGACGGCAAGGCGGACTACGTGCATTGCGCCATTCGCGCGGAGCTGTCAAGCACTCTGCGGCCGCTGACGCTTGACGACCTGGGCAGATGTGAGAGCTGCGCGAGGATCATGGATAAAAACACCGCTCGGGCGGAGGATATTCAAAAATAAATTGCTTTTCCGCGACACTGCGGAAGATGGGAGAAGAGTATGAAAAAGCCTTTCGTATTTATCAGCTATTCCACAAAGGATCAGGAGACCGCTAACTTAGTACATAGCTATCTGGAGGGGAACGGCGTGCCCTGTTGGATCGCCTCCCGCAACATTGAGGGAGGGGAGAGCTTTGCCGCCCTCATTTACGCCACCTTAAAGGATCCCGCTTGCATGGCCTTCGTTATGCTTTCGTCCAAAAACTCCGACGGCTCGGGACACGTGTCCAACGAGCTGACCATCGCCTTCTCCATGAAAAAGAAGATCATCCCCTTCCGCATTGAGGAGTGCGAGATCTCGGACAAAAATATGTATCACCTGGTGCAAGCCCAGTGGATCGACGCTTATAAGAACATGAACGAGGGCTTGAAGCACCTCCTGCTCGCCGTGCGCGCCGTGATCCCCGAAACCGAGACGGTACACGAGGAGACACAGGTGCACGCCCTGTTTGAGCCCAAAAAGGCGGAGGAGAGCTGCGAGGAGGACACGCCTGCCATGTCCCGCGAGGAGATCGTGGAGTATTTGCTGAAAAACGCGGGAAAATCTCCTTACGTGCTGCGTGGCCGCGCCTATGGCGAGGCCTACGGACGCTTTGCGCCTCTTGCCAAAAGGCTGTTCGATCATACCGTTACCATGCACTTTCGCGGCAAGAACACCTCGGGCGGCATTGACTTCGTGGATTTTGCGGTAGATGCTCTTTCGGGAGGACAAGGAACGGCGATCCAAGTCAAGGGTCAGCCCGGATGCGCCAAGAATATGCTCCTTCAGCTTGCTTATTACAGGATGCTTGAGGCCTTTGCGCGCGGTGAGAGCGAACATCTGCCTCTCTATCTCTCCTCCGGCTATTACGAAAAGAGAACCTATACCGTCGGCAAGGAAAGAGACGAGATGCGCGCCCTGATCGAGGAGGATTGCCGTCCCTTTTACGCCTTCGTGCGTAAAAATCCCGCCGTCAAGCCCGTTTTGATGGTGGAGGCGGTGCGCGAGCATATCGTGGCATCCTTTGCGCCCGAGGACGTAATGTTTGACATATTCAAGGATTACGGCGAGCGGTGCAAGAGCTTTAAAAAATTCAACCGTATCGTGGCGGTGGACGTGGGCATCATCAAAAACCGTCATAGGCTCAAGCGCACCATTCCCTTGGTGGGAGACGTGTCGGGCTACGTGTTCCGCTTCTCCCCTGTGCCCATTACCGACAAGGCGGCTTGCTATGCCGTCATCGAGACGGTGCTTGCCATGTACGCCGACATGCACGACGGCATCGAGGTGGCGGACGTTTATAACGCCTTGAAGCGACTGCGCTTCGTCACCATCGACGTCTTTACCATTCGCCTTGTGGCCACCGAGCTGTCCCAGGGCCTTTCGGCAGAGGATATTTCCATCGTGGATATGTACGAGAGGCTGGCACTGGAGGAGCTGAAGGGGGACGAGGACAAGATGATGGTCATCGCCCACGAGCTGTACGAGTACGTCTTTAACGACAGACACGACGTGAAAAAGCGTCCTTACAACGCGGTCCTTT
The DNA here is from genome assembly GCA_045644045.1 of Eubacteriales bacterium. Taxonomy (GTDB): domain Bacteria; phylum Bacillota; class Clostridia; order Oscillospirales; family CAG-272; genus UBA1740. The sequence goes on from JAZRGD010000057.1 coordinate 18,156, forward strand.
GGTCTCTGCCTCATAAGCACGGGGCATATCTTGATTTTATGCTCGCTCTTTACGTGGCGAAGTCTATGGCAGACCCCGCCTCCCCCGACCGCTTGCGCGTTCTCGGAAGCCCTATGACCTCCATGGAAAATCATTTTATGGTGGCGCACTTAGCGAACAACTATCAGCTTCAAGAGGCACTTTTGCGGACGGTTCTGGAGCATTACGACAGCTTTGACGTGCATCAAAAGAGCAACGCCGCCTATTGGATGGGCAGACTCTCCTACGCCGAGCTGCGCGACTCCGCGCAGAGGCTGCTGGAAGGGGAATACAAGCGGCTTTTGCCTTTGGTCAAGGACGATCACAGCCAGACCCTCGCCAACCGCTACAACCAATATCTTTTCCGTTCGGTTTGCTACGGTCTCATCGCCTACGGCAGAACGGACGTGCTGGACGAGTACCTTACCCTGGTGATCACCAACGACATTACGGGTGCCATTGATCGCGGTACGGTCATTCAGTATATGGGCGACAGCTATTTGATCAGTGCCCACAACGATTTTTATCTGGACAACGATCCCAACGTGGGTGAGCAGGCCATTCGTATCCTTTCGGGCAGCATCGAGGCAAAGCTATCCTCCAAGCGCGCGGGCTACGTGGAGACCGACCTTTTGTCCCTCCTGCTGCTGGTGCAGGCGCGTATGCACGTGACACCCGAGCATCTGTCCTACAACCTGACACCCTGCTGTAAGAAATGCCTTGAGCTGCTTAAGGAATACCACAAGCGTCCTCGCAGCATCGTGTCGGATAAGCTGATCTATTATTTCCGCTCGGTGGAGGAGGACTTAAAGCGTTACGTGGAGGATTCTCGCTTTGACGCGGCCTTCCTTTTGTACACCGATCTTTCCAAAATGAAGGACGTGCGCCGCGAGAACTGGCGCAGCTATAACGTGGAAAACCCCGAAAGCCTTGCCGATCACACGCTGAACGCCTGGCTGATGGGTATGATCTATTTGCCGAGCGAGTACGGCGAGCAGAGCTACGACAAGCAGACGATCTTGAATATGCTTTTACTCCACGATATGGCGGAGGCGGTTATCGGTGACCATAGAGGCGCGCTTTCCGAGCCGACCAAGGAGCTGAAAAAGCACAACGAGCTGTTGCGCAAGCTCCTTTTGAAGGGCACCTACCCCGAGGTGGCGAATATGACCCTGTATTACGACGCATGGGTGGAGTATTACTACGGTCAATCCATCAACGCGCGTGTGGCAAGGGATATCAATCTTCTGCAAACTGTAAACACCTTCTTTACATATTTCATAGAGTCTCCCGATTCCTACACCATGGATACGGTGAAAAAATGGATCTCCGAGGGAGATAAGCTCAGCACCAATATCGGCTATGACCTCTTTGAGAGGATCATTATCGGGAATCCCTCCTATCGCAAGGCGATCGATGCGCTGAAAAACAAAGAATTGTTTACAAAATAAGAGCTTTTGGACCAAGAGGTGAACGATGGCAAAGCGTGAAAAAAAGAAAAAGCAACGGCGCGAAAGTGAAGGCAGAACGACGTGGGGGGATGCGATCTTAGCGTCTCCCGTCGCCACTGCGGTAACGGGGGTGCTTGCCATCTTTTTTGGCTTGCTGTTCATCTTTTTGCAGAACAACGCGCCCGTTTCAAGAGAGGAGGCGTTGTCCTATACGGGCAGCTTTGTCGAATACGAGGTCGCGGAAAACCGGCGCACCATTCACTTTGAGGATGGATCTACCTACGACGTGTACCCCCACACCGAGGAGCAAGCGTTTCAGGACAGGATGCTGGCATTAGCGAAGGGCACGCGGCTTTATCTTTTGATCAATCCCAACAACGAGTACGTGGCGGAGATCCGTACCGACACCGAGGAGCTTTTGAATTTTGAAGCCTCGCAAGCCGCCGTTGACTCCTACGACAACGGTTATATCGCCATCGGCGCGGTGGTGGTGGCGTGCGGCGTGTTCCTCATTGTCTACGGTATCTATTCCTCTCATTACAAGAAAGAGGAGAGAGCACGAAGGAAAAAGCGGGTGCGACGGCGCGGCAAGGGACAGGACGACGTGGCCATCAGACGGGAAAGCACCCTTGTGAGAGGCAGAACGCTTTTGAAGACCGTGGTGGGAGAGTACAAGATCTGCTATCGCAGAGTGAGGAGCGTCAACGAGCTGGTGGTAAACGGATGGGTCTACGACGAGAAAAAGGGGATCGTGGAATTTTCCCATCGCTTGAACGCCGTGGTGGACGGTCACAGGATCGCGGCGGGATATGACGAGCGGGACAGTTACAGCTACATTATATTTGACGGCGAGCGCGTGGCGGAGAAAAAACGGTACATTTGATCGAAAATGCAAATAAATGCTTGCATTTTGAGGCTTGTTCCGACATGTCCGTCGCCGTGAGGCGACAGTGAAGGAATCGCATTTTAGTTGATAAAAGGGAAAAGCAATGACGTTTTATTTGATTGATTTTGAAAATGTAAAAAGTATTTCGAGCTTAAAGGAGCTGACGGAGGAGGACACGATACTCTTCTTTTACACGCAAAACGTCAGTAGCGTTTCCTTCGCGCTTTTCAAAGAGAGCCATGAGACCAGAGCAACGGTGCGGTGTATCAGAACGGAGTGCGGCAAAAATGCCTTGGATTTCCAGCTTTCCTCTTACGTGGGTTATCTGATCGCTCAGCATCCAAAGGAGCGCTTCGTTATCATCTCGCAGGACAAGGGGTTTGAGAACGTCGCGGCCTTTTGGAAAAGAGAAGGCGTTTGCTTGGAAATACGAAACGACGTTGGATGTGCCACCTCTTTCGATGAAAAGGACAGGCTTGCGAAGACACTGCAGGACACGCAAGGCACTGTGAAGCTGAGCGCGGAGGACATAGACAAGGTTGTACAGATCGTTTTGCAGTATAGATCCAAACAGGCGATCAACAACAACTTGATGAAGCATTTCAGAGATAGCGAAAAGGTAGGAAAGATCACAAAGGTGATCAAGCCATTTTTGAAGAATAAAAGCTAAAGAACCGAGGAGAAAACCATGCATATTTTTTTGATCCGTCACGGCGAATCCGTGAGCAATACGGGAGAAAACTACGTGGCGCGCATCCCCGACCATCTGGTGAGTCTTACCGAAAAGGGCAAGGCGCAGGCGAGATGCAACGGCGAGTGGCTGGCGGCGTATTGCAAGGAAAAGAATATCGACCTTTCCCGTGCCCGTATCTGGCGCAGCCCCTACCTGCGCACCCGACAGACCTCTGAGGAGTTCAACAAATCGCTGGGCATCACCGACATCCGCGAGGACATCACCCTCACCGAGCAGCAGTTCGGTCTGTTCGACTCCGTTCCCGAGGAGGATTGGGGCAAGCTTTACCCCAACGAGTACGCCGAATACGAGAGACAAAGGGCAAACTATGGCAAGTTTTACGCCCGTCTGCCTCTGGGTGAGAGCCCCTTTGACGTGGCCATCCGCATCCACCAATTTCTCGGCACCATTCACCGCGATTACGCGAAGCACGGTGTGGATACCCTGTTTGTCTTTACTCACGGCACCACCCTGCGCACCCTTCTCCTTCGCTGGTTCCACTATTCCCCCGAATGGTACCACGAGGAGCGCAACCCCCGCAATTGCTGGATCAGAGAGATCGACGGCGATTTGGACTTGGGGTATATCAACAGGAACGTAAATGATTTGGAGAGCTAAAAATGTTTGATTTTCACACTCACGCGAGGGTGTCCTTTGATTCCGAGGCAGAGCCTGCGGATATGCTCGCGGCGGCGGAGCGCATGGGGCTGAAGGAGCTTTGCTTCACCGACCACTACGATTACCGAAATGACCCGAACGGTGCTCACGATCTTTTTACGGCGGAGGAGTACCTTGCCGCTTACGGCGGACTCACCTCGCAGAGCGTAAAGATCAGACGGGGCGTGGAGTTTGGCATGACGGAATGGAACACGGCGGAGCTTGCCGCACTGACGGCGGCGATCCCCTTTGATTTCGTCATTGGCTCGGTCCATTCCATCGGTGGCTCGGATCCTTATTTCGCGGAGTATTGGCAAGGAAAGACCGTAAAGGAGGCTTTCGAAGAAGGCCTTTTACAAACCCTTGCTTGCGTGCGAGCGCACGATGGCTTCGACGTGTTGGGACACTTGAATTATGTATGCAAATCCCCCAACATGCCGGAGAAAAAGCTTCTTTGCTATCGGGACTATGCCGATCTGTCCGACGAGATCCTGCGCGTTCTGGTAGAGAAGGGCAAGGGCATGGAGATCAATACCAGCGGTCTTGACCGCGTGGGGGCATTCCTGCCCGACAGAGACTTCCTCTTGCGCTTCAAGGAGCTGGGCGGCGAGATCGTCACCGTGGGCTCGGATGCTCACGACCCCTCGCGGGTGGGGCAGTATACCGATGAGGCCGTGGCCTTGGCCATGGAGGTATTCGGACACGTTTGTACCTTTGAGGGAAGAAAGCCTGTTTTTCACAAGCGGTAACGTCTTGAGAGAGGAGCTTGTATGTATTATTTTATCGGTATACTGGGTGGAATCGTGCTTCTCGTTCTTCTGACCTCCTTTGCTTGCTTTATGCTGACCTTCTACGCCAAAAAGCGAAAGCCGCGAGGAGAAAATGAGTACGCCCTGCCGCCCGGAAGGGCCTACGAGGCCTTCCGCGACGAGCTGATCGGATGGGCGAAAAAGGTGCGCGCCATGCCCTGTGAGGAGATGGAGGTAAAAACACCCGACGGGCTGACCCTTCGCGGACGGTATTACGAATACAAGAGGGGAGCTATCACAGAGATCCTCTTTCACGGATACAAGGGCGACGCGGAAAGAGATATGAGCGGCGCGATAGAGCGTTGCTTTGCCATCGGTCGAAACGCCATATTGGTGGATCAAAGGGCAAGCGGCCGAAGCGATGGCCACGTGATCACCTTTGGAATCAAGGAACGGCACGATGCCGTTTTGTGGGCGGAGGCCGCCGTGCGCCGTTTTGGCAAGGACGAAAGGCTCATTCTTTCGGGGATCTCCATGGGTGCCGCCACGGTGATGATGGCCTCGGTGGAGGCCTTGCCGCCAAACGTGATCGCCATTCTGGCCGATTGCGGCTACTCCTCGCCGAGAGAGGTCATTCGCAAGGTGATGAAGGATATGGGCGCGCCCGTTGCCCCCTTGTATCCCTTCGTGAGGCTGGGCGCGCGCCTGTTCGGCGGCTTTGATATTGAGGAGACCTCTCCCATGGAGGCAATGAAAAAATGCAAGCTTCCCGTTATCTTTTTCCACGGCGACGCCGACAGATACGTGCCCCACGAAATGACGGTACGGCTTTATGAGGCCTGCGCCGCCGAAAAGAAACGCTTCGTATCCGTCTCGGGCGCGGAGCATGGGCTTGCCTTTTCCGTCGCCAAGGAAGCGTATTTGCGCGCCATTGCCGAATTTTCCGATGAGTGCGGCTTTTGAGAATATAAAAAACTCGGTTTCACAGTGGAAACCGAGTTTTTTTCAGTCTTTTTTGCCTCGATACTCTCTGGGTGAGCCCCCCGTCAATTGCTTAAAGCTGCGGTTGAAGTTGCGCATCGAGCCAAAGCCGCAACGCAGGGCAATGGCGGTGATCTCATCCTCCGTGTCTCGCAACAGCTTACAGGCAAGATTCACACGGTACCGATTGATCACCTTGGGGAGCGGCATCTTGAAAAAACGGTTGACCACCCCCGACATATAGCGGTAGCTGTAGCCCAAGTCCTTCGCCATTTTTTCAAGGGTCATGGCCTCGGAAAAATGAGTGTCGATGTATTCCACCACGCGGCATACCGGGTCTCCGTTCTTGACGGCAAGGTGTGGCGCGCTCTCTCCCTCTGTGTACCGCGCCGCCAGCTCGTACAGGATGGCGTGCAAACGCAAGGGGCTTTCCGTAAGGCGGAGCATTTGCTCGTGCAAGTCGGCGGAGGGCACCTTGATCACAGGGTGGAAGAGTCCGCTTTCGGCGGTGATCCTTTTCAGCTCGGGAACGTGGTCGGATGAAAAAAAGGCCAACCAGCAGCAGCTCTGCTCGGGGGAAGAAAAGGCGTGAGGCTGGTTTGGCAGGATCAAAGCACCCTCGCCCGCTCTCACATCAAACTCGTGACCGTTGATCTCCACTCGCATAACACCCTCCGTTATGCAGATGAACTCGTAGGTTCGGTGCAAATGAAGGGGGTAGGCAAAGTTGATCAGCTTACGGGCCCTCACCTCAATGGGGGCGATGTTTGGTAATGGGTTCAACTGAAAAAACATAGCGCATCCTCCGAGCAAAACAGTCTTATGGGTAAAAATGTGAACTTTCGTCTACTATTATACACAACCTTTCTTGCTTTTTCAAGCCATTTTCTGTAAAATAAAGACAGAACACGAAAGTGTTGTGCTTTTGAAATGCGAAGGGAGAGCAATGCTATGAAACGCGCGTTGATATTCAGAGGCGGCTGGGACGGACATCAGCCCGTGTCTGTTTCCGAGCGCTTTGCACGTCTGCTTGAGAAGCATGGCATAGAGGTGGAGATCTGCGACGGTCTTTCCTGCCTTGACGACAAAGAAAAACTGCTTACCTACGATCTGTTTGTCGCTTGTGTGACCATGAGCGAGATCTCGCGGGAGCAGGCGAACAACGTTGCCGAAGCAGTTGCCGCGGGCGTGGGGCTTGCGGGGTGTCACGGCGGTATGTGTGATGCCTTCCGTCAATCTGTGGTGTGGCAGTTTATGACGGGAGGACAGTGGGTGTCGCATCCCGGTGGCGACGGCGTAGAGTACACGGTAAATATTTGCCACGGCGCGAATCCCATCACCGAGGGGTTGGAGGATTTTAAGGTCAGATCGGAGCATTACTACCTCCATATTGACCCCGCTATCGAGGTTTTAGCCACCACGCGATTCCCCTTGGTCAACTATTACCATGCCGCCAATAAGCCGGTGGATATGCCTGTGGCTTGGACAAAATATTGGGGGGTAGGACGGGTGTTCTATTGCTCACTTGGCCACCACGACGATGTGTTTGACAATTCTCCTACCGCCGAGGTGCTGATGGAGCGCGGTATGGTTTGGGCCGCCGAGGGCAAGGAGTATGCGGAGAAAAACGGCCTTAGCGGAGATAAGTACGCAAATAACGCGAAAATGTATTGATAACGCAGAAGAAGAAAGGAGCTTTAACGGTATGATGAACATTGGACTTGTGGGCGTTGGCTGTATCAGCGCCATCTATTTGAAGAACTTCAAAGAGGTATTCAAGGAGATCCGCCTCGTGGCGGTCTGTGACCTGATCAGGGAGAGAGCCGAAAAGGTCACGGAGCTGATGGACGTAAAGGTTTACGACACCATGGAGGAGCTGTTTGCTGACCCCGATATCGACATCGTTTTGAATTTGACCCGTCCCTATCAGCATTACGCGGTCTCCAAGGGCGCGTTGCTGGCAGGCAAGCACGTATATTGCGAAAAGCCTCTGGGCGCGGATATGGACGAGGGCTTGGAGCTGGTAGCTCTCGCGGAGGAAAAGGGCCTTTTCCTGGGCGGCGCGCCCGACACCTTTATGGGCGCGGGCATTCAGACCGCGCGCAAGCTGATCGACGAGGGCCTTATCGGTGAGGTGTTCGGCGGTCGGTGCTGTATGGCGCATCCCGGTGTGGAGCGGTGGCATCCGGACCCTGATTTCTATTACCAGAGAGGCGGCGGCCCCGTTTTGGATATGGGCCCCTATTACATCACCGCGCTCATCAATCTGATCGGCGGCGTTCACAGCGTCTACGGCTACGCGAGAACTCCCCTTAAGACCAGGCTGATCACATCGGAGCCTCACAAGGGGGAGACGATCGAGGTCAACACCCCTACTCACATCGAGGCCTTTCTGACCTTTGATAACGGTGCGGTGGTGTCCATGCTGACCTCCTTCGATGTCCACAATACCAAGCAGACCAATATCGAGATCTACGGAACCAAGGGCACCTTGTACGTTCCCGACCCCAACTGCTTTAGCGGCAAGCTTCAGTTCTTTAACGGCGCGACCGGAAGCCTTGAGGAGTTCCCCTTGACCTTCGATTACGCCGCAGACTCCCGTTGCTTGGGCTTGGCCGATATGGCGAAGGCAATCGAGACGGGCAGAGCGGGAAGAACGACCCATAAGCAGACCCTTCACGTGCTGGAGGTCATGACGGGCATTTTGAAGAGCGCGGAGAACGGCGAGAGGGTAACCGTAAGCTCTCGCTTCGAAAGAGAGGCTCCCATGAACGCCTCTCTCCCTCACGGCAAGCTTTAATGCAACCATTTATTTACAAAAACGGACTGTTCCCAACCGGAACAGGCCGCTTTTTTATTATTTTCTGGTCTGCTTGTATTTTTTTTTGTTAATTATTTTCGTGGGGAAGGGCAGC
>JAZRGD010000058.1:0-37442 GCA_045644045.1 Eubacteriales bacterium
TGCTCGTGACACCATCGGGAATGTTGATACTCGTAAGGCCGGTGCAGTAATAGAAGGCACCACCTCCGATGCTCGTGGCGCCATCGGGAATGTTGATACTCGTAAGGCCGGTGCAGTAATAGAAGGCATAATCGCCGATGCTCGTGACGCTATCAGGGATCGTGATACTCGTAAGGCCGGTGCAGTAATAGAAGGCAGAAGAGCCGATGAATCTGGTAGAAGTATGTAGACTAAAAGATGTAATTGAGTCAGATTTCACTTCCGCTAAGTATAAGTAGGGGTTTTCTCTGTTACCAAGATAAAGACCCTTGTCATATTCATTATATGTAAGGCTGGTACACTTAGAGAAAGCCCCACCGCCGATGCTCGTCACACCATCGGGAATGGTCAAACTCGTAAGGCTATAGCAAGAAGTAAATGCGCACTCGCCGATGCTCGTCACGCTCGAGGGGATGGTGATGCTTGTAAGGCTGGTGCAATTCCTGAAGGCCTCATAGCCGATGCTCGTCAGCTTGCTGTTTGCGCCAAAGCTGATGCTCGTAAGACCCTTGCAACCATAGAAGGCATAATAGCCGATGCTCGTCACACCGTCGGGGATGGTGATGCTCGTAAGGCTGGAGCAACCAGAGAAGGCACTATCGCCGATGCTCGTCACGCTATCTGGGATGGTGATGCTCGTAAGGCTGGTGCAATAAGCGAAGGCTTCACCGCCGATGCTCGTCACGCTATTGGGAATCGTGATGCTCTTAAGGCTGGCGCAATCCCAGAAGGCATAATTGCCGATGCTCGTCACACTATCGGGAATCGTGATGCTCGTAAGGCCGGTGCAACCCTCAAAGGCACTTTCGCCGACACTCGTCACCACATATCCATCTATGTAAGTAGGAATAAAGATTTCCGTGTCGGTGCACGTACCGATTCCAGTAACGGTGCAAGTTTTGTCATCGTCGTTTGTTGAGAAAGCAAGACCTACGGAACCTGTTGCGGGGAGCGTTTCTTCTTGCAACCTTTTCCCACACACAGAGCACTCGGTGTGTCTAGCACCATCTTTTTCTTTCGTAGGTTCTTGGTCAACAATCCAGCCTCCTTCTGTGTGGGTGGTTTTGCCTGTTACAGAGGTGCATCCGCTGTTTTGGCACTTGCGCCAGTGGTTCGTGTTATCACTCGTCCATGTGGAGGCATAATTGTGTGCGTTGGCGTTTACTGGAATGGTATCACTTTCGGAATGGCTGCATGCAGAGCAATCATGATGTCTTGTGCCCGTAGCCATACAGGTAGCCGCCTCGTCTATGACCCACCCACCAAACGAATGTCCAGGCGCAGGGATGGTCTCAGTAGCACCAGGGTTTTTCTCGCCGCAAGAGCAAGCCCTTTGTTTTAAGCCGTCAACAGTGCAGGTCGCTTTTTGCACAACCACCCACTCAACATAAGTGTGCTTGATCTTGGAGAGGGTCTCGGTTTCCTTCTCGCCACAGTCGCAGTATCGCTCCATTATGCCCTCAAGCGTGCAAGAGGGCTCTCGTACAACCACCCACTCCCCAAAGGAGCATCCAATGGGCGCGAGCGTTCCTGTTTCCTTTTCGCCGCAGGCACAGGTTCTTTCCTTTGATCCGCTTTTCGTGTCGGTGGGCTCTTGTACAACCACCCATTTGCCAAAGGAATGTCCGGGCGCTGCCGTGAGTTCGATTTCATTTGCTCCGCAAACGCAAACTCTTAGTTTTACGCCATCAACCGTGCAAGAAGGTTCTTTTGCAACAGTCCACGCGCCAAAGGTGTGATGACCAACGGCAGGGATGGTTTCCGTTTCATTTACGCCACAGAAGCAGACACGCTCTTTGGAGCCGTCCACCAAGCACGTAACTTCCTTGGTCGTCGTCCATTCGCCAAAAGAGTGTCCTACCGCCGCGACGGGTTCGTTTTCATATGCGCCACAAGCACAAACTCTTAGTTTAAGGCCTTGTGACGTGCAGGTGGGTTCCTGTACAACGGTCCACTCACCAAAGGAGTGCCCCTTTGCAGGAATGGTCTCCGTTTCCTGCTCAAGGCAAGCGCAACGTCTGACGCGCATACCATCCTCCAGGCACGAGGCTTCCTTGGTCGTCTCCCATTCGCCATAGGAATGGGTGTGCCCAGGGTCATCAGGGTCGATCGGACCGTCAGGCGGATTGGTGCCATTACACGCGGTAACCGCGAAAACAAGCACCAGGGCAAGCGCGAGGGTTAAGAATACTTTTTTCATTTTGGTACTCCCTTGAAAAGTTTATTTTGTTTCAGTCCTCTTATTTTTTTGTATAGTTTTAATAGTTGTTCGTCTTCAATTTCAGAAAATATCGCCGTGAAGGCGTTGTCAAAATTGGCAAAAAAGCAACCAAGCAGATAGAACGGCGCCCATTATTGCTGTAGGCAACATTATAGCCTTAAAGAGTTTACTCTTGAAAAAACTCACTTTCTTTCTCGGGCACCACCAAAACAAAAAGTGCGACAGCCGAGGCTGTCGCACAAAAAACGCAAGCCCCGATTGTCGCCAAACAAAACTGCGAGCAGAGATTACTATGTACTCTATTCATCGCGTGGGGAATTGCATTTTTATCAATTCATTGCGATGAATAGACGAAAAGACCCCTATAAAAAAGAGGGATTTCCGCTCGCATAAAAATGTGTAGTTTTGTTTGGCGAATTCATTGTACCACAGTTCGGTGTAGATTGCAACCCCTTTTTTCCATTGTTTACATTTAGAAGAAAAAATCCGATTTTCTTTCGAAAATCGGATTTTTGTTTTATCTCGGAATATGCAAGGTGCAATGCCCATCCACGGCGTTGGGGCATCGGCCAATCTCGGTGTTATCACGGGTGCGGTCGCGGAGCGCCTCGATGGGGTTCGGCGCGGTCTCGAAGCGGTAGTCTATGCCATTCTTTGCGATATACTCCTCGATGAGGGTGTGACTGCGCACCTCGCACAGGTCGTGGTTGACCTTCTCCTGATAGCGGAAGAAATCGGCCCCCTTGGGCAGATCGGTGAGGCAAACGTAGCCCTCGCCGTCGGCGGTGACGTTGACGGAGGCGTCAAGCACCGCGCGCACGTAGGGAATGTTGGAGGTGAGAAGCAGAGGAGCAGGGAAGGATCCGTCTCCGCCTACCACGCTCTTTGCGTCCTTGCCCTCGTATTTGCACAAAAGCTCGGCGGCGGCGTGCAGATGGGACAGCTCCATTTCGTACAGTCTCTCCCAGATCTTCTTGATGAAGGGCTCGGTCTCGGTCTCCATGCAGGAATAGTACAGATATGCCTCGGTATATTGGTGCATCACCAGATTTTCAAGCCAGGTGGCGCAGGGGTCCATCAGACTGCCATAATGGGTCACGTGGTCCTCCTCCACCATGCCGATCTCCTGATACAGCTCTCTGCCACGGTCGTTGGGGTAGGCCGCCGACACGTTCATATAATAGTTCATGGTCTGCTGCTCTGCGGCGGTGATGATGCCGACGCACAGGCGTGTCTCGGGTGCCGCCGTCTTGCTGTGAATGGGATACCGAACAGTATCGAAGGGATGGCGGTAATGGGCTACCGTGGGACGGGCGGGCATGATCTCGGTGTAACGCCCCACCAAATCCTCCGCGTGCACACCCTCCTCCATATCGAGGAAATTCGCGTAGCGGTACAGGTGGTCAAAATCCTCAAGCAGTGCGAAATCCAAGGCCTTTTTCACGTAAGCGTCAGGCTCGCGTTTGGCAAGGGCGGCGGTCAAATCTACCGCCAGCTGCTCGTAGCCGATGGTATGCTCCAGCAGGGTCTCGTTGGCGGGCTTGATGAGGGAGATCAGCTTCTGTTGCTGCTGCTCCGAGCGGCGGATGAGGGCCAACACGCGGCGAATATCGTTATTTTTGCAATTGCGGGAAAACTGATGGGTAAACCAGCAGGCCTCAAACTCGGTGCCGTTCATCAATATCACGCGGGTACGGGAATAAGGATCCACCGCCTTCTTGTCGTAGGAATGGGGACGGATCTCCTTCCAGTCAAGAATGGTGTTCTCAAGCGGCATTGTCTTTTGGTTAAAGGGATTCATGTGCGTCTTCCTTTCTTCTTTTTTGTTAGTATATGCCAAAAGAAGAAAAGAATATACAAAAGGGGCGCCCTGCTTTCGCAAAGCACCCCTTGCTTTTACCTCTTGCCCTCGTGCTTGATGGCCTTTTTGGAAAAATGAGGTCAGCGGCAAATAGCCGCCGACCTCGGTGCATTACTTTTTCGGGATCATGTGCGCCTTGAAGTTGTAGACGGGCTTTGCGATGGCGTCCACCTGCACCGTGTCACCGATGGCGGCGACGATGGTGGAGGCGTCCTTGTAGGCCATGGGAGACTCGTCGAGGGTCTCGCGGGTGACGCTCCAAGTGGCAATGCCCTTCATGGCCTCCTCAAAATCAGCGAGGGAGATGCTTTCCTTGGCGGCGGAGCGGGAGAGAAGGCGACCCGCGCCGTGAGGCGCGGAGCAGTTCCAATCGGGGTTGCCCCGTCCCGTGCCGATGATCACGCCGTCGCGCATATTGAGGGGGATGGCGAGTCTTTGCCCGACCTCGGCGGATATGGCACCCTTACGGATGATCACCCTGCCGTCGCGCTTGACCTCCACGTAGTTGTGGATGGTGTCAAAGCTTTCTTTCGGGCTTACGCCGAGATGCTCCAAGATGTCCTTGGTGATGAGACGGCGGTTTTCCGCCGCCATCATCTGGGTGCGAAGCATTTCACTCAGGTAAAGCTCGTAGTCCTCCTCCTCAATGTAGGGCATACTGCGCTTGAAGCCGGTTGCGCCCACCCGATCCACGTAGGCCTTGGCGCGGTCGCTGAAGTATTCGCATACGCATTTGCCGAGGGCGCGAGAGCCGGAGTGGATGGAGAGGGCGTAACGCCCGTCCTCCAGCTTGCCCACCTCAATATAGTGGTTGCCGCCGCCCAGCGAGCCGCAGGCGCGGAGAAAGGCCTCCTCGGATCTGTACATTTTGAGGTCCTCCACCACACTTCCCACCGCCTCCTTTACTTGCTTGGAGAGAGCGGGATGGCGGCGGTCTCGGATGCTCATGCCTGAGGGGATCTCACGGCTGACGAAGGCGTCAAGCGCGGCAAAATCGATGGGGGTATCCGTGTCAAACAGCGTGGTCAAAACACCGCACCCGATGTCGGTGCCCACGATGGAGGGGATCAAAGCCCTTCTTTTCATTTCTATGGTGGTGCCCACGGTCGCCCCCACGCCCGCGTGGACGTCGGGCATAATGCGGATCCTCGCCTCGGCGAAGATGGGGTGATTGCATAGGTCGTACAGCTGGGAGATGGCGTCGCTCTCGCACACGTCGGCGAAAATACGCGCGCCCGTATAGCTGCCGTATATTTCAAACATAATATCATTCCTTTCAAATGTAAACTTTTCTTTGTGTTTTTGCACTTTGCGACGGGTATTACATAACGGTTTTCCTTGTCCCTTGGGACTCCTTTCTTGAAAAAATATAAGGGCAGAGCTTGTTTTGCTCTGCCCGCCTGCGCGGATCAAAGATCCACGCGGAACAAGTTGCCCATAATATCGCTGTAATAGCACACCCCGTCCTTAAAATCGATCCACTCGGCCTCCTCACGGTATCCCATGTCGGCCAGATTGAAGTGGGCGACCTGCGTCTCTTTTTCGGGGTCGATGACCCTGAGCGCGGCAGGAGGCGTGGTGCTGAAGCCCTCGGAGGAATAGATCCTTCCACCGTGGAAGCAAGCACCTTGAATAAAGGCGTGGTATTCGGTGTCAAAGGAAGAGAGAATATCCTCCTTCGTCAGCGTTACAAGGCGAACACCGTATTCCTCCGAGAGCACGCCCTCCGAGACCTTCGGCAGGCGGAAGGAGAAATAACGGGTCCGTTTCTCGCCGTCACGCATGGTGAAGGCGTAGAGCAGAGCATTTTTGGTATCAATGACGAAATTGCCGAAGGGGCGTACGTCCTCTACGCCCTCGGAGCGCCAAAGCGGGTCGTGGACGAAGCCCACGCGGATGACCTGCACCAGCGTCATAGAGAAGCTCACACCCTCTCTTTGCACGCGATAGGCGCAAAGCATACCCTCCTTGCGATCGGCCTCCTTGGAATAATTGTTGTAAATATTGGCGTACAGCAGGGGAAACTCGTCTCCCTCTGCGTAATACTCGTTACCAAGCACCACGGCGTTGAAGTGGGGCACGAGCGGCTCCTCCGCCTTGACGGAAAAACGGCTGAGAAGGGGCAAGCTCGCCTCCTCGCGCTCTCCCTTGCCCAAGGAGGAGGCATCGAACACCATTCCCTCGCCCTTAGCGGTGAAGCGGAGCAAATATTCGCCGAGAAACGCGCCGTCCTGGCCGCCGATGATCTTGGAAACGGGAGTGATCTTCATTGCGTTTTTCCTTTCTTCGCTTGCGCGAGTCTTGTCTTACGGGATACAGTATAGCATAATATGGAAAAAAAGTCAAGAGCGGAAAGAAGTCTTGGCTTTGCCTTTTCACCTCTTAAACGGCTTATACCTCATTTTGACCGTTATGAAAGGACCTAAGTGCCGCAAAAGCTTTCCTGAACACAGCCTTGTTGGGATAATATTTGGCATGCGCGAATATCTTTATTCCACTCCGACTTCTATACTCTAATATGGCGGCAGCGACCGCGGCACTGCGAGATTGGCCGTGCTCGCATTGACAGATCAGGGTTTCTGCTTCATCCTTATGGGAATGATAGAAGGCGGCGATTTGCTTTGCTTGTTCATCGGAAAGCATCCTATGCTTTGCTTCAAGCCTCCGCCGTTCTTCGTCCGTCGGCCGACCGTCGCGCTCATCTGCGATCAAGTCATCGTCCACGTCGTCAAAAGCGAGCTGCAAAAGGAACTCCGGCTTGTTCTTCAATTCCGCAAAGCTCCGGTTCGCATCGGTGATGCTGATGATCGCGGTATGCTCCTCAAAGGGTGTCAGTGCCATTTTTTCTACAGCGGCACGGCTTTTGATCAAGATCTTCATTCGCCTCATCCTCTCAAGCCGTTCTTTTCAATTAGATCCAAGAAAAATTGCTTTTTCTCCCGAAGACTCAACTGACCGTAGGCAAACTCCAGTATTCCGGTCTTGATTTCGTTTTCGGTCTTCTTGCCAAGATTTCTGATTTTTGGCAGTGCGCCGTTCATGATAGCCTCGGCCGCGCCCCCCAGCGTAAATATGCCGCATCTCTTTAGCGAGTTGATCGCTCGCACCGAAAGGTCGAGCGCATCAAGCTCGACCCTGAAGGCCTGCTCACTGTACGGAACAGAAACGCTTACCCGACGGCCAAACACATCGGCGAGCGTGACCGCAAGCCCCTCCCTTTCTACTGCCTCGATCAGTTCGTTTACCGCTTCTTGCTTTTCCTTCATGCCCTTAATACCTTCCTTTTTCGTTTTTTCGGTAGAAATCTCTATCAAGGACATTATAACACAAATAATTTTTTGTTTGAATTTTCATGGGGGTTCAAAAAATTCAAGCGAAAAGCACCTTATATCCCGTATCACGTCCCCCTCTTTTTTTCAACAGCGCAACGCAAACGGCAAAGACGGCAGAAGGAAAAGATCGGCGTGGGATCACGCCGATCTTTATCTTTACGCTTTTCTCTTGCATTTTTCCTTAACAAAGAGAGCAAACCGAGTGATATAAGGGAAGAGAGCGGGGCACGCGCCGCCCACCGCAAACATCAGAAAATAACGGATGGCACCCGCCGAGGCGTGTCCTCCCGTCAGAGCGAGCAAGGGTGTCTTTAGCAGTACCTTGACCCCCATCACCACTGCGGCACCCAAGAGAAGCTTAAGCACCTGGGCAAGTAGGGGGGCGCGCGTTTCGTAATGCCACAGCCGCTCGTCCAGCAGGTACATCACGATCAAGCCGAGAAGAGAGCCGATGAGCTTGTAGGCGTTATTATAGGCAGACGCCAGGTTGTCGGCATCCACGTCGGCGGGGAAGGTGGCAAGCTCAAGATATAAAACGTAGGCGACGGACAAAAGAAGAAAAATGCCGAGAAGGGGATAAAAACGCTTGGGGTGATCCTTCAGCGAGCGGAAGAGAGGGTAAAAGGCGAAAATAAACACCGCCGAAACAGCCGCTCCCACCAAAACGTCGGCAAGGGTGTGAACGCCAAGATACATACGGGAGACAGGCACCAAAACGCAACATGCGATGGCAACGGCGCGAAGCCACCTTTGCCTTTGCCACAGCCCCACCGAGCCAAAGGCACCCACCGCGTTCTGGGAATGCCCCGAGGGGAAGGAGTAGCCCGTTGCCGCCTCGCGCGCGCTCTCTACGATAGTAAAGCTCGGGTCCTTGACCCAAGGGCGGGGAATGCGGCAAAGAATTTTCAGAAACTGGCTGGTCAGCATGCCCGCGAAGCCGACCGTCAGAAGATAATAGCCCTCGTGCTTGTCGAGACACCAAAGGAACAAAAGAGCCAGCACTACGATCACCGTCTCCTCACCCAAACGGGTGATGAGATCCATCAGAAAAGTGAGGGCGGGGGTTCGAATGCTTTCAAACCGGTACAAAACAGACATAAAAGCTCCGTTTCCTTGCGAAGGAAGGACGAGCGTCCTTCTTTCGCAAAAGTAATATTTGTTTTTGTCTGCCCCATTATATCATAACGGAAAGAAAAAAGCAACCGCTTTCCGATCTGCTTTTTGAAGACGTTTTTTCAGAAATCAACCAAAAACGAGAAATAAGGTCGGAGAAAGAGCGAAATTAAACTTTTTTAAAATCAAAAAATCGTTTTGCTCTCATTTCCGTAAAATGCTTGACGGAAATAAATTTGAATGCTAATATTAATTAAAACGGATTTTTCGTTCAATTTGCGAAAAAGCACGAGAGCCGAGCGAAAGGAGATACAATATGGATGCCATTGATAGGAAAATAGTGCGTATTCTGTCCGAAAACGCCGGCGTAGCCTCTACCGAGATTGGCGCGCGGATCGGTCTTTCCGTCCCCGCCGTCAACAAGCGCATCGCCAAGCTGAAGGAGAGTAAGGTGATCAGGTGCGTCACCATCCTCACAGACCCCAAGGCGGTGGAGAAGTCTGTGGCCGCTTACATTTTGCTTGCCATCAAGTACGGTGATTCGGTGGACAATCTGCTTCGCTGTATTGAAAGCGATGACGACATTCTCGAATGCGCCGCCGTGACGGGAGAGTACGATTATATCGTCAAGGTCTGCGCCGATAGCGTGGAGACCTTGGAAAACAAGCTTCTGTTCTTGAAAAAGCAAAAGGGTGTGACCAAAAGCCAGACCATGCTTTCCTTGACGGAGCACAAATTAAAGCCTACTTTTTTACCGAATGAGGAGAACGAGGAATGAGCAAAGAGATCCTTTTAAGTGCGGCGGCGAACAACGCCATGCCCTCGGGCGTGAGAAAAATGTTCGAGCTGGCGAAAAAATACCCCGACGCCATCAACCTGACTTTGGGTGAGCCCGGCTTTCGCACCCCCTCCTACGTTTTGGAGGCGGCCATCGAATCCTTGAAGCAGGGAGAGACCAAGTACACGCCCAACGCAGGCATTCGCCCTCTTCGCGTCGCCATCGCCGATAAGCTGTGGCGGGAAAACGGCATTGCCTGTGACCCCGATAAAAATCTCATCGTCACGGGCGGCGCCACCCAAGCCCTGATGCTTGCCATGGTGACCCTGGTCAACCCGGGCGACGAGGTCATTCTGCAAGGACCCAACTGGCCCGACTACAAGGGCCAGATCGATATGGTCAACGGCAAGGCGGTCTATGCCCGTGTCAGCGAGAAAAACGGCTTTAAGATGACGGCCGACGTCATCGAACCTCTCATCACCGAAAAGACCAAGCTGATCATCATCAATTCACCCTCCAATCCCACGGGCGGCGTTCTTGACGAGGAGGATCTGAAGGGCATTGCCGAGCTGGTCAAGAAATACAAGGTGTTCGTCATTTCCGACGAGCCCTACGAAAAGCTGGTGTACGACGGCTTCGTGCAAAAGAGCCTTGCCGCCATCCCGGGCATTGAGGACTACGTCCTGACCATCAACAGCTTCTCCAAGACCTTTGCTATGACAGGCTTCCGCGTGGGCTATATTTGCGCCAACGAGAGGATCATGGAGGCGCTCATCAAGCTGCAAGAAAACATGATCGCCTCTATCCCCGAGCCCATGCAGAAGGGTGCCATCGAGGCCATCTATAAGGGCGATGCCGACGTGGCGGAAATGGTGAAGTATTACGACCGCAATCGCCATCTGATCGTAGAGGGGCTTAACAGCATCAACGGTTTCTCCTGCCATGCTCCCAAGGGCGCCTTCTACGTATTTCCCAACATCACGGGCTTTGGTATGAGCAGCACCGAGGCGGCGGAATACATTCTGGAAAAGACCCACGTGGTCACAGCCCCCGGCTCTGCCTTCGGAGAGGGCGGAGAGGGCTATATCCGCATTTGCTACGCCGCCACCTACGAGAAGATAGAAGAGGCCCTTGAAAGAATGAAGAAGGCCTTCGGTACGAAAAAATAAAAATCAGATATAAACAAAACGAAAGGGATAAAGTTATGAGCAAGCTTTTTATTGGTTTTGCAGAGGAAAGCATCGTTCCCGAAAAGAAAATTTCTCTTGCGGGACAGTTTTATGAAAGAATTTCCGACGTGGTGGAGTCGCCCATCACCGTTACGGCTATGGCCATTGAGTCCGAGGGAGAGCAGGCCATCTTCGTCTCTGCCGATATCGGAGACGCCAAGGCCTATCTCATCAACTTGGCGCGCCGTAAGTTTGTGGAGCTGGGTGGTCAGATCGACCCCAAAAAGGTGATCATCAGCGCGACCCATAGCCACAACTCCCACCTCTTTGGCGACCCTGATGAAAAAATGGTCAACACCCCCGCGAAGCTTATCATTCAGGACTACATGGGCGGCGACTTCTATCAGGCTACCGCCGAGGTGGATGACAGCGTGATGACTCCCGTAGAGTCCTCTCATTTCGTTGCCGAAAAGATGGCGCTGGCTGCCATCGGCGCTTGGAAGGCCCTGCGCCCCGCCTACGTTGCCAACGAGTTTGGCCGCGCCGTGGTGGGTATGTGCCGCCGCGTGACTTACGATGACGGCTCCGCTCAGATGTGGGGCGACGTCAACACCGCTAACTTCGTAGCCATGGAGGGCGGAAACGACTCCGGCGTGGAGCTTCTCTACGTGTATGACGAGAACCAAGAGCTCATGGGTATCGTGCCCAATATTTGCTGCCCCTCGCAGACCCTCGGTCAGCGCGATCTGATCTCCGCCGACTATTGGGGCAGAGCCAAGGCCATCATTCGCGAAAAGCTGGGTAAGGACGTGTATTTCCTGCCCCTCTGTGGCGCCGCGGGCGACCAGTGTCCCCGTGACCTTGTTCGCTGGGTGACCCCCGAAACCCCCATCAAGGATCCCAACATCAAGCGTCCCAACCCTTTGAAGCGTAAGGCTGACCCTTCTATGTACGACGTGTCGGGCTGTACCAAGATCGGTAAGAGAGTGGCGAACGAGATCCTTTCCGTTTTGGAAGAGGTGGAAGAGAAGAAGGATGACTTGGTCTTCCGCCACGAGATCATCGACCTGCCCCTGCCCCTGCGTAAGGTAACGCCCGCCGAGTTTGCCGAGGCAGACCGCGCCCTTCGTCAGCTGGCCGACGAGGCCAAGAATGGCGGCTATACCTTTGAAAATCTGGCAAAAATGTACGTGCATGCCGGTGCCATCAACCGTTACAGACAGCAACAGACCAAAGAGATCTACGAGACCGAGGTGCACGTGCTTCGTCTCGGTAGCATCGCCATCGTGACCTGTCCCTTTGAGATCTTCCTTGACTACGGAAACCGCGTAAAGGCCAGAAGCTACGCCGAGCAGACCTTCTTTGTACAGCTTGCCTGCGGCAACGGCGGCTACCTTCCCACCGCCAAGGCGGAAAAGGCGGGCCATTACAGCGCTTACGTGGCCAGCGGAAACGTGGGACACGAGGGTGGCGATATTCTGACCCGTGTGATGATCGAGCGTATCAACGCCATGTTTAAGGAGTAAAGCATGAAGGTATCGGTAACGGACGAACTGTTTTCCTATGCGGTGACGATCCGCAGAGATCTCCACCGTCACCCCGAGATCGGCTTTGACCTGCCCCGTACTGCCACCCTGGTAGCCGAGGAACTGAAGAAAATGGGCTATGAGCCCACCCACGCCTACGGCACCTGTAGTGTGGTGGCCGAGGTGGGACAGGGCGAGGAGGTTTTGGCCATTCGCGCCGACATGGACGCGCTCCCCGTGGAGGAGATCAACGATCTTCCCTATAAATCCGAGTACAAGGGAAAAATGCACGCCTGCGGACACGACTCCCATACCGCCGTTCTTTTGGCGGTGGCCAAGCACTTGAAGGAGAATGAGGCGGCCTTAACGCGCCGCGTTCGCTTGCTCTTTCAGCCTGCCGAGGAAAGCTCTGTCAGCGGTGCTAAGATGATGATGGACAACGGCGCCGCAGAGGGTGTGGATGAGATCGTTTGCACCCATTGCGACAATACGGTAAACGCGGGCGAGCTGGTGATCTGCCCCGGTGATTACATGGCCGCCTGTGTTCCTCTTACCATTACCTTTTTTGGTAAGACCTCTCATGCCGCCTTCCCTCGTGATGGCGTGGATGCGGTGGCCATGGGTGTGGAAGCCTACGCCGCCATGAAGCAAGCGGTGAGCGAGGAAGCGAATGACGCCATTCCCTATATCTGGTGCAACGGCCGCCTGTCGGGTGGAACGGCGCACAACGTGGTTCCCGATCGCTGTGATATGGAGATCTCCTTCCGCTACTACGACCGCGACTTTGCCGCGCGAGTGGAAAAACGGGTAAGAGAGATCTGCGAGGAGATCGCCGCGCGCTTTGGCGGCAGATGCGAGATCGATTGGCACGTCAGCACCGTAGCCGTCCACAACGATGAAAAGGCTTCGCTTGCCTTTGAGCAGCTGGTGAAGGAAAAGGGAATGACCATCGGCCGCGTGCCGCCCCGTATGAGCTCCGAGGACTTTGGGTGGCTGCTTGAGAAGGTCAAGGGCTTTATCTTCCGCTTCGGCACGCGAAACGAGGAAAAGGGCTGCACGGGTCCCTCTCACAAAAACACCTTTATGATAGACGAGGACGGTATGAAGACGGCGATCCAAGCCTTCTTGGTTTACGCCTATCGTTAAAAAACGCCTTGCTCTCCCGAAAGGGAAGGAGCAAGGCGCTCTTTTTTAGTAAATGATCTTCACACCGAGGGCGGCCAGCTCCTCTGCAAGACTGCCGTTAAGGGAGCCGTTGGTGACGATATAATCCGCCACGGACACGTCGCTGATCTTGGCGAAGGCACTGTGGCCGAACTTGGAGCGGTCGGCGGCTACAACGCAAAGATCGGATTGCTCGATCATGGCGGTGTCCACCGAGCATTCCTTGTCGTAATAGGTGGTGAAGCCGCGAGCAGGGTCAATGCCGTCCACCGAAAGGATCAGCTTGTCCGCGTGATATTTCCTGATCTGCTCCGCCGCGTCCGCGCCGTAGGTGAACTGATACTTGGTGTTGACAGAGCCGCCTGCCAAAATTACGTTGTAATTGGGATTTCCCGATGCCTCAAGGGCGATGGAAATGGAGTTGGTCACAATGTTGAGATTGTATTCCGTGGGAAACTTGCGAAAGGCAAGAAGCGTGGTGGTGCCCGCGTTGAGCATCACCGTGTCCCCCGGCTCTATCAGCGCGGCGATCTTCTCCGCAATCTCCACCTTTTCCTTTTGGTTGGTCTCCAGGCGTTGGCTGAGATTCATGCTGTAATAGGGCTTATAGGTGCTGACCGCACCGCCGTGTATGCGGGTGAGCAGTCCCTTTTTTTCCATATCTTCAAGATAGGCGCGCACCGTCACCTCGCTGACGCCGAACAGGCGTGAAAGCTCCGTCACCTTTACCGTGCCGTCCGCCTTCAACAGTTCACTGATCCTTTGCTTTCTTGCTTCTGCCGTCATACCGTCCTCCGAATTTTTCTTTCATTTGAAGCATAGCACATTTCAATCGCAAAGTCAATACTTACGAACGAAATTTTTTTAGCCGTTTCGCGTTCAAACCAAAGAAATAACTTTCGTTTTTCTTATGGTAAATAAAAAACAGCAAGAAAACCGAAAATTTCTATTGACAAAAGCGGGGGGTTGTAGTACAATAAAAGGGTAAGAGAATATAGGAAAATACAAGAACGAAAGGACAAGTTATGTACAAGGAATGTAAGATCAAGCCTCCGTTTTTTGAGATCGGCCCCAAGGCCATCATCTGGGGCGAGGCCATGCTGAAGCTTGCCAAGGTTATCGATAAAACGGCCATGAAATACGACGTGGACGTTATCGTCACTCCTCAATATACCGACATCAAGCTTCTTGCCGACAATACCGAGAGGATTTTCGTTTTCGCCCAGCATATGGACGCGCTGGTCCCCGGCAGAGGCCTGGGAAGCGTGCTTCCGGAGGCGGTGAAGGCGGCGGGAGCTGTGGGCGTTATGCTCAATCACGCCGAAAAGCCGCTTGATATGGCGACGCTTGAGGCCACCATTCGCCGCGCCGACGAGGTGGGGCTTGCCACCATCGTTTGCGCCGATACCGTGGAGGACGTCAAGCAGATCGCCCATATGGGACCCAATATGATCGTGGCAGAGCCCACCGAGCTGATCGGCACGGGCACCACCAGCGATTCCAACTACGTGCTTGAGACCATCCGTACGGTAGAGGCGATCAATCCCGATATCATGGTGTTGCAGGGTGCGGGCATCTCTAACGGACAGGACGTCTATAACACCATCAAGCTGGGGGCGCAAGCGACCGGCTCCACCAGCGGCATTCTCAAGGCGGCAGACCCCTACGCCATGACGGAGGAGATGCTTTATAACCTTCGCCGCGCTTGGGACGAGCTGCACGTCTGACGGGTGACGCGTCATGAAAAAGGAAAGCTTACTCGCCGCCCGCGCGGCGTATGAGATCGAATACAAGTGCATCAAGGGGATGTTAGACTACTTCGACGATGAGGCGTTTGCGGCGGCGGTGGAGCTATTAAAGGACGCGCCTCGCATCGGTGCGGCAGGATGCGGACATTCGGGCATCATCTGTCAGCATTTCGCCCATCTGATGTGTTGTATTGAACGCCCCGCTCGCTTCATTTCTCCCGCCGAGGCGGTGCATGGCGGCACGGGATTTTTGCAGGCGGGCGACGTGATGGTCTTTGCCTCTCGCGGCGGAAAGACGAAGGAGCTTTTGCCCATCCTCGACATCTGTAAAAGAAAGGGGGTCAAGGTCATTACGGTGACCGAGAATTTGGATTCCCCCTTGGCAACGGGCGCGGACGTGGTGTTAAAGCAGTACGTCAACCGCGAGACCGACAAATATAACGCCCAGGGCACCACCTCCACCACCGCCCTGTGTATGATCTTCCACGCCTTGCAGACCGCCCTCATTGAGGAAACGGATTACAAGAACGAGCAGTTTGCCCTGATCCATCCGGGCGGTGCCGTTGGCGAAAGACTGAACAAAAAACAAAAATAAAATCAAATAAACAATAAAAAACAAAGCAAGAAAAAGGAGATTTTAAAAATGGAATTCAAGGTTTATCAAAAGGAAATTGAGCTGCAGTCCAGAGGTTGGATCCCCACCTTCCACGACATCAGAAAGGAGATCCTCGACATCGTTGCCGCTTCCGGCGTAAAGAACGGCACCGTTGCCATCGTTTCTCACCACACCACCTGCTCCGTTATGGTACAGGAATGCTCTCACGACATCGACTCCTTCGATCTGGAGTTTTTACAGCACGACCTGCTTGACATCATGAGAAAGATGATCCCCGACTTTGCCGAGGAGCATCAGTACCGTCATCCCGGTCCTATCCACGCCCAGTACGGCAGATACGTCAACGAGCCCGGTGACTACTCCAGCATGAACACCGACGGTCATCTTCGTTCCTGCTTCTTTGGCAGAAGCGAGACCCTCACCATCAAGGACGGCAAGCTGGACCTCGGTCTGTTCGCGCACATCTACTTCATTGACTGGGACCACGTGATCGCTCGCCGCAGACAGGTCAACGTAACCGTTATGGGTACTTCCGAGGACGTGGAGGACAGAAAGATCAACGGCGGTCAGGTCATCGACACCCGTCATAAGTTCACCGAGGAAGAGAAGGCGTACGATATCCACTACGACCTTCAACAGCAGAGATAACCCATGAATTTCATGGGAATAGACGTTGGCACCACCTCGGTCAAAACGGCGGTGTTCAACGAAAGGCTGGAGCAGCTCCTCTCCCTTAACGCGGATTATACCCTGGACGCCCACGGCGAATTCGTGGAGTTTGACGGCGAAGCCTATTGGAATATCGTAAGGAGCGAGATCGAGAAGGTCAAAAAGCACCTTTCCGTGGACGCCCTCGCCATCGATACCCAATGCGAGACGCTGATTTTGACCGATGAAAACGGCGTCCCCGTCCGTCCCGCCATCGTGTGGCTGGATAACCGCGCCACCGAGGAGGCGGAGCTGATCACCGCCCACTTCGGGCACAAGCGGGTCTACGAGGTCACGGGTCAGCCCGAGATCACCGCCACCTGGCCCGCCTGTAAGCTTCTTTGGGTCAAACGGCACGAGCCCGAGGTGTGGGCGAAGGTGAAAAAGGTCTTTTTGCTTGAGGATTATATCCTCTACAAAATGACAGGGAAATTTATCTCGGAAAGGACGCTCCAATCCTCCACCATCTACTTCGATATTCATAACGCCGCCTGGTGGGACGAAATGCTGTCCTTTATCGGCGTGACGGAGGAGATGCTTCCGCGCCTCTGCTCCAGTGCCACCCCCGTGGGTGAATACGACGGCATGCGGGTGGTCACCGGTGCCATCGACCAGATCGCGGGTGCCATCGGCGCGGGCGTAGTGAAAAAAGGCACCGTCAGCGAAATGACGGGCACCACTATGGTCATTTTTATGCCCTCCGACACCGTTCCCGCCTACGATCCCGCCAGCATCGTGCCTTGCCATTATAACTACGACGACAGGTATTGCTTGCTTTCTTGGACGTCCACGGCAGGCATGGCGCTCAAATGGTTTAGGAATGCCCTTTGTGAGAATTTCTCCTTCGCGGAGCTGGATAAGCTTGCGGAGAGCGTTGGCGCGGGAAGCGACGGCCTCACCTTCCTCCCCTACCTTTGCGGCTCTACCATGCCAAAGTATAATCCTGCGGCAAGGGGAAGCTTTACGGGACTGACCACCGAGCATCACAGAGGTCACTTTGTCCGCGCGGTGATGGAGGCGGTAAGCTGTATGCTGAAATCCAACTTGGATTACTTGGGTCTTGAGGTGGATGAGATCCGCGCTATGGGCGGCGGTGCTACCAGCCCCCTGTGGTGTCAGATGAAGGCGGATATGACGGGCAAGCGCCTCATCACCCTGAAAAACAAGGAGACCGCCTGCCTTGGCTCTGCCATTCTGGCGGGTGTGGGCGTGGGCGCTTTCGCCTCGGTTGAGGCGGCAGCCGCCATGATCTCCACCGATAAGGTGTACGAGCCGCAGGGTGTGGATTACACCGCCTGCTACGAGAGATTCTTGAAATACGACGCAATGCTCAACGTTTAATATGGAAACGTTCAATAAAGAAAGGAAACTTTTATGGCAAAGATAGGATTTGTCGGCTTCGGTGAGGTGAATACCCCCGTTGACGTTATTATCAGAAAATGCTCTGCGGCGGCCGAGGCCCTGAAAAACGAGGGGCTTGACCTCGTCTCCGTATTTCCCGTGGCGGACGATTATGAGGAGGTACAGGTAAAGGCGGCCGTGGAAGCCCTCAAAAAGGAAAGCTTCGACGCCCTTGTGGTATGCGTAGCGGGGTGGATCCCCACCCACGCGGTGGTGAAGGTCACCGAGCACTTCCGCCACCTTCCCATGGTGCTTTGGGGTCTTTGCGGCTGGTATGAGGGCGACAGGCTCGTCACCACCGCCGACCAGGCCGGCACCACGGGTCTGCGCGGCACCTTTGAGGGGCTGGGCTATACCTTCAAGTACGTTTACGACATCATCGGCAAGAAGACGAGAAGCGACGTGGTGGCAGACTATTGCCGCGCCGCCGTCGCCGCCAAGCAGCTGCTTACCGATAAGGTGGGTATGGCGGGCTACCGCGATATGAATCTCTACGGTACTCTCTATGACGGTCTGTCTCTTAAAAAGGCCACGGGCATCGAGATCGAGACCTTTGAGATGCTGGAGATCGAGCAGAGATATAACGCCCTTGACGAGGCAGAGAAGCGCGCCGTGGTCAACGACAGAATTTTAAAGTGGAGCTTCCTCGCGCCTGCCAACGACGACTCTCTGATGAAGGCGGCAGGCTACTACCTGGCGGTCAAGGCCATCGCGGAGGAAAGAGGCTACAAGTCCATCTCCCTCAAGGACGTGGACGGTATGAAGAAGCTTTGCGGCTTCCCCCCTGCCCCCATCTTTATGCTCCTTTCCGAGGACGGCTATACCACCATCCCCGAAAACGACTCCCTCGGTGCTGTTACGCAGTTGATGATGAATCGCCTGACGGGTCAGCTGGCGGGCTACCTTGAGTTCTACGAATTCTTCGAGAACAGCGTTCTCGCGGGCGTGCCCGACTTCGTGGCGGCGGATATGATCGACGGTGACACCTACACCATCCTTCCCGCCACCTTCGGTCTGCTCAGCCAGAGCATCCTCAACGTCTCCAAGGTCAAAACGGGCACCGTTACCATGAGCCGTTTGGTCTACAAGAACGGTACTTACACCATGCAGGTCATCCTCGGCAACGGCAAAACGCCTCCCAAGTGGGAGGAGTGCGGCTGGGATCAGCCCGCACCGGAGCTTTCCGCTCTTGAGATCGAGATCGGCAACGTGGAGAGGTTTGCCGACAACGTGGCTTGCCAGCACTATATCATCACCTACGGCGATAACCGTGCCAAGATCGCAAACCTTTGCGCCATTCTCGGCATCAAGGTCGACTACGTGACCGAATAAGAAAAGAGGAAAGAAAAATGATCTATATTTTGGATACCGCCGATCTCGCGGCCATTAAGCACTGTAACGAGTTTTATCCCCTGGCGGGCGTCACCACCAACCCCTCCATCATTGCCAAGGCAAACACCGAGTTCTGGGGTCTGGTAGAGGAGATCCGCGCCATCATCGGCCCTGACAAGATGCTCCACGTACAGACCACCGCCGAAAAAGCGGAGGATATCGTTGCCGAGGCAAAGCTCTTAAAGGAGAGGCTCGGCGGCGAGTTCTACGTAAAAATTCCCATTGGTGAGGAGGGTCTGAAGGCAACCATGATGCTGAAGAAGGAGGGCATTGGCGTCACCATGACCGCCATCTTCACCCCCGCCCAGGCACTTATGGCCGCTATGGCGGGTGCTTCCTTCGTCGCGCCCTACGTCAACCGTCTCGATAATATCATCGGTGACGGCTGTGCCGTGGTGGAGGAGATCGTAAGTCAGCTGGAGCTCTACGGCTCCGATTGCAAGGTGCTTGCCGCCAGCTTTAAGAACGCCGAGCAGGTGCATAAGTGCGCCTCGGTGGGCTGTCACAGCGTGACGGTGACCGCCGATATTCTCAAAAACCTGATCAGCCATCCCATGACCGACGCCGCCGTGGCGGGCTTCGATAAGGATTGGAAGGGCGTTTACGGAGAAAAGACCATCGCTGATTTCTGATTTTTAATAAGGAAGAAAAAGAAGATCGTAGGCATTGGCGTGCTTTCGTTAAGGATAACACGCTGATGCCTGCTTTTTTCTTTTTGCCGGCTTAAGAGCGGAGGTGAAAATAGAAAATATGAGAAAAAGCGCAAAAAATTACAACTTTTTCTCCCAAATTGACAATATTATTATAGACAAGGGGGTATGATTTGTGCTATAATAATAATCGCAGATGTAGTTTCTCGGCGCAGGGGTGCTTTGCCCGCGCCGAGAAAAATTCTAAAATAAGAAGGTAGGTACAGTTATGAAAAAGAGATTGCTCAGCCTCGTGCTGGTCCTTTGCGCGATCTTAACCTCCGTTCCCGTGATCGGGGTGGCGGCGGAAGAGATCCTGCCCAAGGATGAAACACCGGGCGCCCAATCGCAAACCCTCCCCGAGGGCGCGCACAGCTTCACCGTTTACGACGCCCTCTACATAGGTGCGGATGGCGCGAAGACCGCAAACGGCGGTAGCCTGATCGGTCTTTACACCGCCTACGGCGACGACACTACGGTGGATATCGCGGGCGGTAAATGGAAAAACAAGATGGATGCCACGGGTACGACGGACGCCGTTCTGCGTGACACCTCCGACACCATCTCCTTCGTTAAGGAGGCAAACGGCTTCGGTTACCATATGAACAAGGATCAGGTGACGGCGAACAACGAGAAGCTTGGTCTGACCCTTCCCGACGCCTGGGCGTCTCTCGATCAGTTTACGGTAGAGCATGCCGCCCGTATCGACGCGGTGCAGAGCCCTGCTCCCTTGGCTGAGGAGATCCCTGCCATCCGTCTCGACGTCTTTTTGGGTATGTGGATTCCCGGCACCAGAGAGGGCGACAGGTTTATGACGGGATCCGATACCTATCTTATGCGTTGGCAGATGGGCAACAAGATCACGAACTACGGTATGGTAAACGCCGCCTTTGCCGAGGGTGAAACGGCCTACCGTGATGCTTACGGTATCGGTAAGAAGGAGGCGGGCGTCGTTGCGTCCTACACCAAAACGGTGGATGCGAACGGTGCCATCAGCTACGGTCTCTCCTATAATACGGGCGTTACTTGCGTTCCTGCCGCGACCTTTACCGCCGCTGAGATTCAGGCCATTCGTGACACCGGCGCAGGCAGCTCGATCCCCGCCTTCTCCCTCTTCAACGGCATGAGCGGCAGCTTCTACGCCGTCCGTGTGTACGACGCCCCCTTGACTGCGGCTGAAAAGGCACACAACGCCGTGATAGACGTGCTGGCCTGCGCCGGTGTTGACGTCGCGGACTACGCGGCCCTTGACCCCGTCATGCGCGTTAAGGTGGACAACGTGTTCGCTACTTACACCCTCAGCGATGACAAGGCTGCCGTGGAGACTTTGTTAAACACCATGGTCGACGTCTTCGGCAAGGCCGTGGACGTGGCGAACACCATGTACGTGCAAAACGGTCTCACCTTCTTCGCCGCTGCCTTTAACGGCCTGTCTACCGCTGCCTACGAAAACGCGGGCAACCTGAACTGGACCAACGCCCTTAACCCCTCGCAGGTCGCTAACCTGCGCGGTGGCTTTGCCGTGAATGAGAAGGGCGGTATCACCGTTGTGAAGGATGTCGCAGATATCAGAGGCAACAACACCAACCCCACCTCCCAGGAGTTTGCCGCTCTTTGGACCAAGCAATACGGTATGGGTATCTATATGCCCGCCTCCGCTCTGCCTCGAGAGGATTACACGGTAGAGGTCACCTACAACCCCGTCGGTATCTCCGAGCGAAAGGCGGACGGCACGCTCGAGCGTTACGTTGACACGCTCTCCTCCTCGGGTAACGTGGTCCATCCCAGAGCCATCGCCATCGGCCCCTTCCGTGCTTCGTTGCATTCCTGTATGCGCGCGAGCCAGAGCGGAAGCTTAGAGAAGAGATGGTATTACAGTGCCGATAAGTCTCTCGATCAGCTTGGCTGGGCAGCAAATTACCATGATTTCTCTTGGTCGCGCCTTGACATAAACGACGTGGTGACCTATACCGTCACCCACGATTATGCGAACAGTGCCTCCGTTTATAAGCTGTATAACAACGCCTCTCGCCTGACGGTGATAGACGTTACCGCAGATAAGTACGTCACCCCCGAGGCGGCCGGCGACAGGTTCCAGCTGTTCCTCGGCATGGCGGGTACCGCCTACTCCATCCGTGTCTACGACCGCGCGCTGACGGAGGAAGAGGTCGCCCAGAACAAGGTCGCGGATATGTTCTACTACTATGGCCTTGACACCTCCAGGGTCACACTGCTGGCCTCTCAGATGGGCGATTCGTCCGGCATTCTGTACGAGGCACTTTCCGACATTCCCCTCACCCTGACTTCTGCCGAGGCGCAGGAAAGGGTCGACAAGGCTCTTTCGGGTGCTTGGCTCGACTTTGAGGGCGTGGGCGTGCGCAAGAGTGCCAACGAGGACGGCGTGCGTTACTACTTTACCTACAAGCCCGTTTCCACCGTGACTATGGCGAGCAGTGGCTTTAAGATCGAGATCGGAGCCCTGGTGAACGTGGGCAAGAACACCGCGCCCGTTCTCACCGAAGACGGCTACGACTATAGGTTCAACGTTTACGACGGAGACGCGGGCCGTGCCACGCCCTTCTTCGTGGACGAGGATACCTTCGCCGTGACTGTTCGTTACGACAACGTGGATAAGCAATCGGGTCTTACGCAGGTCCTCGTGCGCGGCTACGTTAAGGTCACGGCGGCCGACGGCACCGAAACGGTATATTACGTGGATCCCGAAGTAAGCGGTGACGACAACGTCGACTGCCTCTTCAACGTATACGAGATGGTGAAGGATAACGAGGGCGTGCGTGCCGATGCCGCCACGCAGATGCGTATGAACGGCGTGATCGAAAAGTGCTATACGCGCACGCCTATCTACGTTTCCGCGAGTGCCGCGGCAGGCGGCGACGGCTCCAAGGATAAGCCCTTCAGTGGCTTCGCGAACGCCTTTGCCAAGGTTAAGAGCCTGTTAGCTACCACGGCCGTTCCCACTCGCTACGTCGTCGTTCTCGCGGACGGTGAGTACGGTGTTTACGAGGCACTGGAGCTGACGGCGACGGATATGCCCTATAAGTATTCCTCCTTGGAGATCACCTCCGAGGGCGGCAAAAGCACCCTGACCACCACCAAGGGTCTTACCGAAGACTTTACCAAGTACGCTGACAACGTATGGGTATGTCAGCTCGATAAGGAAAACGGCGAATATCCCTGCTTCCGTACCCTTTACGTGGACGGCGAGCTGGCAGACGTGGCTTACTCCACCGACCGTTATTCCACGGACGATAACATCTACCTTTCCAAGTATGATCAGGAATACGACGGACCTTGGGGCAGAGCGTACGATCTTTATAAGTCGAACATGCTGAAGGCCGATTCCGAGAGCGGCTACGAGCGCGAGGACCTTGACGCGGCCTTTGAGGCTTACAAGGTAAAGTTCTTGGCTCTCATGGATATGGAGAGACAGTTCAAAAAGGGTACGCTGACCGCAGACTCCGTGCCTGTCGAGAAGCTACCCACCGAGAAGGAGTCCGCCGACGTGTACCTGGCTTGCTTCGAGGAATACAAGCTGACTCGCCTCGCGCTGGCTGAAATGAAGGAGTGGCACGACGACCATCCCGGCACCGACGCGCAAAAGGTAAGCGCATTCTCCTCCATCACGCCCACGCATTTCCCGGATCACGCGGGCTACGTTGCGACCTTTAACGCCGTGAAGGCACAGATCAAGGCCGACAACAGGGTAGGCGCCTGGTCGAGTTATATGCCTATGGTAGAGACCGACTCTATCGAAAAGGCCAGATATTACATCCACGAGGACGTGGTGGGTGACCTGCGTGTCGAAATGGAGGCAGGTCGAAAGAGACAGCAGGCCGCCTTCGATGCCTTGCAGAAGAAATACAATGCCGCCTCCGCCGAGGAAAAGGCAGAGCTTGAGGATGACTTGGCCTTGGCCGCCGAAAAGATTGCCGACGGCTCCTGGTACCGCTACGCCCTTGAGGGCTACGGTCCCGAGCTGCGCCTGAACGGTCAGTGGTGGGCCAACATCATACACGTGGCGGGCGTGGACTACGAGGATACCGTCGTTGACAGCAACGGCGACACCCATATAGCCATCTACCTGGAGCTGGAGGAGTACGTCAACTATCAGCTTCGCGCCGGCTATACCAACGCGAACCGATACGTTTGTATGCAGGACGCGCTCTGCTACGTGGACTCCGAGGGTGAGTATTATTACGACGAGCTGTCGGGCAAGCTGTATTATTACAGCGAGGACGGCACGGCGGGTAAGAGCTTTGCCCGTGGCACGAGCGATTACATGTTCATTCTTCGCGGTGTGAAGAACGTGAGCTTCACCGGTCTGATCTTCACGGGCATGGACGACGATTATCTGTCCCACGGCGACGGCTGTACCTCCTATCCCGGTTCGGGTGCGGACGGTAGGGTCAAGAGTGCCAACGAGGCGGAAAACCACGCCTACGACCGCTCCGTCATCCTGCTTGACTCCTGCTACGGTCTTGACGTTTACGGCTGTCGCTTCTACGACCTGCCCGTTCGTGCCATCTTCGGCAAGGGCGTGCTTGAAAACATCACCGTTGATAGCTGTAGCTTTGAGCGTCTCGGCAGTAACGCCATTCACCTCGGTGACGCCACCGCCGAGCGCAAGTGGGTCACCGGTAAGAATCACATAGAGGACCTGATCATCACCAACAACTATATGCACGATATCGGCCTCGTCTATTTCCCCTCTGCGGCGATCTGGGTGCATTACGGCAGAAACGTGGAGCTGACCTACAACACGATAGATACGGTGTCCTGGTCCGGTATCGCCCTCGGCTTCACCTACAGCGTGGTATCCACCGAGCCCGGCGAGACCTTCTGTAACATTTACAACGCGGACATTTCCTACAACTTCGTGAGAGGCTATATGCAGAACATCGGTGACGGTGGCGGCATTTACGTGACGGGCGGTAACGCGCCTAACGACAACACGGAGTACTTCAACTTCATGCATCACAACTACGTGCTGTTTGATAACGGCACGGGAGACGGTCTCGGCAACATGGTGACGGGCCTTTACTTCGACGGCTCCGCCTCCAACTGGAAGTGCTACGAGAACGTGGTGGTAGAGCAGTCCTACGGTGCCGTGGCAGGCGAGGATTACGGCTTTGACATGGAGGATGAGGACACCGAGAAGTATCTCCAGGCATTGAGAAAACGCTACAGAGGCTCTTACTTCATCTACATGCAGCACATCACCGGTCAGATCACGCACAACAACCTGCTTGACAACAACTACATCCTGAACGTGCGTGCTACGAATCCCCAGCAGCAGCATCTGGAGGTTTACGGTACCTACATCGTGGCGGACCGCAACATCATCGAGCGGAACACCCACTACGTGACGGACGTCAACCGCATTCCCGCAGGCGCGGAGGATATTATTTACTCTGCGGGCTGTGTCGATCACACGGGTGATCCCGTTATCCTGTACGATAACAACTATTGATCCTTTTCCCACCGCCAAGCCAAGCGCGTTCGCGCTTGGCTTGGCTTTTTTGATGCGGAAACGGGAGAAATTTCGGCGTCTTCCTTTTGAGCGGAAGAGGAAATTTGAGGGAGCAATTTTGAAAAAATAAGAAAAAATGGGTAAAAAAGCAGATAAAAAGGGGTAGAAAAAAGACGGTGGATATGTTAAAATGGTAATGTGTATGTTGCACAAAAAAATTCGATATCGAGGACAACGTATTATGAAAAAAAGAATCATCAGCCTTTTGATCCTTTTTGGGACCATACTTTCGCTGTTTCCCGTGACGAGCATCGCGGCGGAGGAGGTCCTCCCCAAGGATGAAACGCCCGGCACACAGTCCGAAACGGTGGCCGAGGAGAATGCGCTTACCGATTACGACAAGCTGTACGTGGGTGCCAACGGCGAAAAGACCGCCAACGGCGGCGAGCTCATCGCCTTCTATACCGCTATGGGAGAGGATGTGGCTTCCGTCAATTTGACGGCGAAGACCTGGAGTGATAAGCTCGGCAAGGCCGCGGACGCTACCTTGATCGGAGACGGTTGGGTGACCTACGCCGAGGGCGGCTTTGGCTACGACTACGCCTATAACGATCTCAAAAGCAAGGCGGGAAATTACGGTCTGGCCTTGCCCGAGGAGCTGCTTTTGCCCGATCTTTACATAGAGACGCTGGCCAAGGTCAACAGTTTCCGCGAGGCTGACGGAACCCTGCTGTCTATTACGAAGGGCACGTACAATACCAGTCCTTCCAACTATGCTTCCTTCGTTCGTATAGACCTTCTTTCGAGCCTCTTTTTCATCGGAATACCGAGAACGGGCGCTTGCGAGAGCCACGGCTCTCGCTGGATGCTTACGTACCTCGCTGCCGCTACCATTTATCATGCGGGTGCTTGGTCCAAGTACAAGTCGTCCAACGAATTCGTTTATACCAACGCGGCAAGGGCAAACGGTCTGATGCCTGTAGCGGTTACCTCGCAGTATGAGAGAACGACCGATGCCGACGGTACGGAGACCTATGCGGTTGGCTATGCCATCGACAGCCGCTATGAGATGAAGATCACGGCGGCGGAAAAGGCGGCGCTTGCGGCGGATAAGACAAAGACCGTGGATAAGGCAAAGTCTCTTTCCTTCTTCAACGGCATCCCGTCCGACGTGTACGCCATTCGCGTGTATTCCGCCCCCTTGACGGAAAGCGAGCGGGACCAGAACGCCGTAGCGGACATTCTTGCCTACGTCGGGGCCGACCTGACCAAGTATCTCAGCCTGAATGCCGAAACCAGAGCGGTTATCAACGGCATACTGGCTAAGGGTGGCATTATAGAGGATAAGGCGGCTGTGAGTGCCAAGCTGAACGAGACGGTCAAGCTGTACGAAAATCAGATCCGCATAGAGGATACGCTGTACGTTCAGGACGGCCTGATCTTCTTTGCCTCCGCTTACAAAAACCTTTCCACCGGCTACACCGAGGGAAGCGGAAACATCAACTGGGTCAACACCATTGATCCCACGCAGACCGCTACCCTGCAGGGCGGCTTCTTCGAGAACGAGAAGGGCGGCTTTACCGTTGTAAAAACGGTGGACGAGATCACGGGCGGAAAAACGGATCTCACCAGTAACGAGTTCAACGCGCTTTGGAACAAGCAAAATAAATTCGGTATCTACATGCCGGCCTCTGCCCTTCCCGCAGAGGACTATACCGTAGAGCTTGCCTACAACCCCATGGGCATTTCCGTCAGGGATCCTGATGGCGAGCTGTCCCGCTACTTCGACGACGTGACGGGTACGGGCGTTTACAATACCACGGGCATTGCCATCGGCCCTATGCGTTGCCTGCAGTTCTCCTGCTACCGTGTGGCCAGCGGCGGCCAGATGGAAAGAAGATGGTACTATTCTCACAATCAGGATCTCAGTGGCCTTAAGTGGAAGTACGAATTCGCCGACAATATGTGGAACAGCTTGGAGCAGGACGAGGTGACGGTTCTGTCCGTCACGCACGACTATAAGAACCGCTCCTCCGCTTATCAGTTCTACAATAACGCCATTTCTTTTCAGACCTACGACGTAGGACCGGAGGCGTATAAGACCACCAAGGAGGCGAGCTATAACTTCCGCCTGATGGTCGGTATGGCAGGTACGGCCTATTCCATTCGCGTATACGACCGTGCCCTCTCCGCCGACGAGGTGGCGAGAAACAAGCTGGCTGACCTGGTGTATTATTACGATCTTGACGCCTCTCGCGTTCTTGATCTGATCGAGCTTTTGGGAAGCAACGCCTATATCGTGTACAGAGCCATGGAGAGCTTGGATTTTTCCATGAATAAGGAAAAAGCCCAGCAAATGCTGGACGAGGCCATCTCTGCCATTTGGGTGGCGTACGAGGGTCTCGGTGTCACCAAGGCGGCAGACAAGGACGGCGTTCGTTTCTACTTCACCTGCCACGCCGATGCCATTGCCGCTATTACGGCCTTGGGATACGTGGCGGAGATCGGTGCTATCGTGAACGTGGGCAAGAACACCGCCCCCATTTGGGAGGGCGAGGGCTACGATTATAAGATCGTCGCCCACGACTCCTACGGCGGCAAGAACTCCCCCTTCTACGTGGACGACGATACCTTTGCCTTGACCGTTCGGTATGAGAATCTGGACAAGAGTGCCGCGTTGACGAACGTGCTGGTGCGCGGATACGTAAAGCTGACCGCTCCCGACGGCACCGTGGCGGTATATTATACCGTTCCCATGGGAGAGGATTACGAGCCCGACAGCCTGTTCACCGCCTATGAGGGCGTGATGGACGCGCAGGCCGTAAAGAGCTCTGTGGCGACCTACGGCAGACTCAGGGACATCGTGGAAAAATGCTATGAGCGCAATATCATATACACGCAAGCCGGCGCCGCCGCAGGCGGCAACGGCTCGAAGGAGACACCCTACCGAAGCTTTGCCGAGGGCTTTGCCGCGGTCAAAACGCTTTTGCGGACGGTAGGCGTCCCCACGCGCTGCATTCTGATGCTTGGTGACGGTGAGTACGGCGTGTATGAGATGCAAACGCTCACTGCGGCAGACATGCCGTACAAATACGCTACCCTTGAGATCACCTCCCAAAGCGGAAAGGCTACGATTACCACGACGAAAAATATCGACGAGACCTTTACGGAGTATGCCGATAACATCTGGATGTGTCAGTTTGATAAGGAAAACGGATCTTATCCCGATTTCCGTTACCTCTACGTGGACGGCAAGATCGCCGACCTGTCTTATTCGGGCGGTCGCTACATCTCGGACGAGGTGCAGTACGTCAGTGCCTACGAAAGAGATTACGACGGACCTTGGGGAAGAGCCTATGACCTTTATAAGTCCAGCACGCTGAACGAGGATAGCGAAAGCGGTTATCCCGCGCACAGAAAAGACCTGATCGAGGCCTTTGAAAGCTTTAAAACACCCTTCCTCGCGCTGATGGACGTGGATAGGATCAATAGGCAAGGCACGCTGACACCCGACTCTGTTCCCACGATCGCTTCTCCCACCGAGGAGTTTATCACCATCTTCGACGATTATAAAATGCGACGCCTCGCCTTGAATGAGATGATGGCGCGCTGGGGTACCCTGACGGGAACGACCACGGAGAAGAGAAACGCCTTCAATGCCTTTACCGCCACGAAATATACGGATAGCGCGCGCTATGAGGAGTATAGCAAAGCCTTCATCGCTCTGCGCGACGAGGTAAAGAGCACCGAGGGCTGGGGCTCTTGGGACAGATTTGTGCCCCTGCCCAAAACCAACTCCATCGCGGAAGGAAAATATTATTTGAACGAGGCCGTGGTGGGAGACCTGCACGAGGAGATCGCCATCGGTAAGGAAAGAAACAAGGCGGCTTACGACGCCTTGAAGAAGAAATACGATGCCGCCACCGACGCCGAAAAGGCGGAGATGGAGGAGGAGCTTGCCAAGGCGGCCGAGCGTGCGGGTGAATATAGCTGGGTGAAGTATGCGCTTGAGGGCTACGGTCCCGCCATGCACTTAGCGGGACAGTGGTGGCACAACATCATTCACGTCGCCGGCATTGACTACGACGACGTCGTAGTGGATAAAAACGGCGATACCCACGTAGCGGTCTACCTTGAAAAAGAGGAATACGCCAACTATCACGTGCATAAGACCTACACCATGGTAGGCAGATACGTCTGCATGAAGGACGCGCTTTCCTACGTGGACAGTGAGGGCGAATATTATTACGACGACGCCTTTGGCAAGCTGTATTATTACAGCGAGGACGGTGTCTCGGGCAAGAAGCTCGCCCGCGCTACGCAGGACTACATGTTCTACTTTGACGACGTGAACGGTGTCACCCTCTCCGAGCTGCATATCACGGGCGTAGATGATGCTTACCTCTCTCACAATGACGGTGTAAACTCCCTTGGCGGTACGGGTGCCGTGGGTGAGCCTATCACCGAAAGCGTGGCCTCCTTTGACCGCTCCGCCATCCTTCTTGACGATTGCTACGGCCTCACCGTACAAAACTGCGTCTTTGACGAGCTGGGTGCCAGAGCCATCTACGGCAGAGGCGTTCTTGCGAATATTACCGTTGAGAGCTGTGAGTTCATAAGACTCGGCGCAAACGCGGTTCAGTTAGGAAACGGTAAGGCAGAGGTACAGTGGCTGCCCGGTCGCTCCACCATTGAGAACGTGACCATCACCGATAACTACGTTTACGACGTGGCGAGAGAGTATTATACCTGCTCGGCCATCTGGCTCAATCAGGGTAAGGATGTTGCCATCACCCACAACACGGTGGAAAAATGCTCCTACAGTGCCATTTGCGTAGGTCTCCAATTCTCTACCGTCTCCCACACCCCCGGGAACAACTGGTACCACAATTACAACGTGGAGATCGCCTATAACTACCTGACGGGCTTTATGCACGAGCTGGGTGACGGCGGCGGTATCTACGTGACGGGCGGAAACGCTCCCATATCCGACACCTCGTACTTCAACTTCGTGCATCACAACTACATTCTGCTGTCCAACACCACGGGTAACGGCCTCGGCCACATGCTGGTAGCCATCTACTTCGACGGCTCCTCCTCCAACTGGAAGTGCAGTGAGAACGTGGTAGTAGAGCAGTCTTACGGTGCCGTGAACGGAGAGAACGAGGGGTACGATATGCAGGACGAGGAGGTTGCGAAGTACGTCACCGCTCTGCGTAAGCGTTATCACGGAACCACCTTCATCTTCTTCCAGCACATCAGCACGCAGGAATCGCACAATATTCTTGCCGATAACAACTATATCCTGAACGTGCGCGCTACCACTCCCGACGCACAGCTGAAGGAGGTCTATAAGACCTTCGTGGTGGCTGACCGCAATATCGTGGTGACCAATACGCATTACGTCAATGACATCATGCGTATTCCCTCGGGCGCGGAGGAGATCATTCTCAGCACAGGCTCCTACGGACACGCGGGTGACCCCTATATTCTGGAAAGCAACGATTATTGATATGAAAAAACGAAAACCGCCTTTGCGCTTGCAAAGGCGGTTTTTTGCGTTTCGGTGTGAAGGTCATTTTCTGTTCTGCAGGTCTCTCGGCGTCACCTTGAAATAACGCTTGAACAGACGGGAGAAATAATGGTAGTTGTCGTAGCCTAAATAGGCAGAGAGCTTTGTCAGACTCATTTCATGGCTTAAAATCGTTTCCTTCGCGAAATGCATTTTTCTTTCGTTTACAAACGCGGTGATCGTTTTGCCCGTTTCCTTTTTGAAAAGGCTTGACGCGTATTCCTTCGTGATACCCAACACGCGGCTGATGCTTTGCAGACTCATTTTTTCCTTGATATGCTCTTCCACGTATTTGAGGATCTTCACCACGTAAGGATTATTGGTCTTCAGCTCCGACGCCTCCAGCAGCTCAAAAAGAATGTAATTGAGAAGGTTGGCGGCCTTTTCTCTGGAATGGTAATAGGGAGAAAGACGGGATTGAGGAAAGGCGGCGATCAGCTTTTTCATGTCCTCCGATACGGCGTCGTGTGTGACTCTTTCCAGCGGCAGAGTCACGTTCGGCAAAAGGGTAAAATTAAAGCAGGCATACTTGACGGGCTTGTCGGTGTAGGCACGGGAGCGCAATGTGCCGGGCGGCAAGAGCATCACGTCGCCGGGGTTGAGCACCAAGGTTTCACCGTCGGCGGTATAGGTCAATTGCCCCTTGAACACAAAGGTCAGGTCGTAGTAGGGGATCGGCTTCTCGGAAAAGCCGAAGCAGCTGCTTGTGGTGCAATTGCGGTAGTACTGAAGGCGTTTTACAAAATAATATTCCATTCTTTCTTCCGTCCGACTGTGGTTTCGTCGGAGCTCCTTTCCGCGCGCCAAAGCGCGCAAATTAATATTGTGCAAATAAAAAAACGATTCATTAATATTGTTTCTTGCCAAAAAATCAAAATCCGTATATAATTATATACGAAAATACCCGTTTTGTCAATGCTAACTTTGTGCAAAAGCACATCAGGACAGGGGCCGCCTTGGGGAAACGCCTCTTTTTTGCGAAAAAAGGCAGACATACGCGCGAAAAAATGGCTCTCTCGCGTTTTTTTGCGTTAACGGCGAAATATGCAAAATCAATAAAAATGTTTGATTTGTGATGTTTTCTGTTTGGTTTGCCATATCTTTTTTCTTGTTTTTGTGATAAAATAAAATTGGATATTTCCCCAAATATGGCGGTTTTGATAATGTTTGCGGATAATACAGTAAAAAAGTTATTGTTTTTAGATGCCGTTTGTGTTAAAACGAAATATAGAATGAATTACGTAAAGAGAGGAAAAAACATGAAAAGAATCATTTGCCTGCTTCTTTTGGTCTGCACGCTCTTGACTGCCTTTCCCGTATTGGGTGTGGCGGCTGAGGAGACGTTACCGAAGGACGAGACCCCCGGTGATATTTCTGAAGAAGCGCCCCAAGGAGCGCACTCCTTTACGGATTACGACGCGCTCTACGTGGGCGCGGACGGAAGCAAGACGGCGAACGGCGGAAGCCTGATCGGTCTTTATACCGCCTACGGCGATGACGCTACCGTGGATATTGCGGGCGGCAAATGGAAAAATAAAATGGATGCCACGGGTGCGACGGATGCCGTTCTGCGTGACACCTCTGATGCCGTTTCCTTTGTCAAGGAGCAAAACGGATTTGGGTATCATATGACCGCTGATCAGATCACGGCAGAGAAGACAAAGAAAAAGCTGGGTGTGACTCTGCCCGATGCCTGGGCGATGCTGGATGCTTTCACGGTGGAAAGCACCGCGCGGCTTGATGGCATTGAGACCGACAAGTCCTTGTCAGCGAAGGCATCCGGCATTCGTTTGGATACTCTTCACTGCATGTGGCTTTCCGGCATGAAGAATATGAGCGGCAACAGTGCTTATTGCATGCGTTGGAGCGCCCTTGGCGTGTGGCCCGATTTTACGGGAAATTTGTTCACCGATTACGCGTATAGAGAGGTCCATTTGAAGGCGGGAAAAGCAACTCCCATTGTTGCCGCTTATACGAAAAATTGCGATAAATCGGGAAACGTAAGCTATTTAGTCTCCTATAACACGGGGACAAAGTACACCTCTGCCAAGAGCTTTTCCCCGGATGAAATTGCCGCCTTTCGCGAGGAAGGAAAGGCCAACACCATGCCCGTTTTCTCTCTGTTCAACGGCATGAGCGGCACTTTTTACGCCGTTCGCGTATACAATGCGCCCTTGACAGAGGCGGAGAAGACCCACAACGCCGTGGTCGATAAGCTGGCCATCGCGGGAGCGGATCTTACCGCGTATAAAGCCCTGGACGACGCCACCCGCGCCGCGGCGGACAGTATTCTGGTCGCGGATGCGTTGAATGAGGATAAGGCAACCGTAGACAAAGCGGTGGCCGACGTGCTGGATAGCTTTAAGATCGTCTTGGACATCAACCAAACCATGTACGTGACGAAGGGGCTGACCTTCTTCGCTGCCGCCTTCAACGGCTTAGACTCGGGCTACAACGGTACGGATACGATCAGCTGGACAAACGCATTGGATCCCAAGGAAAGCGCCTCTTTGAAGGGCGGATTTTTCAGGAATGAAAACGGTGGCTTTACCGTTATCAAGAGCAACGCCGATTTTAACAAGAACAAGCAGTTCGGCATTTATATGCCTGCCTCGGCCTTGCCCACGGACGGCTATACCGTGGAGCTGGTGTACAACCCCTTCGGCCTCAGCGTGACGGGCGAGGACGGTACCCTTGAAAGATATATCGATACCGTATCCTCATCGGGTAACCGCAACAACACCATGGGCTTTGCCATCGGCCCTCTGCGCGCGGCGCAGTATGCCTGCTACCGAACGCCGGGTGCGACCTCGGGACAGATGGACAAGAGATGGTATTACAGTGCCGACAAGGATCTGGGTCAATTAAACTGGAAGGGCTATACCGAGGAAAAATCCTGGCGCGGGCTTGAGCCCTACGAGGTGGTCAGCTATGCCATTACGCACACGGTAGTGGATAATGCTTCTACCTACAATTTCTATAACAACGCCGAGCATCTCCATACCTACAAGATCGGCGCGGACCTGTACAAGACCACCGAGGAAGCGGGAAATAAATTCCAGCTGGCGGTAGGTCTGGCGGGAACGGCTTACTCCATTCGCGTATACGACCGTGCCTTGACGGAGGAGGAGATCGCCCAGAACAAGCTGGCAGACGTAGCGTATTATCTCGGCCTCGATATGACGAGCGTAAGAAGCATGGCCGAAAGGATGGGAGATGACGCGGGCGTTTTATACATGAAGCTTGCGGAGCTTTCCTTTACCTTAGACAAGGAGGAGGCGCAGGAGGCCTTAGAAAAGATGGTCTCTTCCATCTGGTTCTCCTTTGAGGGGATGGGTGTGCGAAAGGGAAGCGATACGGATGCCATCCGTTACTACTTTGATTATACCCCCGCCGCCGTTAACGCCATGGTCAAAACGGGATACACCGTAGAGCTGGGTGTCGTGGTACGCGTGGGCGGCGATCTGCTTCCCACCTTGGAAGGGGATGACTACGATTATAAGCTGCTCGCATACGATGGAGTCGCGGGACGAAACACTCCCTTCTTCGCGGATGAGGACACCTTCGCCGTAACGGTGCGATACGATAACGCGGACAAAGCCACGGGCCTTGCGAGGCTTCTCGTTCGGGGATATATCCTTTTGATCGATCAGGACGGAAATGAAACGGTATATTACGTAGACGTAGCGGACGAAAACAGCACGCGCGACAGTCTGTTCGCCGTCTACCACTCTATGATGGAAAACCAAGGAATACAGGACGACGCACCTACCTTGATACGCATCAAGGAGACCTCGGAAAAGTGCTATGAAAAGCGTACCGTCTACGTGGATGCCGCCGCGCCTGCGGGAGGAGACGGCACCAAGGACACACCCTTCCATAGCTTTGCCGCAGGCTTTGCGAAGAGCAAGGAGATTTTGGCAAGCCTTAACGTTCCTACCCGACTGACGCTTCTGCTTGCCGACGGAGAATACGGCATTTACGAGGATCAGGAGTTGAGCGGCACGGATATGCCCTATCTCTATTCCTCCTTCGCCATCACCTCGGCAAACGGCAACACCACCCTGACGACCGCGAAGGAGATCGCGCCGAGCTTTACGAAGCACGCGGATAACGTCTGGGTCATGCAGCTTGCAAAGGAAAACGGAGAATATCCCTGCTTCCGCAATCTGTACGTGGACGGAAAGCTGGCAGATCTCTCTTATAGCGGCGCACGCGCCACGGATGGGGAGAACGTGTTCATTTCCAAGTTCGACAGAATCTACGACACGCCTTGGAGCATGGCGCGGGAATTGTATCTGGCGGGACGCCTGACGAAGGACTCCGCCTGTGACTATCCCGCAGACAGAACGGATCTGATCGCTGCCTTCGAGGGCTATAAGGAGCAGTATCTCGCGCTGAGCGAGGTGAACAGACGGGTCGCGGACAAAACGCTGACACCGGAATCTGTGCCGACCGATCCCAACGCCTCCGCACGTTACCTTGATACCTTCCGCGCCTTCACCCTTGAACGCTTGGCGCTGGAGGAGATGAAGGAGCGGTTCTACTCTGAGGTCATTGGCGGAACATCAGGCGCCAGAGAATCAAAATTTAAGCAGCTTGAGGCGAAGAATTACGAGGGTTCTGCCGAATACGGGAAATACTGCGAGGTTTTCGTCGCCCTGCGCGACCGCATCGTTGAAGAGGACGCGGTTGACAAGGTTTCGGCATATACGCTGGACATTGCCTCTAACTCTATCGAAAAGGCAAAGTATTATTTACATGAGGATCTGGTAGGAGACCTG
Organism: Eubacteriales bacterium; assembly: GCA_045644045.1. Lineage (GTDB taxonomy): Bacteria > Bacillota > Clostridia > Oscillospirales > CAG-272 > UBA1740. Next base: position 35,605 of record JAZRGD010000058.1, read on the forward strand.
CGCGCCGAAATGGCGGCAGGCCGTGAAAGGCAAAAAGCGGCTTACGATGCCTTGAAGAAAAAATACGATGCCGCCACCGCCGAGGAAAAGGCAGAGCTTGAGGAAGCGCTTGCCGCGGCGGCTGAAAGAGTTGGAATCGAGTGGTATCGCTACGCCCTTGAGGGCTACGGCCCCGAAATGCATCTGTGCGGACAGTGGTATAACAATATCATTCACGTGGCAGGCGTTGATTACGAGGACGTCGCCATCGACGATAACGGTGACACGCACGTTGCCATCTACTTGGAGCTGGATGAGTACCTTAACTATCAGATCCGAAACCAGCATTCCTTGAAAAACCGTTACGTGCATATGAAGGACGCGCTTTCCTACGTGGACAGCGAAAACGAATATTATTACGACGAACTGTCGGGCAAGCTGTACTATTACAGCGAGGACGGCACAAGCGGCAAACGCTTTGCGCGTGGCACGCACGACTATATGTTCGTTTTTCGAGGCGTGAAGAACGTCACCCTTTCCGATCTTTATATCACGGGTGTTGACGACGATCATCTGTCTCACAACGACGGCTGTACCGGTCTTTGCTCCACGGGTGCTACGGGCACGCGCTATAACAACGCGGGAAATAACCATTCCTACGATCGCTCCGCCATCCTGCTTGACTCCTGCTTTGGTCTGACCGTGTCGAACTGTGCCTTTGAGGAGCTTGGCGCGCGCGGTATCTTCGGCAGAGGCAAGATCGAGAACCTGACGGTAGAAGGCTGTCGCTTCGTTAATCTGGGCGGCGGTGCTCTCCAGATCGGTAGCGGTACCAAGGAGCGCAACTGGAGCCCCAACAACTACGCGAAGAACATTCTGATCACCGACAACTACGTGCACGACGTGGCGAAGGAGTATTTCAGCACGGCGGCCATTTGGCTCAGCTACGGCAGAAACGTGACCATTACCCACAACACCGTGGACCGTTGCTCTTACAGTGCCATTTGCGTGGGCTTTACCTACAGCGCGGCCAAGGGTGATCCCAGCGAGGAGTTTTGTGTTTGCGATAACGTGGAGATCGCCTACAACTACGTGACGGGCTTTATGCACGAGCTGGGCGATGGCGGCGGTATCTACGTGTCGGGTGCCAACGCGCTGACCACCACGACCCACTATTTCAATTCCATACACCACAACTACATCCTGATGTCCAATATTACGGGCGACGGCTTGGGTCATATGACCGTGGGCATTTACTTTGACGGCTGTGCCTCTAACTGGAAGTGCAACGAAAACGTGATCGCCGAGTATTCCTACGGCGCGGTGGCGGGCGAGGACGATGCGCTGGCGAAGGAGGGCGATCCTTATATCGTGGCTCTGCGCAAGCGGTATGCCTCTACGACATTCATTTATATGCAGCACATCAGCAGTCAGCTTACGCACAACAACCTGCTTGACGGCAACTATATTTTGAACGTGCGTGCGGAGAAGCCCGCCGATCAGCACAAGGAGGTCTATAAGACCTACATCGTTGCCGACCGTAACATCATCGAGAGAAACACCCACTACGTAAACAGCGTGGACCGCATTCCCGCCGGCGGCGAGGATATCATCTACGGCGCGGGCTGCTACGGACACACGGGTGACCCCGAAATGCTGTACGACAACAATTATTGATCCTTCGCACCGTCAAGCCAAGCGCGTCCGCGCTTGGCTTGACTTTTTGTATAACGAAAACCCCGCCATAGTGGCGGGGTTCAAAAGAGGCTTTGCCGATGAACAGAAATTTCACCCAAACAAGTGCGGAAGGCATTTGTGCCAAAGGCCCCCTCCGAGAGGTAAACGAGCAAAAACAATTG